>JBBARJ010000181.1:0-7360 GCA_040399825.1 Gemmatimonas sp.
GGATCGATGCGTTCGAGTGACACGAGCGCGCGCCGCACACTGGCAAGACGCGTCAGCGCGGCGCGCTCGTCCCCGGAGACCGCCGTGGCGGCCTGCGCAGCCAACGTCTGTAATTCCTCCGCATGCGACAAGCGACGGATCTCACCATCGAGCGTTTCGTCCTCGCCGACGACCGGATTGGCCTCGTCGATCTCGCGTGCAACGAAGCGCAGATAGTCGGCACGCTTCGCCGCATCCTGACGGCGCACCTCGAGCTCGCGCTCGCGGCTGCGCAGCGCACCGAGCTGCGCAAAGGCGTCGGCAACGCGCGCCCGGATTTCGAGCGCGCCGGTGAACGCGTCTAGGACATCGCGTTGATGTTCGGCATCGACCAATTGACGCGAATCGTGCTGTCCAAGCACGCTCACCAATCGCGCGCCCACCTCCGCCAGGACGGCGGCGGTGACCGGCGATCCATTGATCCACGCCCGAGAGCGTCCGTTACTGCCGATCTCGCGCTTGAGCACCAACGTCTCGTCGTCGGCGTCGATGCCGCGCTCATCGAGCATCGCGCGCAAGGCCGGCAGGGAGCCCGGCTCGAATACGCCCTCAACCGTCGCCTTGTCGGCCCCGCTACGCACGCGGTCGGTGGCCGCCCGCTCACCCAGCAGCATGCCCAGCGCGCCAACGATAAGGGACTTGCCGGCGCCGGTTTCGCCCGTCAGCACGTTGAGCCCCGTGCCGAGGGGCAAGGCGACCGTATCGATGACTGCCACGTTGCGAATGCGGAGCTCGACGAGCATGCGCTACCTCCTCAAATCGTCTCGCCGTCGCGCTCGGATAGTCCACCCCACCCGAGCTTCCGGCGCAATCGCGTAAAGAAGGTGGTGCCCGGAAAGCGCACGATCTGCACCGCGTGTCGCGCCCGGCGAACCACCAACGTCTCGCCACCGGTGAAGGTAGTCCCGACCTGACCGTCGATCGTCACCAAAAGTTCTTCAGGCCCATCATCCGCACGCACTTTGACTTCGACTTGCGGCGGCAGCACCAGCGGGCGCATGGCGAGCGTGTGCGGCGAGACGGGCGTGAGCACAATGCTCTCCACCGTCGGCACCACAATCGGGCCACCCGCGGACAGCGAGTAACCCGTCGAGCCGGTCGGCGTGGAGACGACCAGCCCATCGGCCGAGTACGACCCGATGGCTTCATCGTCCACGAATACGGTAAACTTCACCAGGCGCGCGAAGCCGCCCTTGTGCAAGACGACATCATTCAGCGAGAGCCAGCTGCACCGTTCGACACCATCGCGATTGAGTGCGCAGGATTCGAGCGCCATGCGCGGCTCGGACACGAAATCACCCGCCGCGAAGCGGCGCACGCCGGCCTCGAACTCATCACCGCTGCACGCCGTCAGGAATCCCAGATGGCCGAGGTTGATGCCGAGAATCGGCACGGTGCGCCCGTTGAGAAAGCGGGCGCCGCGCAGCAGTGTCCCGTCTCCGCCAAGCGTAAACAACGCATCGATCTGTTCCGGCGTCTCGAGCTGTCCGCCCTGCTCCGCGATCTCCCAGAGTTCCTTCTCAAACAGTAGCGTCAGTCCAAGCGCGGGCGCGATGTCGAGCAGCGTGCCGAGGATCGCGGGCAGTCCAACGTACCCCTTGTGGCCGATGACGCCGACGCGCATCAACCGGCGAGTGCTTCAGACTCGTGCAACGCACGCACGCGGTCCGCGATTCCGGCCGGGTCAAGCCCAAGCGACGAGAGTTGCTTCTTGCGCGGTGCCGAATAGATGATGCGATCCGGCACGCCATGGACCGACGTGCGCACCGTCGGTGCCTGCTGGTGAATCACCGCGCTGATAAACGCCCCGAACCCGTTGACGACGGTCCCCTCTTCGACGGTAAGCACGTGCGTGTGACTGGCGAGAATCGCGTTCAGCGTCACCTCGTCGTACGGCTTCATGTATCGACAGTTCACCACGGTGACGTCCAAGCCGTCGGCCGCGAGCAAGTCGGCGGCCGCCAGCGCTGAATTCACCATGGTGCCGACGGCGAGAATCGCCACATCGCGACCGCGACGCAGGACTTCCCAGGTCGCATACGGCGTCGCGGCAATCTGCGACATCGCGCCGGGAATGTCCGGCGACGCATCACGCGGATAGCGGAAGCAGAACGGCCCGTCCGTGTGCTCCACGGCCGCACGCAAGAGGCCAAGCATCTCCGCGCCGTCCTTGGGCGCCGCAACCGTCATGCCGGGGACGGTGAGCATGTAGGCGATATCGTACAGCCCCATGTGCGTTTCACCGTCCTCGCCCACCAGGCCGGCGCGATCCATTGCGAACACGACCGGGAGCTTCTGCAGCGCCGCATCGTGAATGATGTTGTCGTAGGCGCGCTGCAGGAACGTGGAGTAGATCGTTACGATGGGCCGCACACCACGCGTGGCCAGTCCCGAGGCGAACGTAACGCCATGCCCCTCGGCGATCCCGACATCGAAAAACCGCTCGGGGAAGGCCGTCGCGAACGGCACCGTGCCCGTACCCGTCGGCATGGCGGCCGTGATCACGGCGATGTCCTTGCGCTCGGCACCGAGTTCGGCCAGCCCCTTGCCGTACACCGCCGTGTACGCGGGATTGGCCGTGGAGACCGCCAGCTGCTTACCGGTGGCCGGATCGTGTCCAGGAGGAAGGGCATGCCACTTCTCGCCGTGATCGCCGGCGGGAAACCCTTTGCCCTTCTTCGTAATCACATGCACCAAGCGCGGGGTATTCATCGCGCGGACCGCCGTGAACGTCTCGAGCAACGCATCGAGATCGTGTCCATCGATCGGACCGAAGTACCGGAATCCGAGTTCTTCGAAGAGCACACCGGGCGTGAGCAGCGACTTCATGCTCTCTTCCCACTTCCGCACGAGGGTGCTCACACCGGCGAAGGGCGCCGGGGCATTGTCGACCAGATCCCCGATCCGTGAGCGCAACCGGTTGTACAGCGGATTGCGCTGAATGCTCGTGAGATACTTGTGCATCGCACCGACGTTCGGCGCGATCGACATCTCATTGTCGTTCAGCACGACGATGATGTCCCGATCCGAATGCCCGGCGTTGTTGAGCCCCTCGTAAGCGAGACCCGAGCCCATCGAACCGTCACCGATGATGGCGGCCACTTTGAACTGCTCGCCGAGCACGTCGCGTCCGGCCGCCATACCGAGTGCTGCAGAAATCGCCGTCGCAGCATGTCCCGCGCCGAACGTGTCGTATTCGCTCTCGGTCCGCTTGAGGAAGCCCGACAATCCACTTTCCTGTCGCAGCGACTCCATCTCAGAATTCCGGCCCGTCAGCAGCTTGTGCGGATACGCCTGATGTCCGACGTCCCACACCAGCTGGTCCGTCGGCGTTTCAAAGACCGTATGCAGCGCGATCGTCAGCTCGACGACGCCAAGCCCGGCGCCGATGTGGCCGCCGGTGCGAGAGCAGACGTCGATCAGGCGCTCGCGCATGTCCTGCGCGAGCGTGCGGAGCTGATCGCGCGACAGGCCACGGAGATCCGCGGGTGAATTGATGCCTTCGAGAATGGACATGACGGAGTCAGGATGTGCGTCGCGGGAGACGTTCGCGGCGGTCAGGTACGACGGTCAGGTAGAGCGAGCAGATTCGGCGAATCACAACACGGGAGCAAAGCGGATGTCGGGCGCATCGCGGCCGCCTAGGACCGCCGTTCTACGATGTAGCGGGCCAACTGGTCGAGCGTCGGCGTCAACAGCCCTTCATCGGCCAGCGCCCGGCATCCTTCGTCAACCAACGCGACAGCGCGCTCAATCGCTCCATCCACGCCCAGGAGGGCGGGATAGGTGCTCTTGTGCAGGGCGATGTCGCGACCAGCCGTCTTCCCCAACTGATCTGTCGTCGCCGTGATGTCCAGGACATCGTCAGCGATCTGGAAGGCGAGACCGATCGAGGCGCCATAGCGCGCGAGGGCGAGACGGCGCGACGCCGGAGCCAGGGCGGCCCGAGCCCCAAGGGTAACGGAGGCCATGATCAACGCCCCCGTCTTGAGCCGGTGGACCCGCTCCAACGCCTCAAGGGTGAGATGCACCCCTTCGGCCTCGAGATCGAGCAGCTGCCCGCCAATCATCCCGCCGGCGCCGGACGCATCCATCAGATCGCGCACAATGTCACCGGCGACCGCGTCGGAGAGTCCCATCGCCTTCGCGGCGTGCCACGCGCTTCGCGCTGCCATCGGAACCATCGCGAGTCCGGCGGCGGTCGCCACGGGGACGCCGTACACTCGGTGCACCGTGGGACGCCCGCGCCGGACGTCATCGTCATCCATGCACGGCAGGTCATCGTGCACCAGCGAATACGCGTGCACGACCTCGACCGAGGCGGCAAGGTCTCTTGCATCGCCGGTGCCGCCGCAGGCACGATAGGCCTCCAGCAGGAGAATGGCGCGCAGACGCTTCCCTTCCCCGAGGAGCGAGTAGCGGATGGCCTCAGCGGTCAGCGGCGCGATGTCGCCGAGCCAGCGCGCGCAAAACGCGTCGAGGGCCTGCTGCACCGCCGCGCGCTCTGAGGCGAACGACGGGCCGGACGTTTCGGTACTGGTTCCGACTGGTGTCATCGGTTCAACCACCGAGCTCGACGACAGAGAACGAGCCATCGGCCGCCTCGACGAGCTGCTGCACCCGCGCATCGACCGTCTTGAGCGCCGCACCGGCCGACCGCAGATGGGTGATGCCTTCCTCGAACAGGCGCAAGGCCTGTTCGAGATCGACGTCGTTGCGCTCGAGCTCGCGCACGATCTCCTCCAAGCGGGTCAGTGACTGTTCGAAGCTCATACGCCCTCCTCAGATGGAAATCCCGGAATCGACTCGGGGAGCGGACGCCCCTCGCCAGCGATCGCGGACACAATCCCGTCCCGGAGCCACAGATCGAACGGGGCACCGGATACGAACTGATCCCGCCCGATCAAAGTAGCGCCCTCTGGCGTTCGCGCCACCGCAAACCCCCGCGCCAGTGTGCTCAGGGGCGAGAGCGCATGCAACTGGCCGGCCAGCGACTCCACCCGGGCGCGACGGCGCTCGACGATACGCGTGGCGGCGAGCCCGAGGCGCTTCTGCACCTGCGAGAGCGAGGCGACGGCGCGGTCCTCGCGACGGCGCGCCGCCGCGGCGAGACGACTGCCGAGCGACTCGACCCGGGCGATCACCTCGCGACGTGATGGGACCGCCAATTCGGCCGCCGACGACGGGGTTGCCGCCCGTACGTCGGCGACCAGATCACAGATCGTCACATCGACCTCGTGGCCGACGGCCGAGATCGTGGGCATGGGACAGGCCGCGAGCGCCCTGGCCACCCGCTCGTCATTGAATGCCCACAGATCTTCACGTGCCCCCCCGCCGCGACCGATGATCAGCACGTCGGCGTCCTGCCACCGGCTCACGCGTGCAATCGCCGAGACGAGCGACTCCGGTGCGCCCTCACCCTGCACCTTGGCGGCGACAATCACGATCTCCACGTCGGCACTGCGGGCCCGCGCCACGGTGATGATGTCGTGCATGGCCGCGCCATCTGGGCTCGTGATCACGGCGATCCGGCGCGGAAACGCCGGGAGCGCCCGCTTACGGGCCGGATCGAGCAACCCGTCCTTCTCGAGACTGAGCCGGGTGCGTTCGAGCGCCTTGCGCCACAGGCCATCGCCTTCCGCTTCGAGCGCGCGCACGGAAAACTGGAGGTCACCACGCACCGGCCACACGGTCATCTGGCCGTAGGCCAGTACCTGCATGCCGTCGTCGGGCGGGGCCGGAATACGCTTGGCGGCCGCACTCCAGATCACGCACTTCACCTGAGCCTCGGCGTCCCGCAGCGCGAAATACCAATGCCCGTTCCGATGCGCCTTGAAGTCACTGACCTCACCACGCACCCACAGTGGCGGAAACGCGCCTTCGATGAGATCCTTGGCGGCACTGGTGAGGGTGTGCACGGCAATCGCCGACTCCGGCGCACTGCCGGGCGCCTCATCGGACGGCACCGGCGGCCCGTAGCTCTGATATCCGCTGGTACGGCGTCCGGCCACGCGGCTCAGCTCACCGTGCGTTCAGCCGCACGTACGGTATTGCGCAACAACATCGCGATCGTCATCGGTCCAACGCCGCCGGGCACCGGCGTGATCCGCGACGCAACCTCCACCGCGCTCGCAAAATGCACGTCACCGCACAGCCGACTCCCCTTGGCGCGCGTGGCATCGGGCACGCTGTTCATGCCGACGTCGATCACCACGGCACCGGGCTTGATCATGTCCCCCGTGATCATCTCGGCACGCCCCGCCGCGACAATCAGGATATCGGCCCGACGCGTGTGCGACGCCAGGTCCTTCGTCCGACTGTGACAGATCGTCACGGTCGCATCGCCACCGGCCCGCGCCTGCACGAGCAACGCCGCCATCGGCTTGCCGACGATGTTACTGCGACCGACCACCACCACCTCCGCCCCACGTGTGTCCACACCGCTGCGCAACAGCAATTCGATCACACCTGCCGGCGTACACGACACGAAGCCATCGGTATGCCCGATCAGCAGCTTACCGACATTCTCCGGATGGAACCCATCGACATCCTTGTCGGGCCGAATGTGCCGGATCACCGTATCGGGATCGATGTGCGTGGGCAGCGGCATTTGCACCAGAATACCGTGCACCGCCGGGTCACCGTTCAGCTGCTCGATGAGCGTCAGCAACGCCGCCTGTGTCGTATCGGCCGGCAGACGAATCGTGCCGCCCGTCATGCCCGCTTCGCGGGACGCCTTTTCCTTGGCGCCCACATAGGTCGCGCTGGCGATGTCCTCGCCAACGAGAACCACTGTGAGCCCAGGCACAACGCCACGCGCCCGCAGCGCGGCGACCTCGCGCGCGACATCCGCCCGCACGTCGGCCGCGATGGCCTTCCCGTCGATCAGTTCAGCGCGCAAAGTCCACCGCCCGGCTCTCACGAATGACGACCACCTTGATCTGCCCCGGATACTGCAGTTCAGACTCAATACGACGCGCGATCTCTTCGGATAGTGCCGTCATGCGCATGTCGTCCACCTGTTCTGGCGTCACCACCACGCGGATCTCACGGCCCGCTTGGATGGCAAAGACCCGCTCCACGCCGCGATAGCTCGACGCGATCTTCTCCAAACCCTCGAGTCGCTTGACGTACGTCTCAAACGCCTCACGGCGCGCACCAGGACGCGACCCCGAAATGCTGTCGCCGGCCTGCACGAGGACCGACACCTCGCTCTCGTGCGGCACGTCATCATGGTGGGCCGCGATGCAGTTCACCACCAGCGGATTCTCACCGTACTTGGTAGCGACTTCGACCCCGAGTTGCACGTGCGTCCCTTCAT
>JBBARJ010000182.1:0-7332 GCA_040399825.1 Gemmatimonas sp.
GCACACAAAAGCCCCCGCGATGCTCGGCATCGCGGGGGCTTTTTGTCGGAACGAGATCAACGATCAGTTGAGCAAACGCTTAGGCTCGGGGCGCTCTTCTTCGGCCGTGGTCTGCTCTGCGGTTCCACCGCCAACGCGATCGTTGCGAGGAGCCGGCTCCGTGATCTGACGCTGCGCATCACTCAGATTGCGCTTAAACTCGTTAATACCCTTGCCGAACGAACCGGCGATCTCCGGAATGCGCTTGGCTCCAAACAGAAGCAGCACAATCACAAGGATGATCATGATCTCCATGAAACCAAAATTCTGTAAACCCATAAGAAACTCCTAGAAGAGGGACCGCGCGATCAGGTAGGCGATCAATACTCCCAGGAGGCTCAACAGTGAGACATCCAGGGCGACAGGTCCAACAGCGAACTTCAATATAATCAGGTCAATCGGAAGCGGCCCGATTGCCGGCGTCACACCGGTCGTCAAGAACTCCTTGACCGCGCCGGCGGGGAGAAACCGACGGGCGACCTGCGTGAACAACCCTCCGGCCACGAATCCGGAGGCGAGCACCAACGCATGGAACACCGGACGGTGCTTGGACGGTCCACGAGCCATCACCAGCGCCGCTCCACGACGTACGCGATAGCGTCCGTCAATGCTGTACGCGCGGCGCAGTCCGGCAAATTGGCCAGCGCATCCTCGGCCTCCCGGGAGAACTGATCGGCTCGCCGACGGGCATAGTCCAGGCCGCCATGGACGCGAACGATCTCCACCACCTCGGCGATTGCCTCGTCTTCCGGCTCGGCGGACGCGAAGAGTGCTTCAACACGGGCACGCGCCGATGCCGGCATCTCCCGCAACGCGGCAATCAGCGGGAGCGTGACCTTGTGCTCCTTCAGGTCCAATCCGCTGGGTTTGCCGGTCATCTCCTGGCCTTCCGTGTAATCCAGCAGATCGTCGGCAACCTGAAAGGCCATGCCCAGCCGCGCGCCGAATCGCGCGAGGGATTCGCGATGCGCCGGCGCACCACAGAGGGCGCCAACTTCGCAGGAGGCCATAAAGAGGGATCCCGTCTTCGCGCGAATCAGCGTTTCGTAATCATGCTCGGTGAACGCCAGCGCGTCGTACGCCGCGAGCTGCCGAATTTCGCCGATGGTCATCTCGTTCGAGGCCTGCGTGACGGCCTTCATCGCCTCGAGATCGCCCATCGCCACCAGTTCACGCAACGCGCGTAAATACAGGTAGTCGCCCATGATCACCGATACCTGATGACTGAACAACGCATTGACCGTCGGCATGCCACGACGCAGTACCGAATGATCGACGGCATCGTCGTGAACCAGCGTGGCGAGGTGAATCAGCTCGATGATGGCGGCGAACGTGATCGCGCGTGCGGGCGGTTCGTGTTCGACGCTGCTGGACAGAAGCAACAAGGTGGGCCGGAAGAGTTTCCCCTTCATTCCCATCAAATGCCCTTGCACTTCGTTCACCAGCGGCACATCCGCGGAAACGATGCGCCACAACTCCTGCGACACCTTGGACAAGTCGTCCTGCACGGGCGCCGGTATGTCGCGCAGGGCCGCCGCCAACGCCGTCGGCGTCCGCGTGGAAAGCATCATCGCGCTACCTGGTCGAGCGCCGCCAGTCTGGCGGCAGCGTCACGGAAATGGATGTCGGTCGCATACACGCGCTGATAATAGCTACGAGCTTCGTCCCAGCGCTGCATGGCCTCGCATGAATATGCGAGAAGATAGAGGACGCCCACCCGTTGTTCGTCATCCAACCCCGGTTCATGGAGCGCCCGGGACAGTACCGTCGTCGCAACTTGGTGCCGTCCCTGCTCCACGAAACATTGCCCCAAGGCCTCGTAGGCGGGAAGTCGGTGGGACCGACTTCTGAGCGCCTTCTGGAACTCCTCGATCGCATCATCGAGCAGACCCATTTCCTTGAAGGCGACGCCGAGGTCGTAATGGCTCTCGTGGTCATCCTCTCCAAGTGAACGCGCGACCCCCTCCTTGAAGTGCCTGAGAAGGGCATCAAAATCGGCCTGTTCGTCGCCACTGATCACCGGCTCCCGCATACGCATGCGCGTGGACGCAGGGGCATCGTCGTCCCGGAGCCAGTCGGCCAGATCGACAAAATTGGCATCGCTGCCTGGCTTTGGGGGAAGGGGCGGCGCCGCGCTGCCAAGTGCCGCCCGGGCCCGATCGTCGTACGGATCGATCTCGAGCACACGCGCATAGACGGCCCGGGCCCGGTTTTCCTCGCCTGTCCGAACGAGCGCGTCGGCCAAATCGAGGTACGCAACCCGGAGACGTCCCTGATCCTGAATGCGCACCGACAATTCGACGCGCTTCTGATGGAACGTCACGCGCTCCGGCGCGACCTGGACGAGCGTATCGGCGATATCGGCACCAGCATGCAGATCGCCCTGACCGACCAGGCCCTGCAACGCCGCGTCGAGCTCGGCGAGGCCAGCATCCCGTTCTCCGGCCTCGAACAACGCCTCAGCAAGACGACGGCGCAGCAACCAGTCCTGCGGCAGCTTGGCCACGGCGGCCCGAAGCGTATCCCGGCGCGAGGTCGCCACCAGCGTCGCCTCGGCCGCCACGGCGGCAATCGGGAGCGACGGGGTGACCATGACCGGCCGCCCCTCGCCCACCAGCGCCTCGAACGGCGACACCGACCCGTGTGCTGACAGCACGCCTTCGGTGGAGACCTCCTCCTCGAGCGGCTCCGGTTCGAACAGGACGTTGGAGGCGGTAGCGTCCTCCGTCGCCAGAACGTCCCCGTCCCCTGCCGCAGACTCGTCAAGCGATCCGAGGGCGGCAATACCGGCCTCGACGAGCTCATCGCCGAGCATCAGCGGGGGCAGCTCCCCCGGCAGGATGAAATCGTGTGGATCGATTCGGAACGGCGCGCGCAGCTCGGCGGCTCGCAGCGGTTCCTCGTCCATCATTTCGAAGTCGTCGTCCGCCTCCGATTCCACCTCCACGAGGGCGCCCACCTCCGCCCCAGCGAGCGCGAGGTCCACCACGTCCTCTGTCTCGATCCAGTCGAGCTCGGGCAAGTGCACTGGCGTCTCGCCGTGCCTGACACTGACCACTGCGGGATCGTCGGCGGCGTGCGTGAAGTCTTCCGCGACGACGTCGTCGAGAGGTTGGTGCGGATCGGAAATCGTCGATTGATCGCCGGTGGGTTGGAAGCCACGTTCCTCGTGTACCTCGGCGAGCCAGTCCGGGCCGCGGAGCCAGGTGACGTCGCGCGCATGCACAGACGGGTCACCCACCAATTCGGGCAACGCCATTTCATCGACCGTGAGCCCCTCGAGGGGGGCCGCCCCGCCATCGGCGAAATCGCCAGACGCCTCGAGGCCCTCGAGACGCTCGAGCATTGGCAGATCGGCCGGGGCGATCTCCATCGCCGGCAACACGACTGCGGTCGTATCGGCGGTCGCATCGACCGCGTCGGCGGGATCGAAGAGCATCACGGCGTCGAGCGAGGCACTCACCGTCCGCTCCGCGTCGGCGTCCAGCGCAGTCGCGGGAAACCGTGCCGTGGACGACGCCTCAGCGGTACGCCCCGATATCACGGCGAGGGACGGCGGCGTCGGGATGCGCGTCGAATGCGCCGGTGTGCGGCGGGACACCGGAGCCCCGTAGTCGACCTCAAGGAAGATCAGGTCTTGCGACTTGTCCCGATAGGAGGATGGGGGGCTCTCCTCGCTCAAGGCCATGGAGGCGATCGACGGCGTACGACGGCGCGGCAGCACGATTCCCGCACGGTCGGCGTGGTCGTCAACCAGGCGACGCACCTCCGTGAGCTCGGGCATCAGGTCTGCCACTTCAGCGAGCGCGCGCATGCCCTCGTCCACCCGCTCTTCCTGCTGCATGCGCGTGGCGTACTCGAGGAAATTCCGCGTGGCGTCCCCGCGGAGGCCCTTCCGGGCGCAAATCCGCCCAAGCGTGAAGTACACGTTGGCGCGCCCAGGCGCATTACGCAGAATCTTGTTGCAGAGCGCGATCGCGTTGTTGAACAGACCGGAGTTCGCGTAATGCTCGACGGCACGTTCGTAGTACGTGATGGCGTCGGGAACGCGCCCCTGACGGAGGGCGAGGTCGCCCACCTTGTTCAGCAGCGCGACGTCGACGTCCTCTCCCGCCAGCTCGCTCTCTTCGATAGCCCGGACATACAAGGCGATCGCGCGATCGGTCTGTCTCAGCTGCTCGAACTCAGCCGCCTTTTTCCGGTGCTTCGCGGCGTTAGACATGAGGTCGAGAATGACTCCGAAAAGCTGGACGAACGATCCATCGGCGGGGCCGCGTAAAACGCGCGAGCACGCCAGGGCGGACGCTGCGGAAGCTAGGGTTCAGGGGGACGGGTGACAAGCACGCCCACCCGCCCACGCCACCCGACAGAGACGCTCGCCAAACCAGTAAGGCAACGCACGGAAGTCATCGGCGGCATGCACGGCGATATCCGCCCGGAATCCCTCGCGCAATTGACCAGTGACACCTGCCAGTCCGAGTGCAGCCGCCCCGTTCACGGTCGCCGCTATCCAGGCCTCCGACGCGGAGAGCCGGAGCTGGCTGACCGCCAGGGTCAGCACCAGCGGGAACGACTGCAGCGGGGAAGTCCCAGGGTTGAGATCGGTGGCGACGGCAATCGCGGCCCCGGCCTCTATCATCGCGCGAGCTGGGGCCTGCCGTCCGGTGCCCAGAAAGAGCATCGTCGCTGGCAACAGCGTGGCCACCGTAGACGACGCGGCCAGCGCCGCGATCCCCTCGGGGGAGATGGCCGCCAGATGGTCGGCACTCGTAGCCCCGATCTCGGCGGCCAGCACCGCAGCGCCCCCATCGTGCAACTCGTCCGCGTGGAGCTTGAGCGCCATGCCGTGATGCCGGGCCGCCTCCATCAACCGTCTCGTCTCGGGCACGGTAAACACCCCGGGCTCGCAGAAAACGTCGGCGAACCGCGCCAGCCGTTCGGACGCCACCGCGGGGTACAGCTCGTTCGTGAGACAGTCGATCCACGCCGCCCGGCCGTCCGTCCGTTCGCGATACTCGAGCGGCACTTCGTGCGCCCCAAGGCAGGTCGGCACGATGTTGAGCGGACCGGCCTCAGCGAGGCGCCGGATCACGCGCAGCGTCCGCAACTCGTCGTGCACCGTGAGTCCGTACCCGGACTTGATTTCGACCGTGGTTACGCCGCCCGCGGCAAGCGCCTGCAGCCGCGGCACCGCGCGCGCAAACAGGTCGTCGTCGCTGCGGGCACGCAGATCCCGCACCGAGGCATGAATGCCGCCACCACGACGCGCGATCTCGAGGTATGGCACACCCGTGGCGCGCAGTTCGTGCTCCTCGTACCGCGCGCGACCGAACACGGTATGCGTGTGCGAATCGACGAACCCGGGAGCCAGTACGCCACGGTCGCAGTCGATCTCCATCGCGTCCGGAAATCGGTGACGCAGCGCCGCATCGTAGGCGACGGCGACGATGCGATCGCCCTGCACCGCCACGCCAACGCCTGACTGTACCCCTGCGTCCTGCATCTCGGCGCCACGACGTGCGCGCGCAGGCCCGGCGCACGTCACGGTCTGCGCGGCGTTCACGAACAGCGTCACGACGCTGTCGTGCAGCGCTTGCTCCTCGCTCATGCCATCACATCCCGCACGCGCGACATGAGTCGCAACGGCGCCTGTGCCTCTCCGCGGCAGGCGTAGAAACAGGCGTTGCAGTCGATCGGCTCGTAGCCCTTGTAGTCCTGCCAGCGTCCGTCCGGCTTGAAGTCCGGACAGCGGCGCACCATGCCCTGCGGATCGATATGAATGGTCGTAGATCCACTGCGGCAGGGCTCTGTCATCTCGCCGCGCACGTAGCGCGGAATCTGCTCGAGATAGTAGTCGGAGTTCGTGATCACTCCACGCTTACGCTGCTTGTAGGCGAGAAGCTGCTGCACGACCTTCTCGAGTTCACGCTGCTGCCCGTCGCCGAGCAGATAGTCGCCGTTGCCGTTCTTGAAATCGGTGTACAGCGAAAAATTCACGCCGCCGCCGAGGGCGGCCGCGCGCTCCACGATCGGCATGATCTGATCGAGATTGTCGTTCTTGATCACCGTATTGAACCGAACACTCCCGATCCCCGCCGTCTTCATCTGCGGGACCAAGTCGAGAATCTTGGAGGACAATCCCGGGATGCCACGCGCGGTGTCGTGTCGCTCGTCGAGATAATCGAGCGAAATATTGAACTGGTCGACTCCGGCGTCCCAGAGAGACTTTGCGCGATCGAGCGAGAGCATCGCACCGTGCGTGATCATCTGCACGTACGTGTAACGGACCGCCTTCCGCACCGATGCCACGATCTGCTCGAGGTCTTTGCGCAGTGTGGGCTCACCACCGGTGAAGGTCACGAGCATCGGCGAAAAGCGACGCGCGATCTCGGCGAAGTCGCTCATTTCACTGTGCTTCGCCTCGGTCGGCGTCTTCCAATAATCACAGAAGCCGCACTTCGCGTTACAGCGCATCGTGACTTCAAAGTTGAGCAGTACCGGTCGATTGCGTGCACGCAGCCATGCGTACTTCCCGAGGAAGATCGGCACGTGCCACGGACGATATCGACTCGACAGCATCAGCCTTCCTGCATAGGGATACGAATGCCTTCACGAGCCGCGGTGGCGATCGCGAGGTCGTAGCCTGCATCCGCATGCCGGGCGACGCCAATACCCGGGTCATTCGTGAGGACGCGTTCGAGCCGGCGACGCATACGCTCGCTGCCGTCGGCGACGATCACCTGACCCGCGTGCAGGGAGTTCCCGATCCCAACGCCGCCACCGTGATGAAACGACACCCATGACGCGCCACTGGCCACGTTGAGCAGGGCGTTCAGGATGGCCCAATCCGCAATGGCGTCGCTTCCATCACGCATCGCCTCCGTTTCGCGAAACGGTGAGGCCACACTGCCAGTATCGAGATGATCGCGACCGATGACAATCGGCGCTGAGACTTCCCCTCGAGCGACGAGGTCGTTCAACGCGAGCGCGAACCGCGCACGCTCACCCTGCCCGAGCCAGCAGATACGCGCCGGAAGTCCCTGGAAGGCGATACGCTCGCGGGCGAGTTCAATCCACCGACGCAGCTGGGCATCATGCGGAAAGAGCTCGAGCACCAACTCGTCCGTGCGCGCGATATCGACCGGATCACCGGACAACGCCACCCAGCGGAAGGGGCCTTTGCCTTCGCAGAACAGCGGCCGCACGTACTCTGGCACGAAACCGGGAATGCGAAACGCGTCGTCGATACCGGCATCGAACGCGACGGTGCGAATATTGTTGCCATAGTCGAAC
>JBBARJ010000183.1:0-5742 GCA_040399825.1 Gemmatimonas sp.
GTATTGCCCTATGCATTCAGCGCGTCGGGCACCGTCGTTCCGGTGAGCGTATGAAGGCAGATCTGAGCGTGTGCGTATGAGCGCCATCAACGATTTCGCCTTCAAAATGGCGACCGTCAACGGCACCGGTTCGGCCAGCGCGAACAGCTTGCTGATGCAGGCGATCTTCCGCATGGGTATCCCGGTTACGGGCAAAAACATCTTCCCGTCGAACATTCAAGGCCTGCCCACGTTCTACGAAGTGCGTGTCAGCAAGGACGGCTACACCGCGCGGCCGCAGCACGTGGATCTCGTCGTGGCGCTCAATCCCAGCACCTACGCCAAAGACATCGCCACGGTGCGTCCGGGTGGCTACCTCGTGTATGACTCGTCGTGGCCACTCGACGCCGAACTCGAACGCGAAGGCATCACGATTCTTGGCATCCCGTTCGGGCGGATGTGTGTGGACACCTTCGTCGGTGACCGCGACCGTACGCTGCTACGCAACATCGTGTACGCCGGCGCGCTGGCGGCGCTGCTCGAGATCGACATGGACATCATCGGGCAGATGCTGATCGAGAAGTTCTCCAAGAAGAAGAAGCTCCTCGAAGCGAACAACACCGCCATCCGGCTGGGCTACGACTATGCGAAGGAACACTTCGCCTGTCCCCTGCCCTTCCATCTCGAGACGATGGACGCCACCGGCGACCACATTCTCATCGACGGCAACACCGCCGCCGGACTCGGCGCCGTGTATGCCGGTGCGACCGTGGGCGCGTGGTATCCCATCACGCCGTCCACCTCGCTCATGGAAGCGTTCCGCAGCTTCTGCGAGCGCTTCCGCGTGGAGCCCGACACGGGGCTGCACAAGTACTGCATCATTCAGGCGGAAGACGAACTCTCGGCGGCTGGCATCGTGATCGGCGCCGGCTGGGCGGGCGCCCGTGCCTTTACCAACACATCGGGCCCCGGCATCTCGCTCATGCAGGAGTTCATCGGGCTGGCGTACTACACGGAAATTCCCGCGGTCTTCTACGATATTCAGCGCACGGGGCCGGCCACCGGCATGCCGACGCGCACGCAACAGTGCGACCTGATGTCGCTCGCGTACGCCTCACACGGCGACACGAAGCACATCGTACTGTTCCCGTGCAGCCCGGAAGAGTGCTTCTACATCGGTACCACAGCGTTCGACCTGGCCGAGCGCTTCCAGACGCCGGTGTTCGTGGCCAGCGATCTCGACATCGGCATGAACGACTGGATGTGCAAGCGCCTGGTGTGGGACGACAGCTATCAGCCCGATCGCGGCAAGGTGCTCGACGCGGCGGCGCTGGAGCAGGTGAAGAAGTTCTCGCGCTACCTCGATGTGGACGGCGACGGCATCGCCGCGCGCACCCTGCCCGGCGTGCATCCCAACGGCGCGTACTTCGTGCGCGGCTCCGGTCACGACAAGCACGGCGCGTATACCGAAGACTCCGACGCGTATCAGGAAGTCGTCGATCGCCTCACGCGCAAGTTCGCCACCGCCGCCACGGTGGTGCCGGCGCCGGAGTTCCACATGCAGCCCGACGCGCACGTTGGCATTGTGTCGCTGGGCAGCTGCCATGCGGCCGTGCTCGAAGCCATCGATCTCCTGCGCGAGCGTGGCATCTTGGCCGATTATATGCGGATCAAGGCCTTCCCGTTCAACAGCAGCGTGCGTGAGTTCATCGACGCGCACGACGCGGTGTTCGTCGTGGAGCAAAACCGCGACGCACAGCTCCGTTCCCTGCTGGCGATCGAGACCGGTGTGCCCCGCGACAATATGACGCCGGTGCTCGACTACGGCGGCATGCCGCTCACCGCCAATGTGGTCGTCTCCGCCATCGCGAACCATTTTTCCCAGGTGCCCGCATGACGTCCATTGCCAAACCACCGGTTCGACACCCCGGCCTGCAGCGCAATGCGCTGGGCTTCACGGTCCGCGACTACGAAGGGGCGATGTCCACGCTCTGTGCCGGCTGTGGGCACGACTCGGTCACCGCGGCGCTCGTGCAGTCGTTCTGGGAGCTGTCGTTGCCGCCACATCGCGCGGCCAAGATGAGCGGCATCGGCTGCTCGTCGAAAACCACGGCGTATTTCATGAAGCAGTCGCACGGCTTCAACAGCGTGCACGGTCGCATGCCGTCGGTCACGTCGGGCGCCAGTGCCGCCAACCGCGACCTCACGTACATCGGCATTTCCGGCGACGGCGACTCGCTCAGCATTGGTCTCGGTCAGCTGTCACACGCCAGTCGTCGCAACGTGCGCATGCTGTACGTGATCGACAACAACGGCGTGTACGGACTCACCAAGGGGCAGTTCTCCGCTTCGGCCGACATCGGCTCCACGTCCAAGAAGGGCGAAGCCAACATGCAGCAGCCCATCGACCCGGTGCTGCTGGCGCTCACGCTGGGCGCCACCTTCGTGGCCCGCAGCTTCTCGGGCGACAAGGCGCAACTGGTGCCCATTCTCAAGGCTGGCCTGTCGCACAACGGCCTCGCGCTCATCGACGTGATCTCGCCCTGCGTGACCTTCAACGATCACGAAGGCTCCACCAAGAGCTACAAGTTCACGCGCGAGCATGAAGTGGAAATTTCGGCGGCGGACTTCGTGCCGTTACGTCGAGAGATCACGGCGCCGGACACCAGCGAGGAGGTCTCGGTGGTGGCCATGCACGACGGCAGCACGGTGCGCTTCCGCAAAACGGCCGACAGCTACGACCCCACCGACCGCGAACAGGCGTATGCGCACGTGCGTGCCTGTCAGCTACGACACGAAGTGGCCACCGGATTGCTGTTCATCGACGAGAGCGGGCAGGACATGCATGCCATGGCAAAAACGGTGCAGCGCCCGCTCGTGGATGTGCCGTTCGCCGATCTGTGTCCGGGCAATGCGGCACTGCAGTCACTGATGGCGCAGTATCGGTAGATGATCCGCGCTGATGTGAAACGGGGCTCGGCAAACGCCGAGCCCCGTTTCACATCGCACCGCAACGCGTGGGTGACGTTAATACGTCACCGTGACGCTGTTGGAGCAGGTGGTGGTACCGGCGTTGCACACCCGGTAGGTGCGCGTGCCGCCGTTACGGCCAAGGTCGTTGACGTAGCTGCTGGCGGTCACGGTGGCGAGTCTGTTGTTGTTGCGGAACACGTCGACCCGGGCCAAGGCTCCGGTCCACGACAAGGTGGCGATGTTCCGGCCCGACACCTTGGTCATGCGAACGGTGAGCGTAATGGCGGCCGCGGGCGCCGTGACGACCACACTGCGTGTTTGCGTGGCGGTGGCGCCGCTGTTGTCGGTCACCGTGAGCGTCACGGAATACGTGCCACCGGCGCTGTACGTTTTGCTGGGGGTCGCGCCGGTGGCCGAGGTGCCGTCGCCGAAGGTCCAGCTGTAGCTGGCGATCGTGCCGTCGGTGTCAGCGGACGCGCTGCCGTTGAACGTGCAGGCGAGGGCGGTGCAGCTGTTGGTGAACGACGCCGTGGGCGCCACATTCGGCGGGGGGCCACCGGTAGCGACGAAGTCCAACGTGTACAACAGCAGGTTGGGTGAGCCGGTGCCGGCGTCCGTCACCTTGCCGGCGGTCGCGCTGGTGAGAATGGCGTTGGTGACCGTAGCCGGAGTCGCGGTGGGCGCGCCTTGCAGGTACAGCGCGGCGGCGCCAGCCACATGGGGGCTGGCCATGGAGGTGCCGCTGATGGTGACCGTCGCGGTGCTGCTGGTGTACCACGCCGAGGTGATGCTGCTGCCCGGTGCGAACACGTCTACGCAGGTGCCGACGTTGGAGAAGCTGGAGCGCGCGTCGGCGTTGGTGGTGGACCCCACCGTAATGGCAGACGTCGCACGGGCGGGTGAGTAGTTACACGCGTTCAGGTTGTCGTTGCCGGCCGCCACCACCACGGTGATGCCTTTGCTCACCGCGTTGGCCACAGCGTCATCAATCGCCGTGCTGGCCCCGCCGCCCAGCGACATGTTGGCGACCGCGGGCCTGTTCGTCTGGGCGGCCACCCATTCCAACCCGGCGATCACGCCGCTGTTGCTGCCCGACCCATTGCAGCCGAGCACGCGCACCGGCACCAAGGTGGTGCCCTTGGCGACGCCATAAGTGGTGCCACCCACCGTGCCGGCGACATGCGTACCGTGCCCGTTGCAGTCGGTGGTGCCGCGTCCATCGGTGATGGCGGTGTAACCGGGGGCCATGCGTCCGGTAAACTCACTGTGTCCGGCCAGGATGCCGGTGTCGATGATGTACGCGTACACCCCGGCCCCGGTGGCGTTGTACGTGTAGCCGCCGGCCAGCGGGAGGTCGCGCTGGTCGATGCGATTGAGCCCCCACGTGGCGCTGGCCTGCGTGGCCGACGCCGTCACAACGGCGTCGGGCTCGATGGACGCGATCAGCGGATTTCTGGCCAGTGCCGCGACGGCTTGCGGCTGCAAGGTCGCGGCAAACCCGCGCAGCACGGTGGCGTAGGTGTAGTGCAGCTGTCCACCGTTGGCGCGCACCATCGAGGCCGCCGTGGCCACGGCATCGGCGACGTTCGCGCGGAAGGTGATGATGTAGCGGTCAGGGATGCTGGCCTGTGCGGCCGGTGCCGCGGACTGACGTGCCGGCGCCAGCAGATCGGGCGCGGTCGGCGTGACCGCCGTGCGGGTGTCGGCGCAGGCGCCGAGTGCCAGTGCGGTGAGCGCTACGGCGACGGCGGGGAGGGAACGACGCATTCGGAACACCTCAAGAAAGGTACAGCTGCGGGCGTGGCCCAGCGCTGGACCGCAACGGCATGTGGACGGCGTATCGATTCAAAGCTCGTACATGGCAAGACCACATGCCCGCGGCTCGATGAACTCCGCGTAGTTGTCGGGTTTGGCTGCACAATGGGTGCCACCAGCGTTGGGTGCGCGCATTCCATTGAGGGGTACGATGAGCTGGACAAATTCTTGCGGCCGGGCTCGCTTCATGCCGAGCCTCGTGTGGGCTGCGGCACCCGCTGCCGCCGAGTCCGTTGCGCGGCAGGGCAGGGAGAAACGATCAACGGCCAACACGCTGCAGGTGAGCGGGTTGACCGTTGGTGTTCGTGGGGGTTTGTGGTGTGATCGCTACAGTGTGGTGTGGTGTCGTCGCTACAAGGAGTGGTGTTGGGGGGCACGTGGGACCGGTGTTGGCCGCGCAGCGGGTGTGCCAAGCGCGCTTTCGGTCATTTTCGGAGCGGCACGACGTCCCGCCGGTTGAAGCCGACGCGTTGTGTTACGATCCCCGGCGCTCACGGCTTCCGCGATTGTCATCGGACGGGGGCCGTGGTTGGGCCGTGCGTGTGGGCGCGTTACGCGATTCCGGGGAACGCGGCGGCGGTGCGGCCTGCGGTGATGCCTGCGGTTGGGAGGACGCCGGCGCGCGTGGCGGCGCGGCCCGCTCCGCCCGACCCTCGCGGCGCGGCGACTCGCGACCGCGCACGTCGCGTCCACGAGTGTCGCTGCCGCGGCCATCACTCCGGCCGTCACTCCGCCCGTCACTCCGCGCCGCATCACCGCGCCCGCCGTCACTCCGCCCGGCCTCGCGTTGCGGCAGTCCGTTGCGATAGCCATCCGGCGACGCCGATCCGCCTGACGAACGCGGCTGCGCCGCACGCCTGACGTTGTCGTCGTCCACCACGTCCCGACCACGCCCATTGGGGCGCCCATCACGATTGCCATCACGATTGCCGTCACGATTGCCGTCACGATTGCCGTCACGATTGCCGTCACGAT
>JBBARJ010000183.1:5842-7294 GCA_040399825.1 Gemmatimonas sp.
GTCACGATTGCCGTCACGATTGCCGTCACGATTGCCGTCACGATTGCCGTCACGACGCAGCGCGAAGACCACATCGCGATGATAGCCCGCGTAGCGATCCACGTTGCGATAGTTCACCGTGCGATACACCACGTTGCGGTTCACGACCACGTCGCGGTAGCGCGGGCTCACGTAGATGTTCGTGACCTGAATGAACGGCCGCGAGCGGGCACGCCATCCACCGCCGGAACCCACGTACACGTCGTCCCAGCCGTTGTAGTACACGGCTCGACGGCCCCAGTCGAGGTCGTAGTTCAGCCACCCGCCGATCGGAAAGCCCACACCGAACGACCAGTAGCGGCTGGAGAACCCGACGTTGAAGATCGGCCGGGTGTATACGAACACCGGATCGTACACCGGCACATAGATCACGCGTGGCTGCGCCGGCACAATCACGTAGTTGTTCGACTCGCGCACCACCTGCTGCTGCGCCGTCGAGACGAGATTGCCCTGCGTATCGGCCAGGCGGCGCATGCGTTGCACCGCGGCCATGACGTCGCTGGACTGATAGGCATAAGCGCGACCGAGTGTCGCCGTCCAGTCACCCTTGTCGGCCATCATGTTGAGCGCCGATTGGTAATGCGCCACCGATTTTACGCTCACATCCCACGGCTGCTCGTCGATGCCGTCCGTGCCGTGCTCGCGCACCCAACGCGCCGCGTCTTCCACCTGATCGGGAAACGTGGCCGCCACCAGCACCTGCGCCAGCAGCGCATCCGGATACAACGCAATCGGACCAACCAGATTGTCGAGCTGATTCTCGGCGAAGCGCTCCACATCGAGCACCTCGTTTCGCGGCGCCCCGACGACCTGTGCCGAAAGCGACGCGAGCGGGGAAACAGCGACCAGCGACAGCGCCAGCAATGGAACGAACGAGATACGGGACATGGTGCCGCTCCGACAGGGGACACGGGGAAACCTCTCACCGGTCACATGGTGCATGATGCGTACCTCAGCGGTGCCGCGTCCAAGAGCGTTATATCACATCGACTTGGCGTTTGCGGTTGGCCACGCGACGGCGTACCGTATCCTCGATTCAGGACAGTGCACTCGCCGAAAGTGGACAACCTCAGGCCTTCTCCGCCCACACGATGAACGCGAAAGACCGGGACGCATTGCTCAGCACACTCGACGGACGATTCCACGCCAACATGCGTCGGCATCCTGACGTCGCGGGGTCGGACGTGCGAGCCAAGCTCGACGGGAACCCCTCCGCGCTGCGATCGCTGCAGGCGATGGAAGCCACGGGCGGCGAGCCCGACGTGGTCAGCCTGGGCGGCGACGCGACCGAGTTCACGTTCTGCGACTGCGCGGCCGAAAGCCCGATCGGTCGCCGGAGCTGCTGCTACGATCAGGAAGCGCTCGACTCCCGCAAAGAGAACAAGCCGGCCATCAGCGCCGTCGCGATGGCCG
>JBBARJ010000184.1:0-7279 GCA_040399825.1 Gemmatimonas sp.
TTGACGCCCCGGCCGACCCCTCGGGTGACGCTCTTCGCGACACCCTGGCGGCGCCCCGATCCCTCCGGACCAGCAGGCAACTCCACCGCGGGGAGCGTACCGGGGGCCGGACTGGTGGCCACCCGCTCGATCGAGACCGGCACCCGTTCCAGGACCACGAGCTGGAAGGTCAACGGGTCGACCTGCCGACCGTGCTTCATGACCTCGTAATGCAAATGTGGCCCACTGGCAAAGCCGGAGGACCCCGATTTGCCGAGGGTCATATTCGGACGGACCAGCTGCCCGCGTCGCACATGCACCTCGCGAAGGTGCGCATATCGGGTGCTCACGCCACCGCCGTGATCGACCTCGACGAACAGGCCGAAGCCGAAGTTGCGGGCCACTTTCGCGACACGTCCCTGCACGACGGGGCGCACGGGCGTGCCAGAGCGGACGTCAATGTCGACGCCGCGATGCGGACGCCAGGTGCTGAGCAGCGGGTGCAAGCGCCTCGAGGCGAAACGACTCGAAACCCGCCCGATGACCGGCATCGCGGGGCGGCCCTTCGCGATGCGCTGCAACACAATGGTCCGCTGGACTCGCGACTCGAGGGCCACCTGAAAGCCGGCGCTGCAGTCCGCCAGTGACGTGTTGCGGCTCCGCTCGATGAAGAGATCCGTCGAGCGCTCCGTGATCTGGTCGAGCAAGTTGCTGCCGATGCCCGCTGTGACGAGGAGCAGCGCGCCAAACACGGCCAGCACCCGGTTCCGCACCTGCCGGCGGCGCCACGACAAGCGGTCCGCTTCGCGCCGCGGGGCAGACGCACCCGCCAGGCTCAGCGAGCTTCTGGGCGGACCGCTCGGGCGCCAGCAGTACGACGGTGAATCGAAGACACGGCCGGAGCGGTTGGGACGCACCGGCAGCACGCGTGGCAAGGGCCAGCGTACCGACGGGGGAAGCGCCAACGGCACCGAGACCGGCTCGCTCATGGATCGAGCTCAAGGCGGTACGCCCGCCCCGCTTGAGGCTTCGCGACACCCGGTGCCACGAGAGCCGCTGCGGCCGACGGTGCCAGCGCGGGCACATGATCGTCCACCTGACCGATCCTCAACGCGCCGATCACCCGGGCGCCCTCGAGGAATAGGCAGGTGCTCGCGTTCACCGAGCCGACCACGAGCCCGGTGGCATGCACCTCGCAACGGCTCTGCGCCTTGACGTCGCCGTGGATTTCACCGGCCACAACGACTTCCTTGGCCTCGATGAACCCCCGGACACGCCCCGTGGCGGCGACATAGACAACGCCGGCACCGAGGATGTCTCCGTTCAACACGCCTTCCACCAGCACGGCACTGCCGGCCACTGCGGTCACGGACCCCAAGACTTCGGTGCCGGCGCGGATCCACGACATGCGCTCCGCCTCGGAAGGCGGACGACCACGACCAGACACTCGCGCGCGAAGCGTTCCGATCATTAGCGCAACTCGCGTGGAAAATCTGGAGACCATGTCGGATGACTGGTGTGATTGGTTGGCGCGGACCGTCGTCCGCACCATCTCCCGTGCGATACCAAAGACGTCGCCAACCCGATGCGAGGTCCGCTGTCCAATCAGCGTACCGTGCCTCACAGCACCGAAAGCCGGTCGGGTGAGGATACCCGGCTGAGGCCGTTGAGGCAATCCCCGCGCACTCGGTGAGGAGACGTCTCCACCGCCTTCAGCGCAACACAGCGCCACACCGCGGGCCACGGGGGTGATACCGCATGGGCGACCGAGACGCCCCGAGAGCCCAGAACCATCAGCCCCACTCGCCTCCTACGGAAAAACCAGTTGACAAACCCCGTACCCATCTTCATACTACTGCCTGACCAGTACTGACTTCCCCGCAGCAACCGCCCGCCATCATGACCGACGTCCACTTCCCCCCGCGCGAACTCGCCGTCATGAGCGTCCTCTGGCGCCTTGGCTCCGCCACCGTGGCCGATGTCCGCGACGCGATGGAAGAACACCTTGCCTACACCTCCGTCCTCTCCGCCCTCCAGACGCTCGAGGACAAAGGCTATGTCCGGCATGAGCCCGAGGGCCGCGCGTATCGCTACTTCCCGGCCGTGGCCGCCGAGCGCGCCGGACGGAGTGCCCTGACCCGGATCAAGGACGCGATCTTTCAGGGATCGGCCGAGCGGATGTTCACGCAGCTCGTGTCGGATAAGCAGCTCTCGCGCGAGGAGCTCGAGCGCATGCGCGCGTTGCTCGACGAGCGGCTGGGTGACGACGCATGACCCCCGCCCTCCTCATCGGCTGGATGACGCAGGCGCTCGTGGTCAGCGCGCTGCTCGCCCTCGCCGCCCTGCTGCTGCAGAAGGTGGCCGGTCCGTCGCTGCCGAACCGACTGTTGTGGAGTGGCGCCCTCTTCTCGTCGCTTGTGCTCGTGCTGGTGGCGCCGCTCCGCATGGCGCCCCCGTCGGCCGATCGGGTCGAGGTAATCGCGCCCGTCGGAGCGCCCGTCGCCGCCGAAGCCGCGACATCCCCTGCCCTGTGGCGCGTGGCGCTCCTCACGTGGTCGTCCAACGTCGATCGCGTGCTCACCGCGCCGGTGCAATGGAGTGCCACGACCATCGGCGGTGTGCTCGATCGTGCCCCGGTCGCGGTACGCGTGGCCGTGACCGCCGTGTGGCCCCTCTCCACCCTTCTCGTGCTCGCCGTATTTGGCGTGAGTTACCGGCGACATCGCGCGGAGCTGTCGCGGGCGGTGCTTCACAACATTGAGGGGGTTGCGGTCAGCGTGACCGAGGCCCTCGGCCCCGCGGTAATCGGCGTGCGTGCACCACGCATTGTGGTTCCGGCCTGGCTGCTGGAGCGCTCCGCCCACGAACAGCGACTGGTGACCACGCACGAACAGTCGCATATCGCAGCGCACGATCCGCTGCTCCTGCTCTCCGCCTGCATCGCGGTCGCGCTCATGCCGTTGAATCCGATCGCCTGGTTCGCGCTCGCCCGTTTGCGTCTGGCCATCGAACTCGATTGTGATCGCCGTGTGCTCGGCACCGGCGCGTCGCCACGCCAGTATGGCCAGCTCCTGATCGAGCTGTCGTCACACGTGCCGCGCTTGATGCACGGTGGTGTCGCCCGCACGCCGCTCGCACTTACCAGCCCCGCCTTTTCCTACCACGCTTCACACCTCGAACGGAGACTGATCACCATGACCTCACGTCCCTCACAGTTCCTTCGCTCCCGTCGTATCGGCAGCGGCCTCCTGGCTGCCGTCGCGCTGCTCGCCGCCTGTGAGTCGCAGCTGCCTACAGCGGCCGAGTTGCAGAACATGGACGTGAAGGGTGTGGAGACGCGCGTCGCGCAGGTGACCAAACTCGACACCACCAAAGTCATTTACTTGGTGGACGGCAAGCAGGTCACGCGCGCCGAAGCGAATGCGCTGTCGGCCGACAAGATCGCGACGGTGAACGTGCTTGGCGGTAAGGTGCAGGAGATCCGGATCAGTACGAGAGGCGTGTTACCGGCCGCCGTCGTGAACGGCGCCCCCGTGCGGGTCGTCGAAGTCTCGGGGTCCGCCAAGAAGCCCTTCACCGGCATCCTGATCGTGGACGGGAAGACCGTAGAATCGTCATCGTTGAACTCCATCAGCCCCGAGTCGATCGAGTCGATCGAGGTCATGAAGGGGGAGGCCGCCAAGGCCATCTACGGCGAAGCCGGGGCCAATGGTGTCATCAAGGTGACGACCAAGAAGAAGTAGCGTGCGGAGGGGTGCTAGCCCAGAAGCCGCCGAGCGAGCACCGTGCGCTGAATGGCCGTGATGGCCAACAGCGTGATCCACACCACCAGCACGTACCGACTGACCGATGGCGCGATGGCGATGACCACGTACACCGCGGTGGTCTCGCCCCCTTCGGCCAGTGCCCGGGTGAACTGAATGGACCGATTGCCGCCCAGTTGCCGGTCCGCTTTCTCGGCCAGCGATGACAGCGCCAGCGTGGTGGTGATCGCCAACACGTAGCCCAGCAGCACCAGCATCCAGAGCACGACATCGGCCGGCATCGCGATGGCGAAGGCGATCGCCATGGCGGAGTACGCCAGCATGTCGAGCGTGATATCGAGGAAGCCGCCGAACAGCGAGCTCTGCCCGCTCAGCCGCGCGACCATGCCATCGAAGCCGTCGAGTAGTCGACTCACGAGCCAAAGTGCGATCCCCAGCCCTGTGAGCTGCACCGCAACCAGCGCCGCCGCTGTCAGCCCGAGGACGGCGGCCACGACCGTGATCTGATTGGCCGTGATCCCCGCGCGATACAGCGCCACCGCCGGCGCAGTCGCGCGACGCGCCAGCCATTGCCGAAACGGTTCGTCGATCATGCCACGAAGTGTACGCGCCATGTGGCGCATGGGTCAGCGTGCGCCACGGTCGCCGAACAGGTAGCGGGCCGAAAACTGGAACTGCCGCGGCGGTGCGGCCGAGAACAGATAGACTGGCGTACCGGGGCGACCGAACTGCGTGCGACTGCCACCGCCGCCAATCCCGTTCGCGTATCCGCCCCACGCCAGCGAATTGAGCAGGTTGAACACATCGGCTCGCAGTTCGAGACCACGCAGCGCCGCCACGCGCGGCCGATACGCCGCACTCGCACCCACGGTCACGAAGCCCGGTAACCGCTCGGCGTTGCGTGCCACGCCGAAGAACCGGTCGGCGTTGCCGATGAAGCCGTTACCGCGAATCGGGCCGGAGCCCAACAGGTCGTAGCGCGCGATGCCGCTGCCGGTCACGGCGCCGGCCAGGCGGTTGAGCGGCACGCCCGTTTGCGCATCACCGATCATGCTCACGGTGAATCCGCGCGGTGATTCATACACGCTGCGCACGGTCACGCGGTGCCGACGATCGTTGTTGGCATCGGCCCATTCATCGCTCGTACACGCAGCACCCGTCACGGCGTCGATACGATCGGTGTCGAAGCAGTTGCCCTGGGTGGCCGAGAAGTTGATGTCCTCGGTGTTGTTCTGGGCGCGCGACCACACCCAGTTGGCGTCGAGCTGCCAGCGATCGGTCAGCGCGCGTCGCCCCGCCATGTATAACGCGACGTATCGCGCCGAGCCGCCGCTTTGCGCCGTGGAGAGCCGGCGATAGCCCGCCGTGGTCGGACTATTGGGCCGCGACGCATCACCCGGGCAGGAGAATGAACTCGCGCAGATGCGCGGCACCGAGTCGGCGGCGGTGAGTCGGCGCGACATCGGATTGAGATCCGCCATCCACGGCAGGTTGTGCGTCTCGCTCCACACCACGTCGGCACTCAGCGCCCACGCACGTCCGACCTGCCGCTGATAGCCCAGCGTGCTCTGCCAGCTCATCGGCTGCTCGAGGCCGAGCGCAAACGTGCGGAAGATTTCGCGCGGCACCGCCTGCACGTCGGCATTGGGGATGTTGGCGGGCAGTGGCCCCGCGCCGAAGGCCGGTGCACTGGCCCCGCTGAAGGTGAGCACGGCGTTGCCGGTCGCACCGAGCTGAATGGCATCGGAGTAGATCGCATACGGCAGCTTGCCGGCATAGCGTCCCACGCCGCCGCGAATCACCTCACGCTCGGTGCGCACCCAGTTGAACGACAGGCGCGGCTGCACGTTGTCGAGATCGGCGTCGCTTTCGCCGCGCGACGTGATGTCGTCGTAGTCCCAGCGCACGCCGCTGACCACGGTGAGCGACGACGTGGGGCGCCACGTGTCTTCCACGAACGCGCTGTACACGGCCTGCGACAGATTCACCTGCTGCGGACGCGCGTCGATGGTGTACGACTGCACGCGCGCGTTGGCCGGAATGTCGGTGATCGACAGCGGGCGCCCCGCCTTCGGCGCGATGTTGCCGTCGTTGAACACCACGTAGGCGCCCGTTGGGTTCGTGCTCGCCGCCGCCAACCGGAACGCGCCGGCGATCACGTCACCGCCCACGCGCAGGGTGTGGCGCTCACCGACCGCCGTTTCGAACACGTCGCGCCACTGCCACTGCCGTTCGGTTTCGTCGAATACGAAGTTGCTCGAGCCCACAATCGCCTGCGTGGACAAGTCCGGCGCGAGCACCGTGACCTGCGGTCGCGCGAAGCTGCTGCGTGCCGGCGGGAAGTACCACCGGAAGGTGCCGAACTGCACCGACGCCGTGTTCGACGCGCGTCCGTCGCGCAGGGCGCTGCGATGGATCAGCGCCGACAACGAACCGATGCGGCGTGTGGTGATGTCGGCTTCGGGCGTGAGGACTCCGCTGCCGTCGCCCTCGCGATCCACGGCGCTGGCGGCGAGTCGCAAGGTCGTGGTCTGCGTCGGCGACCAGCCGTGATCGAGGCGACCGTATCCCTTCCACGTCTGTCGGGTTTCGGTGCCGAGGAACTGCGCCTGCGCCGTCGAGCCAATACGATCTTCCTGTTCGCGCGTGTACTCGGCGGCCGTGGCGAAGAAGGTGCGCGCCGGATTGATCGCACCGCGCAACGAGCCACCGGCCTGCACGCGCTGAAAGCCCTCCTGCTTGCGGGCCAACGCGTTCGGCTCGGCGCCGAAGGTCACCGGTACGCGCGCGTCGAGCGGGCGACCGGGACGCTGATACACGAACGCATCATCGGCCAGCGTGGCGCGACCGGCCGCCGTGGTGAGGTCCACGATGCCATCGGGGCTGCGGCCGAGTTGCGTGGAGTACGTGTTCACCAAGGCGTCCATGCGCGCGATGGCGCCCAGCGGCACCTCCACGCGAGGGCCGCCCAAGAACCCTTCGTTGTTGTCGAGCCCATCAAGCAGGTTCTGCGAATACAGCGAGTTGCCGCCGTTGAACGACAGCCGCGGCGCGTCGCCGAAGAACCCGGTGGCCTGCGCAATGCCGGGGATGTTGTACAGCAGCGCGATCGGGTCGCGGGCATCGGTGGGCAACGACGTGAGCTCGCGCGCCTCGATCGAGCCACCCGTCACCGCATTCTCGGTGTTGAGCAGTGGGCGCACCCGCGGGGTGACCACCGACACGGCGTCGAGGGTGGCGAGTGAGGTGAGCACGACCGACACCGATCGTATGCTGCCCGCAACCAGCGGCCCCACCGAGAGTCGCGTGGGTGAATAGCCGCGGGCCACCACGGTGAGCACGACCGGTGATCCGGCGACAACCTCGAGGCGGAACCGCCCCTGCGCGTCGGTGACGGCGCGAACACCCTGCCCGGTCGCCTCGGCGCCGGTTACCGGCGCGCCCGGCTGGCTGCGTACCGTTCCCTCGATCGTGGCGGTAGACGACTGTCCGTAGGCCGCGTGGGGGGCGATCATCACTGCAGCGAGAATCATCAC
>JBBARJ010000185.1:0-1217 GCA_040399825.1 Gemmatimonas sp.
ACGCCGGTGATCTCGGCGATTTCCTCGTACGACTTGCCTTCCAACTCACGCAGCACGAACACCTCGCGGTGATGCGCCGGCAGCTGACCGACCGACTGGTCCACCATCTCCTTCAGGTGACGCTTGCGGAACAGGTCGTCCGGGCGCGTGTGCACATCCTCGAACTGGATCGGACGATCCTCGTCCTCGAACTTGGCCTTGATCGTCTGGAAGAGCACCAGCGGATTGCGCGAGCGGTTGCGCAGTTCGTTCTTCGCCAGGTTCGAGGCGATCGTGTAAATCCACGTCGAAAACTTCTTGGAGCGATCGAAACGTCCGATATGGCGGTACACGCGGATGAACACTTCCTGCACCAGATCCTCGGCGCGGTCGCGGTCACCGATCGTGCGGTAGACGAAGTTCAGCAGCCGACCCTGATACCGGTCGACGAGCTCTTCAAAGGCGCGTTCCTCGCCTCCGAGAAACGCCGACACCACATCGCCATCCTCGAGGCTGCGCAGATGCTCGCGCACCGACACCGCGGGGGTGCGCTGTGACGTCAGTTTCGTGCGAGCCAGTTCCGCCATGGATCGAGTCCTCCGCCTGCGGTGACGCGAGCCCGAAGACTCACGGTGCTTCGACCAGATGGCCGGACGATCCGGCAGACCATGTCGTCGCACATACGGGACCTCATGCACAGCGCGTGCCGGAAGGAACTTTGGGGAACATTCCAATCTAAGTCGTTAATTCAAAACGACTTGCCATGCTGTGCCCGACGTCACCATATCGGCGGATTCCGTGTCCGCTTCCAGATTGTCTCTGAAAGAGGACACGGAAAGAGGACAGACCCTGTCAGTTCAGACGAAACCCCGCGGTGTACAGCAAAGCGAGCGCCGTCTTGGCATCCTGAATCTCGCCCTGCTCGATCATGGAGAGCGCCCGCGACAACTTGGTTGGCGCCAACTCCATGAACTCATCGGCTTCCCGCTTCCAGTCACCCGCCTCGAGCCCCGTCGCCATGAAGAGATGGATCTTCTCGTCGGTGAAGCCGGGGGTCGTGTACATCGTGAACAGATGTTCGACACGCGACGCGGTATATCCGGTTTCCTCCTTGAGCTCGCGATGTGCGCAGGCGAGCGGCTCCTCCCCGGCATCCAGACGGCCGGCCGGAATTTCGTACAGGTATCCCTCCGCCGCATAGCGATACTGCCGGATCAGCAGGACCTCGGGATCATCGT
>JBBARJ010000185.1:1317-7260 GCA_040399825.1 Gemmatimonas sp.
TATCCCTCCGCCGCATAGCGATACTGCCGGATCAGCAGGACCTCGGGATCATCGTTGAGCTCGCCAAGCAACGGTACCACCGCACTGGCCCCGGGATGACGCACCATCTCCAGCTGCCCCGTTGAACCATCGGGAAAGCGCACGGTATCGATGTCAATCGAGATCACCTTCCCGGTGTACCCGCGCGTCCCGATGATCTTGCCCGGTCCCTGCCGCTCGATGGCCATCAGCGGACCGCCTTCTTGACCGTCTTCTTGGCCACCTTCTTGGTGGCCTTCTTGGTAGCCTTCTTGGTGGCCTTCTTCACTGCCTTCTTGGCGCCTTTCCTCGGCTTCTTCGGCAGCGGCACATCGTCGCCCGCCAGCCACTGCTTGATCGTCGGGCGCAGGTACACCGGAATACGCAGAATCGTCCCGCGGCATTTCTTCGTGCCACACCGGCACGCATAGTAGCGCACGTCTTCCGGCTCGTACTCGTCCTGCCACTCGAACCGGTAGTCATACACCAGCTCGGTTTCCGGCGTGATCGGCTTGATCGCCTTGATCCAGATGTGGCCGTCTTCGATCACCGTCTCGCAGTTCGGATCGCACGAATGATTGATGAAGCGCGCATCGTTTCCGCCGTACCGCGCGTCGAGCACCGTGTCGTCATCGAGCACGAACAGGAACGTATGATGGCGCCCCTTGCTGTCGTCGTATCGTCGGTCCGCCTCGTCATGCGTGATGGGCTGCCCCCAGTACTCATCGATCTTCTTGCCCTTACGAATCGGCAAGATCGCGAATGCGCCACGCCCCTGAATCTTGGAGCGACGCACTTCGTAATACGGCGACTTCGGCGGCTTCACGGACTTCTTGACGGACTTCTTCGCTGGCGACACGTCGATTCAGGAGGCTGAGGAGGGAGACACAGGCGCGGCAGCAACATCTTCTTCTGCCGGGTCGTACACGGTAACCGGACCAAGCGACAGCGCTTCCACGGTCGGTCGGATGGCGGTGGCATCACCCACCACGATGACTTGCAGACGACTCGGATCGAGGTGCGTTTGCGCCACGCGTAGCACATCCTGCGCCGTCACCGCTTTTACCCGGTCACGATACGTATCGAAGTAATTCGTCGGCAGTCGGAAGATTTCCACGTTCGCCAACCCGCCCGCCACTTCGGCGGTGGTCTCGAACCGGATCGGGAAAACACCGACCAGATAGCTCGTGGCGAGCGACAGTTCCGCATCGCTCACCGGCGTTTCGCGAATACGCGCGAACTCGAGGGCAATCTCGCGCAAGGCATCCGCCGTGACGGCCGTTTCCACTGCCGTCGAAATTTCAAACGGACTGGCGGCGCGACGCCAATCGAACGCCGAGTGCGCGCCGTAGGTGTACGCATGCACTTCGCGCAGGTTCAGATTCAGGCGCGACGAGAACAGTCCGCCCAGAATCGCGTTCATCACCACCACGGGGAAATAATCCTCGTGAAGGCGCGGAATCGCCACGTGCCCCACGCGCACCTCCGACTGCGGCGCGTCCGGCTTATGCACCAAATGCACGCGCGGTTCGAGGAACCGCTGGGTATCCACCGGTTCCGTCACCGGCGGCGCCTTACCGACCCAATCACCGAAGTGCGCGCTCGCCAACTTCACGGCGTGTTCTACATCGATGTCACCGACCATCATCAACGCGGTGGCATCGGGACGATAAAACTCCGCGTGATACGCCTGCACCCGCTCACGCGTGAGGCGCATGCTGCTCTGTTCGTCACCACCGGCCAGACGCGCGAAACGCGATGTGGGCTCGTACAACAACCGGGAGAAGAACACGTCGGACAAGCCACGCGGCTCCGCGCGGAGCTGGGCCAGATCGGCCAGCCGCTCACCACGCATGCGCTCCAGCTCCGACTCGGGGAACGCCGGATGGCGCAGCACCTCCGACAGCACCGCGACCGCATCATCGATCCGCGACGACAGCGCGGTGATCTGCACGATCGCCGAGTCCCAGTCGGCGCCGGTATCGAGCGTGGTACCGAGCATCTCGAGGCGCGACGTGAGCTCGAGCGCGTTCATGTCGCGCGTCCCTTCTGCCAGCGCCCGGGTGGTGAGTTGGGCCAGTCCTTCGTAATCACGCGGATCGCGCGTGGCGCCCGCTTCGATCACCGCCAGCGTCGTCACCACCGGATATGCCGGCACCGTCGCCACGATCAAGCGCAGACCATTGGCCAGGATGCGCGTCGAGAAGTGCGGGAACCGGTAGTCGCTGGGGGTGCCGGCACCAGGACGGGGAGGTGCGGCCGGCATCGTATCCTGCCCGGGCACGTTGAGCATGTCGGTCATGCGCCGACCTCCGCCATCTCGGCCTGCTCGGTGTGCGGCTGTTCCTCGGCCGGCACATACAGCAGGAGGGCGCGATTGTCGGGACCCAGTCGTTCGCGCGCGAGGGCGGACACCGCTGCCGTCGTCGTCGCGGCGTAGCGCTCCACCTGTTCGTTGATCAACGTCGCATCGCCGAAGTACGTCGCAAAGCGCGACAGCTGGTCGGCGCGCTCGGCCGCCGACTGCATGCTCGTCACAAAACTCGTTTCGATCAGCGCGCGGGCGCGCTGCACTTCGACATCGGTAACGCCATGCTGGTGCATCAGATCCACTTCGGCCAGCACGGCCGCTTCGAGCTGCTCGGGCGTGACATCCGGGTGAGCCGTGGCGTCTATCACGAGCAAGTCGCTACCCTTGGCCAGGTCGTACGTGAAGGCACTCGCCTGCGAGGCGATGCGCTGCCTGCGCACGAGGGACTGCTCCAACCGACAGCCCGTCCGCAGGCCGAGGATGGCGGCGGCCAATGAGGCGGCGTAGTAGCCATCGGTGCCAAACACCGGGGTGCGGCACGCCACGAACAGGCGCGGCAAGGCGACCGCATCGGGGACCACCGCGCGGCGCGTGTCTCCAAACGTGGGCGACAGCGTCATGTCACGGAGTGGTGGACGCTGGGCACCGCGGGAAATCGGACCGTAGTACTCTTCGATCAAGCGCATCGTCTCGATGCGATCAAAATCACCAGCCACCGTGAGCACCGCGTTGTCCGGGGTGTAATACGTCCGGAAGAAGTCCGCGACGTCGTCGAGCGACGCGTCGGTCAGATGCTCCATGGACCCGATCAACGAGTGATGGAACGGATGGGCCTCCGGAAAACAGAGTGCTGGCAGACGCTCCCACCACGTGCCGTACGGCTGGTTGTCGACCGACCAGCGACGCTCGTTTTTTACGACGTCACGTTGCGTGTCGAGCTTCTGCTGGGTGAGCCCCGGCAGCATGCGACCCATCCGGTCCGCCTCGAGCCAGAGCGCCAACGCCACCTGATGCGACGGCACCGTCTCGTAGTAGTTGGTCCGGTCGAGCCAGGTGGACCCGTTCAGGGTCCCTCCGGCACGCTGGACGAGCTCGAAATGTTCGTTGGCCGCGACGTTCGCGGACCCCTGAAACAGCATATGCTCGAACAGGTGGGCGAAACCCGTGCGATCAAGCCGCTCATTGGCCGAACCCACGTGATACCACAAATTGACCGCGACGATCGGCGCCGTGTGATCCTCAGAGAGCACCACATGCAGGCCGTTCGGGAGGTGATAACTCTCGACTGGAATGCGCATGGTTCAATATTGGGGGGCTGGTCACGAAACTCGGAACCCCATGCGCGCGAACCGATCATGATCGCCGACCACCAATTCTCTTCCCCGTTTCTTCTATGACGTTTTCCAATCGCCACGCCGTCCTGCTGGTCGGAGCGCTCGGGGTCCTCGTCGGCTGCGGCAGTGACCCGCAGGTCCCGAGCGCGGCGACCGCCACCGCCAGCACCACCGTGTCGGCCACCGTGGCCGCGACGGTGGCCGCCGTACCAGCCGTGCGGGTCACCGATGCCAAGGGGAAGGGCATCAAGAATGTCATCGTGCGCTGGCGCATCGCGAGCGGTGGCGGCAAAGTCATCAACGACTCGGTCCGCACCACCGCGAGCGGCGACGCCACCTCGGGCGGATGGACGCTCGGCACCACCTCCGGCCAGCAGACTCTGCAGGCCACCGTCGATGGCCTCGCCGCCGTCACCTTTACCGCGACCGCGAGTCCCGGTCCGTTGTCACGGCTCACCCCGGTCACGGCGGTGGACCAGCAAGCCCCGGTCAACACACCCGTGCCGTCCCTGCCGGCCGTGCGCGCGGAAGACCAATACGGCAACCCCATCAGCGGCGCTGCCGTGGTGTTCACCATCGTGCAGGGCAACGGGGTGCTGCTCGGCGCGCAACAGTCCAGCAACGAGCTCGGCATCGCTGCGGTCGGCGCGTGGACCATCGGCAGAGCCATAGGACAGCAAATCGTGACGGCCACGGCAACCGGCTCCAATCCGGCGATTTTCAGCGTCAACGCACTCGCCGGACCGGCGACCGATCTACTCCGCGTCGTCGGCGATAATCAGGCAGGTGTCGCGAACATCAACATTGCCACACCGCCCGGCGTGCGCGTCGTTGACGCCTATGGGAATCCGGTCGGTAGCGTACCGGTCACGTTCACCCCCGGCCCGAACTCGGGCACGGTGACCGGCAGTACCGTGCTGTCCGATCCAGCCAATGGCAGTGCATTCGTCGGCAGCTGGCGTCTTGGCACGGCGAGCACGCAGACACTGGTCGCCACCAGTTCGGCAATTCCGAACAAATCGACGACCTTTACCACCACGGTCAGCACGTCGGCATTCAATGTGGACGTGCGCTTCATCGGCGATGCGTCGCTGCCGGTACGGACCGCTTTCGCCAACGCGGTCGCCAAGTGGCGGCAAGTCATCGTCGGCAGTATCGGTACCATCAACAACGTGAGCATTCCAGCGGGACCCGCGGCGAATTCCTGCGGCAATTGGACGCCGGCCGTTACCGGTACGGTGCAGAATACGATCATCTTTGCCCGCATTGACTCGATCGATGGGCCTGGTTCACCTGGTGCGGGCAATATCCTCGGCCAAGCCAGCCCATGCTACGTGAACGGCAATGCGATCCCGTTTCTCGGCTACATGGAGTTCGATAGTCTCGATGTCAGTCAGCTCGTGGCGCGGGGGCAGTTCGAAAAGGTCGTGCTCCACGAAATCGGGCATGTGCTCGGTATCGGCACCATCTGGAATTTCCGGCGCTCCCTGCTGGATACCTCCGTCATGGGCGACCCGTTTTTCGTGGGTAGTGCCGCGCGCGCGCAGTTTGCCGCAATCAACACCGTGACGTACTCCGGCAATCCGGTGCCAGTGGAAAACACCGGCGGCACCGGCACGATCAACTCACACTGGCGCACGTCAGTCATGCAGCGCGAGCTCATGCAAGGCTTTGCGGTGAGCCAGGTGCAACCGCTCAGCCGCATCACGGTCGGCTCGCTGCAGGATCTCGGCTATCTCGTGAACCTCGCTGCGGCCGACGCCTTCTCGCTCACGGCGGCACTGCGCAGCGGCTTCGGCTTCGACGCCACCTCAGGCATCCCGTATCGCGACCTCGTGCCCGATATCGAAATCAAGCAGGTGCGCGCCGATGGCAGCATCGTGCGATTCCCGCGCCGTACCCGATAGTCGAACACGAACGCGAACGCGCACGCGAATTACGGCGTGGTCGGTGAGCTCATCGACCCGCCGGTCAGCGTGAGCCAGAGCATCAACGCGATATCCGTCGGCAGCGCGATCGACTCGCGCAGCATGTATTCGATCGCCACCGCCCGGTTCGCAGAAATGGGGCTCGTGCGCGTGGGCGATGGCAGCGGATGCAAACCGTGCAACCGCGCTAGCACATCGAGTCGAAGCATGTGAAAGGGGTCGCTCACCAAAAGGATGCTGGCACGACGCGGCATCGTGTCGCGCACGACGGCCGGCAACGAATCACGCCACGCCTGGAGCAGCGCGGCGGCGCCATCCATCGACGCCAGTGAGGTGCGCCCGGCTGGCTCGA
>JBBARJ010000186.1:0-7202 GCA_040399825.1 Gemmatimonas sp.
GCTACCGGGAGCAGTCATTCACCAACACGGCGCCTTCTGAATACGTGGCGATCTTCACGGCCCCCGACTCCGCGTCGCGCCCGACGCCCGATGCGGTTTCGGGGGCGCTGCGGCGCTCGCCGTGCCGCGCGCCGGGCGGGGGCTGAAATGACGGCGTCGTCGCAGGAGGACGTGGAGGTGGTGCCCGGCGTCTGCATTCCGGCGTCCGAACTCGAGATCACCGCGATTTCCGGCAGCGGGCCCGGTGGGCAGCATGTGAACCGCAGCGCCACACGGATCGCGTTGCAGTGGAACGTGCGCCACACGCGCGCCTTGCGCGACGCACAGCGCGAATTGGTCGTGGCGCGCCTCGCCTCGCGTCTGGACAGCGACGGCGCGCTGCGTATTGTGGCCGGCGAATACCGCAGTCAGCAGCAGAACCGGCGGGCCGCGATCGAGCGACTGGTGCAACTCCTGTCGCGGGCCTTGGTCGTGCAGAAGCCCCGCCGGGCCACACGGCCGACACGGGGCTCCGTCGAACGGCGGCTGACCGAGAAGCGTCAGCGCAGCGAAACCAAGCGGCGCCGACGGCCCGACGACGACTGAGCGGCGCCTGCCGCCGGGTGAGCACGTGTCACGGCAGAAACTTGGGCGACCATGTCCACCAGTCTTAACGGCCGTCCCGCTTGAATCCCGATTAGAGCTTTCGTATTTGTTCTTGCATATGACGGCAGCGCCTCGTCCCACCTGGCTGTTTCGCGTCGCCCTGGCCTGTGTGGCCATGGTGTGCGTGTTGCTCGCCGGTGCGTCGATGGCCGATCGCCCGCTCCCGTCGATGCCCCAGTCCGTCCAGGACACGGACCCGCGCCGGATTTTCCGCGAATCGGCGGCCCGTACGCTCGCGGCGCACCACGGTGCGCCGACCGATCACGCATCGACGCGACCGGCCTCGACGAAGCACCCAGCCTGGCAGCGTAGCGGCGGCCGCCGCACCCACCGCACGGCGTCCTCGCAGATTTCAACGGTCGAGCGGACGCTGGGCATGGTCGGTGGTGCCGCGTATCACGAACGCCGCGGCCTGTCAGCCACGTCACGCCTCGCGGTCTTCCAGCGCGATGGACGTCTGGGCTCCGCGCCAACTCGAGCTCCGCCGAACCACCGCTGATCGTTCGCGGTATGAGTTTCAGGAGGGCGGGCACTCAGGCCCGCCTCCCATCGCGTTCGCCCGCCTCGCCCCACGCGACGCGGGGACGATCGTGCTCATCGCTCTCTTGATGGCGTTATGTCGGCTCAGGCCACCCGTGTCAATCAACTCGTCACCGCGGCGCTCGGACTCGACGTGGAGCAGGCGCGCTGGCGCGCGCTCACGCGTCAGATCTCGCCCACCGACCCGCTACCGAACCGCCTGCGCTCGATCGGCGGCGCGGTCGATGTCGGCTATCTCGACCGGCAGATCTCCGGCGACACGCTCAAGCTGGCGATCGCCGAGCGCACCGTCCCCATCGTCCTGGTGGACCTGCGCAACGACGATGCGATCGTCTTGTGCCTCGACACGGACGATCGCGTTCGCGCGGTGCTGGTGCCGCGAGACGGGAGCGAATCCGCCATCGAGGGCCAGGGTGATGCGCTCGCCGACGCGCTGATTGCCCGTCTTGGTTCGGGGCACGTGTTGTCGGCGCTGGCGCCCATGGCCCTGCGGCCGGCCAACAGCGCCCTCTCGAGCGACTACCCCCATAGCCCGGTCGGCCATGGGGATCACGACGACGAACACGAGCCGAGGACCGCGCTCGACCGCACCTTTGCGCTCTTCGCCCGGGAGCGTCGAGAGATCCTCACCGTCTTCTTCTACGCGACGTTGTCCGGTGGCCTGAGCCTCATTCTCCCGTTGGCCGTTGGCGGCATCGTGCAGATCGTACAGGGCCGGCTCTACCTGCAGCCGGTGATCGTGCTGATCTCCTTCGTCGTGCTCGGCACCATCATCGCCGGTGTTCTGCAGATCGGCATTCTGAAGGTCGTGGAGCGCATTCAGCAGCGGGTGTTCGCCCGCATGGCGCTCGAGTTCGCGTTTCGCATCCCACGGATGCGGTACGCGGCGTCGTTGGAGTCCAATCTCCCCGAGCAGATGAACCGGTTGTTCGAGGCGATCGCCATTCAGAAAGGGGTGCAGAAGCTGTTGCTTGATGTACCGACCGCACTGCTCACGATCGTGTTCAGCCTGCTCCTGCTCACGTTATACAGTCCCTGGTTCTCCGTCTTCGCGATCGGCGTGACCGCCGCCTTGTGGTTCATTATCCGGTGGACGGGGCCGGAAGGGCTCGACACGTCAATCGTGGAGTCGAAGTACAAGTACAAGGCGGTGCATTGGCTCGGGGAAATCGCGCGCGCTTTTCATGCCTTCAAGTACGCCGGCGACTCCACGCTTCCCGTGGAGCGGATGGACGATGTCGTCACCGGCTACCTCAAGTACCGGCGCAAGCACTTCGCCGTCCTGGTCAAGCAGACCATCGCGCTGATCGGCTTCAAAACGTTCATCACCGCCGCCGTGTTGATCATCGGTGCGACACTGGTGCAGACCAATCGGCTGCTGTTGGGCCAGTTCGTGGCGGCCGAAGTCGTCATCGTTACGGTCCTCGCTGGCGTGGAAAAGTTGATCACCAGTCTTGCCACGGTGTACGACGTGCTCACCAGCGTGGACAAGTCGGGCCATGTCGCGGATCTGCCGCTGGAGGCCCGCGGCGGCCTCGCGCCGATTCACACGCCCGGCGTGGGCGTGGCGATCGTCACGAAGGACTTGCGGTATCGCTATCCCTCCGCCCGTTCCGCGTCGGTGGATGGCGTGACCGTGCAGATCGCGCCCGGCGAACGGGTGGCCATCATGGGCTCCGACGGATCCGGCCAGTCCACGTTGCTCAAGTTGCTCGGTGGCATCATCGATGACTACGACGGCACGATCCGTTTCGACGGGATCACGCTGCGGGACCTCGATCGGCCGGCGCTCCGCGCACGCATCGGACAGATGCTCTCGTGGACGGACCTCTTCGACGGGACGGTCGAGGAGAACATCAGCGTGGGCCGCTCGCACATCACACCGCGCGATGTCCGTGAAGCGCTCGATGACCTCGCCCTCACCGACGAGATCCAGCAGCTGCCGCAGGGCATTCAGACCGAGCTGACGAACAGCGGGCGCACCCTCCCCGCCTACCTCGCGAGCAAATTGCTCGTGGCGCAAGGCATGGTAGGCCGTCCTCGCCTACTCGTGCTCGATGACTTTTTTCAGAATCTGGACGCCGCGTCGCGTACCCTCATCATCAAGCTGCTCACCGACCGCAACCGGCCGTGGACCGTCATCACGGTGTCGCACGATCCGCAGCTGCTCGCCGCCTTCGATCGCGTGCTCATACTCGATCGTGGGCGGATCGTACGCGAAGGCCCGTTCAGCATGCTCCGTGACGATCCGATGTGCCGCAACCTGCTGCACGAGACGCTCATGACCACGGGAGCCTGAGCACCATGGCGATGTCCGATCTCGATATCGAACGCGAACTCAAGCACCTGCCGTTAGAGACCACGGCCCTGCTGGGCGAAGCGAACACCAGCCGCATTGTGTCGCGCTGGCTGCTGGGCATTCTAATCACGCTGTTTCTCGTGCTCTTTCTGCCGTGGCAGCAGAGCGTCCGCGGCGAAGGCACCGTCACGGCGCTGAATCCCGGCGACCGTCCTCAGGAACTGCCCACGCGGATCGATGGCCGCATCGAGCGGTGGTACGTGCAGGAAGGGCAGTACGTACAAAAGGGCGATAGCATCGTCCGCATCTCGGAGATCAAGGAGGAGTATCTCAATCCCAACGTGCTGCCGCTCACGTCGCAGCAGCAGTCGGCGAAAGAATCCGCGATCGGCGAGAAGCAGAACAAGGCGGCCGCCCTCACCATGCTGATCTCGCAGCTCGAAGCGCAACGTGATTTCAAGCTGCAGCAGACCGCGAACAAGATCGAGCAGTACCGCGCCGAAGTCCGTCAGGCCGTCCTCGAGGACTCGGTGGCGCGGGATCAACTGCGCCGCCGTGAGCGGCTCTTCCGCGACACACTCGGCCTCGTCTCGGTGAACGAGTTGCAGGCGTTCCAGATCCGCGTGCAGTCGGCCTCCGCCAAGCTGGTGGAAAAGCAGCAGATGCTGCTCAGCACGCAGACCGATCTCTCGAGCGTTCCCGCCGAATACGGGGAGAAGATTTCGAAGGCCCGTTCCGACCGTGCGTCGACGCTGGCCGAGGTCAGCGAAGGCCGGTCGGAGGTCGCGAAGCTGAAGGACAAGGTCGGCTCGCTCACGATCCGCAACGGGTTTTACCTCATCGAAGCGCCGCAGGATGGTTACGTCGTGCGCGCCACGAAGGCCGGTCAGGGTGAGATCGTGAAAGCCGGTGAGCCTATCGTCACGATTCAGCCGGCACGGCCGAGCAAGGCGGTCGAGCTGTTTGTGAAGCCGATGGACATCGCGTTGCTCAAGCCGGGTCGACATGTGCGCATCTTCTTCGATGGCTGGCCCGCGCTGCAGATCTCCGGATGGCCGCAGGTGGCATCGGGCACCTTCGGGGCGCAGGTCGCCGTCATCGATCAGTTCCCGAACCGCGCGGGACAGTTCCGCGTGTTGCTGGTCCCTGACACCACACACGATGCACCGTGGCCAGCGCAGCTGCGCCTCGGTACCGGCGTGCAGGGCTGGGCGATGCTCGACAACGTGACGGTTGGCTGGGAAATCTGGCGTCAGCTCAACGGCTTCCCCCTCTCGATCAATCCGAACGAAGCCCTGCCGGCCGACGCGGTCGCGGGTGACAAGGGCGCGGGCAAGAGCGACGCCAAGAGCGGGGGCAAAAAATGAGCGTCGCCACGCGTGCGTCGCTCGCGCTGCTGATCAGCGCCGCGCTCGCCTGCTCGGCATCGGCGCAGTCGAAACCCGTCAAACTCGATACGCTCGGCACGCCGTTCACCTTTCCCGGATTCGTGGACGGAATTCTCGCCCATCATCCGGTGGCCACTCAAGCGCGACTCGTGGCCGATCAAGCGCGGTCCGATCTGCGCACGGCGTGGGGGGCCTTCGACCCCACGGTGACGGCCACGTGGGATCAGAAGAAGTTCGGCGGCACGCCGTATTTCAACTACTTCGACGCGGAACTCAAGATTCCCTTGCCGATCGGGGCGGATGTCACGATTGCGTTCGACCGCACCATGGGCCGGTACTTCAATCCGGACCGGCGGACGCCCTCAAACGGTACCGTCGAAGCGGGTATTTCCATCCCGCTGGGCCAGCGCATTCTCACCGATGAGCGCCGCAATGCGCTGCAGCAAGCGCGTGCGGCGCGGGACGCCGGCGAGGCCGATCGCACCGCGATCGTGAATAAGCTGCTGTTTTCGGCGGCGAAGGACTACGGCGTGTGGTATGAAAGCTGGCGCCGCCGGGTGATCGCGCAGGAAGGTGAGGCGTTGGCCGAGTTTCGGTTGCAGGCCGTGCGACGGCGTGTCGCGAACGGTGAGAGCGCCCCCATCGATACCATCGAAGCACTGCTGGAACTGCAGCGTCGCGAGGTCACCCGCTTCGAAGCGGAGGCGTCGTTCTATGTCGCATCGCTCGACGTCACCGCGTATCTGTGGGATGACGCGGGGCGACCGGCACCGCTGCCCGCCGACGCGAAGCCCGTACTCCTCGGTATCGAACAGGTGGGCATCGACTCCACGCGTCTCGAAGCACTCCTCGACCTTGCCACCCGCCGCAACCCCGACCTCCTGAAAGTGCAGGCCCGGATCAAGCAAGCCGAGGCGCAGCGACTCTTCAGCAAACAGGCACTCCTGCCGCTGGCCGAAGCGAAGCTGGCCGGGCTCGGCGAGAGCGATAGCGAGCAATCGTTTTTCGACGGCGAGCGGCTGGACAACAACTACAAGGCCGGCCTCAGCATCAAGTCGCCCCTCCTTTTCCTGAGGGAAACGGGTCGATTCGCGTCGGCCGGACAACGGCTTGAATTCCAACGGCTCGAGCGGGATCGCGTGCGGCGTGAGGTCGAATTCGACGCGCGAGCCGCCATCTTCGACCTGTTCAATCTGGAGCGGCTGCGGCAGCGACAGGTGGCCAACGTGCGGAACGCCAGTCTGTTGCGTGATGCCGAGCAGGTGCGCTTCGACAACGGTGAAAGCACGTTGCTGATTCTCAATCTGCGCGAACGGCTGGTGCTTGACGAAGCGGTCAAGCTGGCGGCGGTCGAGGCGAAGGTCGCGGGCGCTCGTGCCGCGCTCGTCGTAGCCACGGGCGACCGGACGCTGCTGTTGAGGCCGAACTAGCTCGCCAGAGTTGGACACGGGCAGCGGCGGCGTTTGATTACGCACATGCTTTCACCGTGCCAATATGCCTAACCAAAAAGAGTGGGACCTGCCGGACGACGCCGGTGATCCCGATGAGGCCGAGGAGGCGCTCGACGACGAGGAGTTTCCCCTCGGCGACGGCGTCGCCGACCTCGTCGGGGAAGTGTACTGCCCGTATTGCGGTGAACCGGTGGAGATCACGCTTGATCCGGGCTCCGGAACGCATCAGCAGTACATCGAGGATTGTCAGGTCTGCTGTCGCCCGTGGCTCGTGTCCGTGAGTTATGACGACGACGGCACGGCCCACGTGCACGTGGACGCGAACGACGACCACGACGAGAACGATGGCTGACCGTTCGCGCCTCACGGCTGCCGAGTGGCGTCACCTGTTGCCGGAGGCGCTCCGCCGGCCGGCGCAGGAAGGCGCGCGCGTGGTGGCGCTGCACTGGCTCGAACAGCTCTGTGAAGCGCGCGCCCGGTGGCGGCCGACGGAAATGCCGACGTCCCACGAGTGCGGTGCTCCCATGGCGGCGCCCGGCACCGCATACAGTACCGACGCCGAGACCCTGCATCGCGCTCGCGTCGCGCTGCGACGGCTGCGCGCAGTGCTCCGCGAGCATGAGAGCGCGCTCGACGGCGCGGTCGACCGGCGCACGCTGAGTTCGCTGCGGGCCCTTGGACAAGCGACGAACGCGGTGCGTGACGCCGACGTACAGCGCTCTTGGCTAGACGCCGAGATGGAGCGGCTCCCTGCCGTTGCCCGCGACGACGCCATCCGCCTGCGGGCGATGCTCGACCGTCGGGCGACCCGCTTGTCGGCCGCTGTGACGCGCGCGTTCGAGAAACATCTCGATCCGATCGTGGACCGCCTGCTCGCTC
>JBBARJ010000187.1:0-7190 GCA_040399825.1 Gemmatimonas sp.
TCTCGTGCGTCGCTCTCATCATCTTTGCCCATGGCTCCGATGTTCCGATCACTGCTCGTGTTGATGCTGGCCACCCCTGGGGTGCTCGCGGCGCAGGTGCGTCCGGCGACGCCGCCACCGCCAACGCCAATGCCAACGCCTACGCCCACGCGTGCGCGCATTATCGGCACCGTGTACGACAGCGCCGCCACGCAGTGGTTGGGTGGGGCTACCGTGCAGTTGGTGGACGCGGCCAATCCGTCGAACGTGCGCACCGCCATCACCGCCGCCAACGGACGCTTCGCGATCGATTCCGTCGCCGTGGGCACGTACCTGATCGGCTTCTTTCATCAACGGCTCGACCAGCTGGCGATCGAAGCACCGCTCTTTCGCGTCAACATGACGTCGCCGGAAGAGCTCGAGGTGCCGATGACCATTCCGTCGGCCGAAACCATCATCGCGACGCGATGTGGCCCGGGTGATCCGGATCAGCCGATGGGGCTCTATATGGGCTTCGTGCGCACCGCCGCGATGAACCAGCAGGTGCCGGCCGCGCGCGTGCGGGCTCAGTACACCGAAGTCACGGTCGGACCGCGCGGTGTGGAACGTCGGTATCCGTCGCGCTTCGGCAGCAGCACCGACGACGGCTTGTTTACGCTCTGTGGCGTGCCGCGCAACGCGCCGGTCACCGCGCGCGCCTATTCGGGTGCAGACTCCACCGGATTCATCGAATTGCGCGTGCCGCGCAATGGACTACTGGTGCGTGATCTCGTGATCGGCTCTACCAACAAGGGCACGGGCGCGCTGCGCGGTACCGTCAAGAGTGCGAGCGGCAAGGAGATCGCGAGTGCGCGCGTGGTACTCTGGGGAGCGAGCGGCAACGGCGCCAATACCACAAACGGGCAGTACACCCTCGAAGGCTTGCCCACCGGCACGCAGATGATCGAAGCCCGCGCCATCGGCTACCAGCCGATGCGTATCGCCGTCGATATTCCCGCCACTGAGGCCGCAACGGCCGACATCACGCTCGAAACGCTGGTCGCCACGGTGGACACCGTGCGCGTACGCGGCGACCGCCTTTCCACGCAGATGGCGGAGTTCGAGAAGCGCCGTCGCGCCGGCTTCGGGTCGTTCATCGACGAGAATCAGTTGAACCAGCGCTCACCGATCTTCATGGCCGACATCTTCCGCACGGTGCCGGGTGTCGTGATCGCCAGCGGTCAGTCCCCACAGGGCCGCGTGATGATGCGCAACAACGGCGGCACCTGTGCGCCGGCGGTGTTCCTGAACGGCATGAACGTGCCGGTGCCCGATGGGAACCTCGACGCGATCATGAATTCGCAGGAAGTCATGGCGGTGGAGGTGTACTCGCGGACGGCCAGCGTGCCCCCACAGTTCGACTCGCGGAACGGCTGCGGTTCGATCGTGGTCTGGACGGGTGCCCGGAAGCAGCGACGCTAAGCGTTCGATCCGTGGGGCGCGTTGACCAGCGGCAGGATCAGCGCCACCAGCTGATCGGTGGCGGCCCCCCATCCATCGTGGAAGCCCATCTCCTCGTGTGCTTCACGATCGCTCTCTGACCAATGCCGCACACGCGCGGTGTAGCGCGTGCCCTCGCCCTCAGGCTCGAAGGTGAGCACCGCGGTCATGAATGCCTTGTACGACGGCTCCCACGCCGACACGAAGGCATCGGTAATCACCAACCGTTCGTTGGGCACGACGTCGAGATACACACCGTGGTTGGGCACCACCTGCCCTTCTGGTCCTTCCATGATGATCAGGTTCGAACCGCCGGGGCGGACGTCGAGTTCTGCCTTAATCGTTTTCCACGGCACCGGGGTGAACCACTGTAGCAGCAGCACCGGATCGGTCCACGCGCGATACACCAGCTGCGGCGGTGCTGGAATGAAACGGGTGAGCACGAGCTCGCGATCGTGGGCAGGCACAGTCATGGTCGATGGCGTTGAGGGAAAGTCAGATCGCACTTAGCGCTTCAGGCCGCGCGCTGTCGCGTGGGCTTTCATGACGCGTCCACGATCGTCGAGCCGGGTGATATTGACCTCAATCCTACTCACGTAATCGAGCGTCTCCACGTGCCGCCAGCGAGGCACCGACGCGGCGATCCGCTCGATGCTCCGCCACTGACGCGGATCGAGCCGTCGCTCACGGGCCCGGCGCTGCGCGTTCAGCAGCGTGCCGCGGCCGGCGTTGTAGCTGGCAAACATGAACTGTCGGCGGTCGTCGGCCACAGAATCGTTCGCCCAGCGTACCCAGAGCCGCCGGTCGTACGCGATGCCCGCCTCGATGTTCAGCTCGGGATTATCAATCATCGCGAGGTCGGCGTTCTCCGACGCAATTTCACGGTACGTGGTCGGCATCAGCTGCATCAGACCACGCGCCCCGACCCGACTGCGCGCCGTCGGATCGAGATTGCTCTCAGCCATGCCCTGCGCCTTGAACAGGCGCCAGTCGAAGGCGGGGCCGAACGAACGTTTCGACGCCTTCCGAAAGGTGTCATCATAGCGGTCGGCCGGATCGCGCGGCTGCGCCGCGGCCGTCGGTACCTGCACGGCGGCCACCGCGAACAACGCCAGCACACTCCTGCGCAGACGACGCATCAATTCAGCGCACCGCCCACGACGATCGCCACCGAAATGAAGATCGCCGCGACGAACAGTCCGACCGCCACATTCCCCTTCCGCAACTCCTCAGCGAAGTCGACCTGCGGGGTGAGCACGTCGATGATGCGGTACGCCGCGAACATGAGCACCACGCCGAGGGTGGCGTACAGGATATTGAGACCGACGATCGACCATTGCATGCGTGGACTGGCAGGAGGAGAAGGGTGAGGCCTCGTGCGGAACATACGTCGAAATCAGCAGCGGCGCGGCGGAAGTCGGGGGCGTTCGCTCGACGCGAGCGTGCTCCGCTCCCATTATTAGCCGTCTGTGATCCCCGAACACGCACTGCTGGCCCTCTCACGGAGCCTCCCCGTTTATGAAGCGTTTCTTCACCGTCGCCCCGCTCCTGCTGGCGCTGGCGACACCGCTGGCCTCCCTCGCCGCGCAGCCGGCGCCGAAGATTGCCCGTCTGGTGATCACGCCGGCCAGCCGGACGATCGTGGCCGGCGATACCATGCGACTGCGCACCGAAGCGCGCGACGCGCAGGGGAACGTGCTCTCCGGCGTGACCGTCCGGTACCGACTGGGCGGCTCGGCCCGCTTTGAAGGGCGGGTGGATTCGCTGGGGCTGATCACGGCCAGCTCGACCGCCATCCTGCCCGTGACGGTCACGGCCACGATGCCCGGCGCGGCACCGACGTTCGAGGTAGTCGAGATTACCGCCGTACCGGGACCGGCGGCACGCATCGACCTGGCACCGAACGCGCCCAAGCTCGTGGTGGGACAGCGCGTGCGGGCCACGGCGCGCGCCTACTCGGCCACCGGTGACGTACGCGGTGACCGCATGTCATGGAAAAGTGAAAACCCAGCGGTGGCCAGCGTGAGTGCCACCGGGTTGGTCACGGCGCTCAAGGCGGGCACGACGGCCATTGTGGCCAGCACCGGCACGGTGACGCAGCGCATGCCCCTCGTGGTGGCGGCGGCATCACTCTCGTCGCTCACGATGGCGCCCGGCCACGTGGAAGCGCGCACCGGCGACGTGCTGCGCTTCGCCATTACCGCCAAGGATGCGACCGGCAAGACAATCGCGGGGCTCACTCCCACGTGGAGCTTCTCGCCCGGACAGGGACAGATCGACGCCGACGGCGCCTTCGTGGGCTACGAACCGGGCGACTACACCATCACCGCGTCATTCGGTGCCCGCAGCGTGGAGAGCACGATCACGCTCGCCCCGCGTGATGTGCGTCGCCCGCTATCGCTGGTGGGACGCCTGCCCCGCACGCGCTTCACGACCGAAGAAGTGTGGATTCACCAGGACGGCAAGCACGCCTATCTCGGCTCGGGCGGTGGCGGCGACGTGCTGTACGCGCTCGACATCAGCAACCCGGCCGATCCGAAGGTGACCGACTCCATCGTGTCGAACACGCGTCGCGTGAACGACGTAATGACGTTCCCCGACGGCAAGTTTCTGGTGTTCACACGCGAGGGGGCGAGCGACCGCAAGAACGGCATCGTGATCGCTTCGCTGGAAGATCCGGCGCATCCGAAGCCGATCGCCGAGTTCACCGATGGCGTGACCGGCGGCGTGCACTCGGCGTTCGTGTACAAGCAGGACAAGTACGGCACGTTCATCTTCCTCACCAACGACGGCACGGGGGCGTTGCACGTGATCGACGTGAACGATCCGTATCATCCGAAGGAAGTCGCGCGCTGGAAAACCGAAGGTCGTCCCGACGCCGGCCGATCGTTGCACGACATCGACCTGCGCGACGGCCTGCTGTATGCGAGCTACTGGAACGACGGGCTGATCGTGCTCGACGTGGGCAACGGCATCAAGGGCGGCTCGCCGTCGAACCCGGTGAAGGTGTCGCAGTTCAAGTACGATCTGAACGCGATGTACAAGCAGGTGGAAGTCGACGGCGGCCCCGGCTTCATCCGCGGCACGCACACCGCGTGGCGTCACAAGAACTACGTGTTCATCGCCGACGAAGTCTTCCCGGCCGCCGGACCCAAGGGCACGAAGGACGCCTCCGCCGGTCGCGCGTATGGTCGCCTGCAGGTGGTGGATGTCACGGACATCGCCAATCCGAAGGCGGTGGCGTTCTACGAGCCCGAGCACGGCGGTGTGCACAACGTGTGGGTGGCCGGTGATTCGCTCTATATGGGCGCGTACAACGCCGGCTTCCGCGTGTTCGACATCTCCGGTGAACTGCGCGGTGATCTACGCGCTCAGGGGCGTGAAATCGGCCATCTGAACACCGCCGACATGGACGGCCACGTGAAGAATGCAGCGATGACCTGGGGCGTGGTGGTGAATCCGAAGGATGGATTGGCCTACGTGAACGACGACAACAACGGGTTGTGGATTGTGCGCATCGAACCCAAGCCCGTGAAGAAGGTCATTCCGTGAGTGGGCGCTCCATGCGCGTGGCGATGCTGACGACGGCGCTCTTCGCGGCGTCTTCCGTGGAGGCACAAGCACCGGCGCGGGACTACCTCGTGCTGGTGGCGAGCGAATCGGTGGACCGCGTCGCGCTCGTGCGCTTCGGGCCCGCCGGTGCGCGCGTGGAGCGGGAGAAGTACGTGGGCTGGTCGAAGATGGAAGTGGCCGGCCCGCACGGCGTGGCGATTACGCCTAACGCCACGGAGTACTTCGTGACCATCGCGCACGGCACGCCGTTCGGGAAGTTGGTGAAGTACGATGCCGCCACCGACACGCAGCTCGGCAGCGTGATGCTGGGCAACTTTCCCGCCACGGCACAGGTGTCACCCGATGGTGCGCTGGTGTTCGTCGTGAATTTCAATTTGCACGGCGACATGGAGACCAGCGATGTCTCGGTGGTGGCCGCGAAGGAGATGGTGGAGATCGCGCGCATCCGCACCTGCACGATGCCACATGGGTCGCGCTTGTCGGGCGACGGCACCAAGCACTACTCGGCCTGCATGATGGACGAGACGCTGGCCGAGATCGACGCCAGCACGCTGTCGGTCAGCCGGCACTTCTTCCTCACGAAGGGGAAGGAGATGGGCATGACGGGCGCGCCGGCGGAGCGCGGGGCGAGTGAACATGCCGGTCATACTGGTGCGGCCACCGACATGTCGGGCCACGGCATGGAGCCGCCCAAGCCCGGCGACATTTCCTGCTCGCCCACGTGGGCGCAGCCCTCGCGCGACGGGACACGCGTGTGGGTGGCCTGCAACAAGTCGAGCGACCTGGTGGAGATCGACACGAAGTCGTGGACGCTGGTGCGTCGCCTTCCCGCCGGCCCGGGCGTGTACAACCTGGCCACCACGCACAACGGCGCGCGACTCATCGCGACTAATAAGCGCGACGCCTCGGTGTCGGTGTTCGATGCGGTATCGGGCAAGGAACTCGCGCGCATTCCCACCACGCGTAAGGTGGTACACGGTATCGCGGTGAGCGACGATGACCGGTACGCGTTCATCTCCGTGGAAGGCGTGGGCTCGGAACCAGGCACGGTGGATGTGGTCGACCTCGGCACCCTCAAGAAGGTGGCGTCGGTTGATGTGGGGCAGCAGGCGGGAGGCATCGACTTTCTGCGGTCGGAGCCGGTGAAGCGCTAGGATGCCGCTCCGCGACAGCATCCTCGCACGCGACGTCCTCGGCGCGTTCTGCACGCACACGCACGTGGAGCGCGCCGGCGCCGAAAGTGGCCCCCTGCACGGGCTCACGTTCGGACTCAAGGACATTTTCGATGTCGCCGGCCATCGCACCGGCTTCGGGAGCCCCGATTGGCTGGTCACACACGACGACGCGGTGTCGACCGCCACCGTGGCCACGCGACTGCTCGAGGCCGGCGCCGCTCTGTCCGGTAAGACGCACACCGAGGAGATGGCCTTCAGCCTGACCGGCGAGAACGCGCACTACGGCACGCCCATCAATCCGGCCGCACTGAACCGCGTTCCCGGCGGCTCGTCCAGCGGATCGGCCGCCGCGGTGGCCGGTGGTCTGGTGGACTTTGCGATCGGCAGTGACACCGGCGGCTCCGTGCGCGCACCGGCGAGCTTCTGCGGCATTTATGGCATCCGGCCCACGCACGGCCGCATTTCGCTTGATGGCGCCTGCCCACTGGCGCCGATCTTCGACACCGTTGGATGGTTTGCGCGAAGCGCGGCGTTGCTGGCGCAGGTGGGCGATGTGTTGCTGGGCGGTACGCCGTCCTCACCCGGGCGCGTGTGGCTCGCCACCGACGCGTTTGATCTCGCGCTCCCCGGCGCGGCCGACGCGCTCGCGCCGGCCGTTGCCCGCGTGAGCGCGCTACTGGGCGACGCCGAACCGGTCACGGTAAGCAGCGAAGGACTGCCCGCATGGTTCGATGTGTTTCGCGTGCTGCAGTACGACGACATCTGGACGACGCATCGGTCGTGGATCACGCGCGTGCGCCCAACATTTGGGCCACAGGTCGCGCCACGCTTCGAGGCCGTCGCGAAGGTAAATCCTGAGGAAGTGGCGGTGATGCGAGAGCGCCGTGTCGGGATTGCGGCGCGATTGGACGAAATGCTCGCGGGGAACGCCGTCTTGCTGCTTCCTACGGTACCCGATATCGCCCCGCTGCTGCGGTTGCCGCC
>JBBARJ010000188.1:0-7178 GCA_040399825.1 Gemmatimonas sp.
TTACGGACGTTGCCATACAGCCACGTGTCCGAGACGTACGACTCGGGAAGGGCGTTGGGCAGGGCGAGTACCTTGCCGCGCGCGCGCTCGACGTTGGCGATCACGTCCCACGTGACGTCGCGCTTCATCACGGGCGTGCCGCGGAGCGTGACTTCGAGACCCGTGTTCCGCGTGGAGGCGCCGTTCAGATTGAACAGGATGAATCCCGTGGCATAGCTGCCGCGGATGTCGTTCACGATCTGGTCGGTGGTCTCCTTGCGGTACGTCGTCACGTCGAGGCCGAGGCGATCGTTGAAGAAGCCCAGTTCCGTGCCGACTTCGTACGAGCTGGCGAACTCGGGGCGCAGGTCGAGATTCGGCCCGGTGAAGCCGTAGCCGTAGCCACCGTTGGCCGTGGTCTTGAACTCGAGCGACGGACGATAGGCGTACGGGCGCGCATCCTTACCCACTTGGGCGTAGCTGGCGCGGAGCTTGCCACTCATCACATTGCCGATCGCCGGAATGGCATCGGAGAAGATGAAGCTGGTCTGGATGGACGGATAGAAGAACGAGTTCCGCTCCTGCGGAATCGTGGAGGTCCAGTCATTCCGGCCCGTGACCGTGAGGAACAGGTAGTCGCTGTAGTTCGCCGTGACACTGCTGAACAGGCTCAACAGGCGACGCTGCTGCTTGTTGGTGCGTGTCGTGCGGACGTTCGTATTGTTCACCGACACGAAGTTCGGATCGAGGAAATCGCGACCCAGCAGGCCGCTCACTTCCGAGCGGAACTCCGAGATCTGATTGCCGACGAGTCCGTTGATCGAGAATTTGTCGGTGAGCTTGATGCGATTGATGTTGAACAGGGTCTGGGCATTCAGGTTGCGCGTCACGTCATTGGCGACGTCGAGAATGCCGTTGTTGTCGTTGGCGACGCCGGCGCTTTCGGGGTGCCGGAGAATCAGGTTCTCGTTGGTGTAGCTGTCGGATCCGATGTTGGTCTTGAGAAAGCCCCAGCTGAACGGCGTGATCGTGAGGCCGAGGTTGGCGATCAGGCGGCCGTTGCGCGAGTTCACGCGATTCTTGTTGACGCTGAAGTACGGATTGTCCGTTTCCGAGCTCGTGGCCAACGCGGTAACACGACGACGGTTGCCGGCGGGCGTGAGGTAATCGCTGGCCTGGTCGGTCTGCGGCCAGAGCAACAGGCCAATCAGCGGTCCGTTCGGACCTTTGAGCGCCTGGTCATTGTCCGCCTGCGCGTACTGCATGGACAGGTCGGTCTTGAGCCACTTGGTGACCGTGGCACCGCCCGATCCCGTGAGGTTGATGCGGGTGTAGTCGGAGTTCGGGATCACGCTGCCCTGGGCGTTGTAGCCCAAGCCGACGCGATAGTTCACCTTGGCGTCGGGGGAGGCCCCGCTGAAGGTCAGGTTATGCTGCTGCGAGAGCGCCGACTGAAAGAAGCCGTCGATGTTGTCGTAGAACTGTGTGCCCGCCGCGTACGGATTGCCGAAGTACGAGAACGAGCCCAGCACGCTGCCGGCCACCGAGGTGGGGCCGTAGGTGCGCTGCGTTTCCGGCCGCGCGCGCGTCTGATCCATACGCACGCGGTTGCTGTACTCGAAGCCGCCCACGCCCGGCTTGCCGCGCTTGGTGGTGATCACGATGGCACCGTTGGCCGCGTCGATGCCGTACAGCGCCGCCGCTTCCGGGCCCTTCAGCACGACCATGCTTTCGATGTCTTCCGGATTGATGTCGGCCGCGCGGTTGGTGAAGTCGACGCCGCGGTTGCTGAACGCCGTCAGCGATCCCGGAGCGTCCGACGCCAGGGAGCCGGTGTTGAGCGTCTTGTTGTCCATCGGCAGGCCGTCGATGATCATGAGCGGCTGGTTGCTGCCGCTGATCGAGCTGACGCCGCGGATGGTGATCGACGACGAAGCACCGGGCACGCCCGAGGTGCTCGTGACTTCCACGCCGGCCACGCGACCCTGCAGGCCGTTAATGAAGTTTTCGCGGCCGGTCTGCGCCACGTCGGCGCCGGAGACGGTTTGCTGCGAGGTGCCGAGGTTACGCTGGGTGGTGGTCTGGCCGAGGGCGGTGACCACCATGGCATCAAGGTTGGCGGCGGACTTCGTGAGTTGCACGCTGATGGCGTCCGCGGTGCCGACGGTGCGCTCCTGCGGGACGTAGCCGATGAGGCGGTACTGCAGCACCTGGCCGACGTCGGCGCGGATGCTGTAATCGCCGTTGTTATTCGTCTGTACGACGGTCGGCGTGCCCTTCACGACGACCGAGACGCCGGAGAGCGGAACGCCGACGTCACGGGTCACTTTGCCTGTCACGGTTTTCGTCTGGGCGAACGCCTGTGACGCGCACAGGAGCGTCCCCATGAACGCCGTGAGTATTCGTTGCTTCATCATCATCATGAAGGGTGCCGGGTGGTGGTGATCAGCGCGTCGGGCGTGGCAGCTCGCGGAATCGGACAAGCGCTGAGGTCACTTTGGTACGGGTACAGTTGGCCTAGGTTATCCAAGGACGACTTGGCTGTCAAACTGGGACCGCTATTAATAGTTGCTGTGACGTGCCGCGGCGGCGGGGGACGTGTCGATCCGCGGCCGCTCCGGTCTTCCGGAGGCGCGGGACGGGGGCGTAGGATTGGCGAGCTTTCGTCCCCACTCTCGTCCCAACGCCCATGCTCAGTCGACGCGCGCTCGTTGCCGTTCAGGCCTGCTGTCTCACCGCCGTCACGTTGCTGGCCGCGTGGCCGTTACGGGCGCAGCCCGCCGCGACAGACGCGGCCGCGCGTGCGCCATGGGATGTCACCGCGGCGCGCGGGACGACCCGCGATATCGATTTCACCACGAGCGAGGGGACGTGGATGTCGGCCGATCTCTCGCCCGACGGCAGCTGGATCGTGTTCGACCTGCTGGGCCATGTGTACCGCATGCCGAGCAGCGGCGGGGCGGCCACGGTGCTCACGCAGAACAGCGGGGTGGCGCTGAACTTCCAGCCGCGGATTTCCCCGGACGGCAAGACGATTGCCTTCATTACGGACCGGCGCGGCCAGTACAACCTCTGGGTCATGAACGCCGACGGCAGCAATCCGCGCCCCGTGTTCTCCGATCTGAACGCCACCGCCTTCGAGCCCGCCTGGACCCCCGATGGGCGGTTCCTCGTCGTTCGCAAGGGCGGGCGGGGCGGGGGAGAAGGCGCGGCGCCCGCCGGCGGACTCTGGATGTACCACAAGGACGGCGGCACCGGGGTCCCGTTGGTGGCCGCCGGCTCGGGGGGCGTGAATGGCGCCCCTGCCTGGCCGTCGGTGTCCGCCGATGGGAAATATCTGTACTACCAGGTGTCGATGCCGGTCGTGCCGCGTGAACCGCTGGGCGGCTCTCTGCAGCTGCGGCGGTTCACTTTTGCCGACGGCGAAACGCTGGACATCACCAACGGCGAGAGCGGTGATGCCGCGGCGTCGCGTTTTTCGAGTGGTGGCGGTGCCGCCCCGGAGATCTCGCCTGATGGCCGCTTCCTCGCCTTCGCCCGGCAGATCCCCGACGGCACCCTGGAATTCAAGGGACACCTGTTCGGCCCGCGGACGGCGCTCTGGCTGCGTGACCTCACTACGGGTACCGAACGGCTGCTGATGGATCCCATCGATCCGATGGTCGCGAGCGGCTCCAAGGCACTCGGCGTGCTGCCGCGCTACAAGTGGGCGGCCGACGGCAAGTCGATCGTGCTCGCGCAGGGGGGCCAGCTGCGTCGCCTTGATGTCGCCACCCGGGCGGTGTCCACTATCCCGTTTACCGCCACGGTGCACCGCACGCTGTCGCAGATGGCGCGCAAGGAGTTCCGCATCACCGACGATGCGGTGCAGGCGAAGTTCTTCCGCTGGCCGTCGTCGAGTCCCGATGGTCGGGTGATCGCCTTTCAGGCGTTGGGTCGAATTCACGTGCAGGACGGTGCTATCGGCGCCCCGCGTCGCGTCACCCCGGCGAGCTTCGGCCCACTGGAATTCGCGCCGGCCTGGAGCCCCGACGGTCGCTCGCTCGCCTTCGTCACGTGGGACGATTCCTCGCGCGGGCACGTGTGGACGGTGCCGGCCGCCGGTGGTGTGCCGAAGCGGCTGTCGCGCGATCCCGGCGACTACACCGATCCCACCTGGACCGCCGATGGACGCAGTGTGATCGTGGCCCGCGGCGAAGGTGCGACCGCCCGCGGACGCACCATGACGCACAACGTGTGGTACGACATCACCCGCTTCGACGCGATGGCACCGGCGGTGGGCGATACGGGGCGCGCGATTGCGTTGATCAACCGGCCGTCGGGTGTGTCGGTGGGCGGCGAAGCCCGTCGTCAATTGCCTCGGCCTTCCGTGGGACCCGATGGTCGCGTGTTCTGGCCGGAACAGCGTGCGGGGGGCACGGGTCGCGCCAGTGGCACCACGCTGCGCTCCGTGAAGCTCGACGGCACCGATCCGCAGGATCATCTCACCTTTCCGAATGCCGACGAAATCCTGCCATCGCCGACGGGCAGTTACGTGGCGTTTCAGGAAGGGGACAACGTGTATCTCACCCCGATGGTGTGGGGCGGCATCGGCAGTGCGGTGCCGCGCGTGGAGAAGCGTCGAGGTCAACTCCCGGTCACGCAGCTCACGCGTGACGGCGGTCTGTTTCCGCGGTGGCGTGACAGCCTCACGCTCGAGTACTCGAACGGCGCCGCGTACTACGTGCATCACGTGGGGAGTGGCAAGACCGACACGCTGACGCTCAAACTGTCAGCGCCGCGCGCCGTGCCCACCGGCACGATCGCGATTACGAACGCGCGCATCATTACGCTGAACAAGCGCGCGGTGATCGAGTCGGGCACGATTCTGGTGAAGGGGAGCCGCATTGCCTGCGTGGGCACGTGCAGCACGGCAGGCGTCGATCGCGTGATCGACGCCGCGGGGAAGACGATCATCCCCGGGCTGGTCGATATGCACTCGCACCACTATCGCGAGTGGCGCGGCATGCGTCCACGGCACGACTTCGAACAGGCGATCTACCTCGCGTACGGCGTGACGACCACGATGGACGTGTCGATGTACAGCCAGAACATGTTCCCCACGGCGGAGCTGGTGGAGGTCGGGGAGATCATCGGACCGCGGGGCTTCAGTACGGGCGACAACATCACGGCTGGCGATGCCGCACGCGCGAACGAGATCAACAGCCCGCGTGATGCGCTGGCGATGGTCACCAAGATGGCCGGCTGGGGCGCCACCGCGATCAAGCAGTACGCGCAGCCGCGCCGCGACCAACGGCAATGGACCGCCGAAGCCGCGCGCACCGTCGGCACGAATCTCACCTCCGAGGGGGGATTCTTCTTCGAAGACCTCGGCTTCATCATGGACGGCCAGACGGGATGGGAACACTCGTTCAGCGAGGTGCCCATGTACGGCGATGGCGCCAAGTTCCTTGGCAAAGCGGGTGCGACCTATTCCCCCACACTCGTGGTCGCGGGACCCAGTGCCTGGAGCATCGAGTACTGGTTTCAGGAATCGGATGTCTGGAAAGATCCGAAGCAGCGCAAGTGGTTCCCGTGGCGCGCGTTGGTGCCCGATTCGCGCGTGCGCACGCTGCGCCCCAGCACGGACTATTCCTATCCGCTGGTCGCGCAATCCATGGCGGACATCATCGCTGAAGGCGGCTGGGGGGCGCTGGGCAGTCATGGTGAGCATCACGGCCTCGCACCACACTGGGAGCTGTGGATGGGAGCCTCGGCCCTCGGCAATCACGGCGCGCTCGAAGTCGCCTCGATGCACGGCGCCCGGTTTCTTGGCGCCGACAAGGATATCGGCAGCATCGAAGTCGGAAAACTCGCCGATCTGGTGATTCTCAACGGCAATCCCCTCGACAACATTCGGGCGACCGCCGATGCGAAGTTCGTGATGAAGGGCGGCACGCTGTACGACGCCATGTCGCTCGATCAGCTCTGGCCCCGGACTGTACCGTTCGGACCGACATACTGGGTGAACGACGACATGTTACAAAACAACACCAAGCGGACCGACGTCTTCGATCGGAACAAGCGACCATAAGGTGTGGGATTGCGCAGAGATGACGTTGGCATCACATCGGACCAACGTCAGCGCGCGGGAAGGGTGGCGCGTATTCCTTTCGTTGGGGCTATCGCCGAGTTCGCTCTTCCTGCGATAGTTCCGGTGTATCGACGCGCCGCTGCTGCGCCTTCCCGCCCTCGTTTTCAGGTGTCGTCCTGCATGGCTGAGTTGCTCCAGTCCCGCACGTTGGAGGTCCCCCGCTCCGAGTGGACCGCGATCGTTGCCACGTATGCCGGCGCGGATGTCCGTCGCGCGGTCTGGCAGGTCATCAACACGCTCGTGCCGTTGGCCGCCCTGTTCTGGGCGATGTTCTACTTCCTCGATGTCGCCCCATGGGTGACGGCGCTGCTCGTGCTTCCGGGCGCGGGATTGCTCGTGCGCACGTTCATCATCATGCACGACTGCTCACACTCATCGTATCTGCCGTGGCCCAAGGTGAACGATGCCCTGGGCTTCGTCACGGGTGTGCTGACGTTGACGCCGTTCGCGCAGTGGCGTCGCGACCATGCGTTGCACCATGCGTCGTCGGGTGATCTCGATCGTCGCGGTCACGGCGATGTGCCGACGATCACGGTGAAGGAGTATCTCGCACGCGATGCGCGTGGACGCCTGCTCTATCGTCTCGTGCGTCATCCGCTGTCGCTGATGCTGGTCGGTCCGTTGCATCTCATGCTGAACCAGCGTTTCCGTGGTCGCAGCAAGGCCACCAAGACGAAACAGTTGTACAGCGTGTGGTACACGAATCTTGCCATCGCCGCAGCGATCATCGTGTCGATTCTGCTGTGGGGGCCGCGCTCGGTTCTCCTGGTGTATCTGCCGTGCATGTATGTGGCTGCGGCCGCCGGTATCTGGTTGTTTTACGTGCAGCACCAGTTCGAAGACGCCTACTGGGAGACGCACGAGGAGTGGGACTACGCGACCGCCGCAATCACGGGCAGCTCGCACCTGCGCCTGAATCCGATTCTGCAGTGGTTCACGGGCAGCATTGGCCTGCACCACGTGCACCACATCGGCCCCAAGATTCCCAACTTCCGTTTACAGGAAGCGCACGACAACAACCCCATCTTCGAAGCCGCTCCCACTATGACGATTCGCGAGGGCATCA
>JBBARJ010000189.1:0-7178 GCA_040399825.1 Gemmatimonas sp.
GGGCCATTTCCTGAGCGACACCGTGGTCGCGGCGGCGCTCGGCGTGATGGTCGGCAGCTGGGTTTGGGGGAGGGCCGCCGTCGCAATGGATGCGCCACCCGCCCCGTCCACTTGATAGTCGCTTCGCAATAGCGCTATCTTCCGGCATGTCGCTCACACGGTCGATGGTCGGTGCGCACCGCCGCGTCGCGCACCTCCCATGAACCACGCTTTCCTGGTCGCCAGCATGGTGGGCCTGGGCACCGGGCCCCTCGTGGCGCGGGCGGCCAAGGCCCGGCCCCAGATGCTGGCCTTCATCGACGGGTTCGTGCTGGTCACCATCGGCGGGTTGGTCCTGCTGGACGTGATTCCGCATGCCCTCGAGCATCGCGACCTGTGGGCCGGCCTCTTTATGCTCGCCGGTTTCACGCTGCCCAACCTGGCGGAGCGGTTGTTTCGCTTCGGCGTGCAGCAAACGCACACCGCCGTCCTGCTGCTGGCCCTCGTCGGTGTCGCCATTCACTCGGCCCTCGACGGAAGTGCGCTGGCCCAATCGGCGGCGAACCCCTCGAGCCTGATCGGGTACGGCGTGGTCCTCCACCAGCTCCCCGTGAGTCTCATGGTGTGGTGGGTGCTCAGTGACCGGCCCCGCAGCGTGACCTGGTTCGTGCTGCTCCTCATGGCGGTCACCACGGTCGTCGGATACTTCGCGGAGCCGACGATCTTCGCGGTGCTGCCCGACCGCGCCGGTGTCTGGTTCGAAGCGGTGGTTGGCGGCTCGTTGCTCCACGTGATCGCGCACCCGGCGCACGCCCATGATGACGAGCATGGCCATCGCCATGGGACAGCACACGACCATGGGCACGACCATGCGCATGAGCACACGCACGACCACGGGCACGGACACGCGCATCGGCACCGGGAGCCGGATGCGGTTGATGCCGAGCACCACGAAATCCGTCTCGATGCGGTCACGCGCCTCCCGAACGGTCTCGGCGCCCTGCTCGGCATCGCCCTGCTGGTGCTGCTGCACCTGAGCCAAAGTCGTTACGGGGGCGCGCCGCTCTCAGCCGCGTGGACGAGCTTCCAAGGGCTGGCGCTCGAAAGTGCGCCCGCGCTGCTGGTGGCGTACCTCATGGCCGGTTTGGTGCACGCGTTCGTGGCCCCGGGAAAACTCGCGTGGCTGAATCGTGGCTCGGCCGTGCGGCAGGGGCTCTCGGGCATGGCGCTCGGATTACCGCTGCCGATCTGTTCGTGCGGCGTGGTGCCCCTGTACGAGGGGTTGGTGAAACAGGGCGTGTCCACGGCGGCCGCGGTGGCGTTTCTCATCGCCACGCCGGAACTCGGAATCGATGCCGTGCTGCTGTCGGTACCGCTGCTCGGTGCGCCGTTCACCGTCGTGCGTGTGGCCGCCGCGGCCACGGTCGCGCTGGTCGTCGCGTTGGTTATGGCCCGCCTCTCACCGGCGCGTGCGGCCTCCCGCGCGCTCCCGCTCGCCGTGGCCGACGTCGCTACACTGACCCTGGGCCGTCGCCTGCAGACGGCCATGCGCAGCGGCTTCGGGGATATGGTCGATCACACGGCCCCGTGGATTCTGGTGGGGCTGATCATCGCCGCGCTGTTGGGCCCCCTCATGGAAGGCTCGTGGATGACGCGCCTGCCTGCCGGTGTCGATGTGCTGCTCTTCGCCGCCATCGGCCTGCCGCTGTACGTGTGTGCGTCGGCATCCACGCCGTTGGTGGCGGTGCTGGTGGCGGCCGGTGTGTCACCGGGCGCCGGGCTCGCCCTGTTGATCACCGGCCCGGCTACGAACATGGCCACGATTGGCATCCTGTCGCGATTGCATGGTGCGCGCTTCGCGTACGCATTTGCGGCGGCGATGATCGTGGCGGCCATCACGGGTGGACTGCTCGTGAACGTCGCGCTGCCCGCCGCCTCGATGCCGACGTTGTCGCAATCGTCGCTCGACCGCACGTCGCCGCTGGAACTGGTCTCGGTCATCGCACTCGCCGCGTTGTATGCGGCCTCGGTGCTTCGTCGTGGGGCCCGCGGGTTCCTCGGCGAACTCCAGATGTCGCCGGCATGATGCCCCGCGGTTCGCGCGCATGATCCCGCTCGTGCTGATGGCCGGGTTCCTCGGCGCGGGCAAGACGCGATTTCTGACCACGCTCATTCCGCAGCTGCTCGAGCGCGGGGTGCGCGTGCGCATCGTGCTCAATGACTTCGAGAACGCGAAGATCGATGCGACACGCTTGGGCGAACTCGATGCGCTGGTCACGCCGTTGAATGGTGAGTGCGTCTGCTGTGGGTCGTTGCGCGAGTTGCTCGATACGCTGCAGGCGGTGCCGAACGATCCGGGCAGCGTCATGTTGATCGAGGCGAACGGCGCCACCGAAACCGACGAACTGCTCGGCTATCTCACCACCGATACCACGCTCACGCAGTTCACGCTGCCGCTGCAGCTCACGGTCATCGACGCCGCGCGCTGGCAGAAGCGGTGGTGGAACAATGGGCTCGAGGCGGCGCAAACCACGACCGCCACACACGTCCATTTGAATTGGACCGACCGGTTGTCGGCCGATCGACGCCGCGCCGTGGAGCAGGGGGTGGCATCGGTGAACGCCCGTGCCGCCTTCACCACGCCAATGGAATTCGCCGATACGCTGCATACGCTGGCGGAGTCGGTACGCCATGTGGAACGACGGACCACGCAGGGGGTCGCCGCCGCGCATCGTCACGGACGCGGGCATACGCATCCCTTTGGCAGCGTGGCCTTGCCGCTGCCCCGGTTGGTCGATCGCGCGCGCTTCCTGGCCTTCGTGCAGGCACTGCCGGCGGCGGTGGTACGCGCCAAGGGACTTGTGCGCTTCGCCGATCAGCCCGCGGACATGTTCGTGTGGAATCGGGTGCCTGGGCGGAAGAAGGTGCAACTTGACGAGTCGACTCCGCACGCCGATGCCGAAGCGACTGCCCTGTTCATCGGCGTCGGGATGTCGCTCGACGATCTCGACGCGCGGATCGCAGGGCTCGCGTAAGTACGAGCCGCTGCATCGGCCGCGGGCATTTCTCCCGGCGCTTCGGTGTAGCAGATTTGTCTGTCCCGTCCTTCCTGCTTCCGGAGCTTCCGTCGTGATGTCTCGCTCGCTCTTCCGACCGAATGTGGTCGTCGCCGCGCTCGCCCTCGGTATTCCCGCCCTCGCGTCGGGTACCGCCATGCGACATCTCAAGCTGGTGCGCTCGTTTCCGGCCGCCGACACGGTGCTGACGACGTCGCCCGAGAAGATCACGATCGAGCTCAGTGAAGCGGTCGAACTCACCGGGGCCAAGCTCACGCTGGCGAAGGAGGGCGGCGCACCGATCGCAGTGGGCGCGCTGCGTCGCGAACCGACCGCGCCGAAGGTCCTGCGCGCCGACGTGACGACGGCGCTGAGCGCCGGCGGTTACGTCGTGTCGTGGCGCACCATGTCGAAGGACGGACACGTGGTGAAGGGGACCTTCGGGTTCCGCGTCGGCGCCGCCAAGTAACTCGCTCGATACGTGGACGTCGTCGCCCCGCTGATTCGCCTGCTGCTGTACGGCGGGGCGGCGCTGGCGATCGGTCGTGGCACGCTCACGGTGCTCGAGCACGATGCGCGCGGTGCCGGCACCGACCCACGGGCCGTGCGCGTGTCGCTTTGGTTGGGGGCGCTCGCGCTGGTGATGGCGCCGCTCGCACTGCTGTTGCTGCAGCAGCAGGCGCTCGAACTCACCACGGCCGAGTTACCGGGGCTGTTGCGCGACACCACGTGGGGCCGCGGATGGATGCCGTTGGCGCTGACGTGCGTGCTGTCGGCGCTCCTGCTGCCCCTTCCGCCCACGCGGGCGCGAACCCGGGCCGGCTCGTGGGCGCTGCTGTTGGTGGCGTTGGGCGTGGCAGCCGCCATGGGCGGACTGGGACACGCCGCTGCCGATGACCAGTGGCCACTCGCGTCGCGCGTACTCGATGCGCTGCACGTGGTGGGCGTCGGGGCGTGGATCGGTGGGCTGACCCTGATGCTGCTGGCCGGTTCCGGCACCGCCGTCCCGACCGCCGGCGAATGGCGCGCCTTTAGCCGTGCGGCGACCGTGATGGCACCGGTGGTGCTGCTGTCGGGCGTGGGCAGCTCGTGGCGTCGGGTTGGCGACAGCGGGCCGACGGCCATTCTGGCCAGTGACTACGGGAAGCTGCTGCTGCTCAAGATCGTGCTGGCGCTGGCTGTGATGGTCTTGGGCTTCACGCAACGGCGCCGAATCGCGGCGGGCCAGACCCCGTCGCGAACGGTGGTGCTGCGCGAAGTCGTGCTGGCGGCCGTGGTCCTGGGGGCGACCGCGTGGATGACGGGCACGGAGCCGCCCGGCGAGTAGGTTGGTCGTTCGCCGGGCAGGCCGGGCACGAAAAAAGCCCGCGAGCAATGCTCGCGGGCTTCTCCGTACCACATGCCGTGTTTAGCGGTTGTAGCGCTTCTTGAACTTGTCGACGCGACCCTGCGTGTCGATGAGGCGCTGCGTGCCTGTGAAGAACGGATGCGAATCGGCGGTGATTTCGAGCAGGATCAGGGGGTACTCGTTCCCGTCATCCATCTTGATCTTCTGCTCGCTCGTCATCGTGGAGCGCGTGATGATCGTCGCGCCCGTGGACGAATCCTTGAACACCACCGAGTGGTACGGCGGATGAATGCCTTCCTTCATGGTAACTCCAGCATGCGCCACCATTTCCGGCGGGAGCGCGTTTCTAAATGGGGTCCGATCGACAGGGCAGGCCCAGAAGGCTCACCCGCGCGATGCGGTCGCCTGTTTCGGCGAGCCTGAATAAATCGCCGTTTTCGAGGGTCAGGTCAAGCGGTCGGGCCTGTTTCATCCCCAGTTTCTGGATTTCTGAGATTGGATTATCTCCACGCTGCCTCCGGCTTCCGCTTTGTCGGTCGCCAGGGCTGAAACCCGGTCGCCCCTGTGGCGTACAACCGTGTGACGCGTCCGATCTTGCCCAGAACGTCCCCACGCCCTCTCATCGCAGACCTTATGCAGGAAGTCCCCGTCGTGACGCTCGTTGCGCCTGTCCCACCGCCACCGTTTGTGGTGCAGACGGCGACCGGCCAGATCACGGGCGCGCCGACCGAGGTGTATCAGGGGGCGGTCGCGCAGCGGCGCGAGCTGCGCAGTCAGCTCGAGCGTCTCGAGGAACAGCGGCAGGACCTTCGCAACGAGTTGAGAAGCGACGGAAACGTCAACAATGCGGCTGATCGGGCCGGTGTCGAGGCCCGGATCAAGGAGCTCGACGGCCGCATTTCGTCGGTCGATCAGCAGCTGTCGAGTGCCGATGCAGCGGTCGCGCAGGCGGCCGCGCTCCCCGGGGCGACCGTACCGCTTCAAGAACGGCGCAACGGACCGCCCGACGAGATTGTGGCTATTCCCATCGTGTTCACCCTGTTCGTGCTCGCCCCGATCGCCATCGCGTACGCGCGGCGCATTTGGAAGCGGGGTGCCCCGGTGGCGACCGCTGTCCCGCACGGGCTGACGGAGCGCCTCGACGCCATGGGACAGGCGGTGGAGTCCATTGCCATTGAAGTCGAGCGGATTGGCGAAGGGCAGCGATTCCTCACCCGCGTGATGTCCGATAAGGGCAAGAGCCTGGGCGCCGGCGCGGCCGAGCCGATCCCGGTGCCGCAGGGGCACGGAGAGCAGGTCGCGGTGCCGCGGTACGAGCGGTAACAGCCGGAACTGCAACACCCTAGGAAGCAGGAGGGAGGGTCTCAGGATAGAGGAAGCAGGTGAACCGCGCGTGGTTCCTGCCCCCTGCCCCCTGATACCCTCCCTCCTGCTTCCTAGGGTGTTGGCTGTTTGCGGATCGAGCGGCATACTACCGTACCCCAACCCGCCCCCATGCCGTCATTCCGCGTCATCGCCGCTGCGCTCGTTGTGAGCGCCTCCGCCCTCTCCGCCCAAGCCCCCGCCGAACCGGCGCGCGTGCGCTGGGAACGTCAGTGTCAGATCCGCAAAGACAAGTTCGAGAAAATTCTCCCGCGTGCGATGCGCGAGAATGGCGTCGACATGTGGATCGTGATGCAGAAGGAGAATCAGTTCGACCCCATGTACGAGGATCTGGGGCGCGGTTATGTGGGCAGTGTGGGCTACTACATCTTCACCGATCGCGGTGGTGATCGCATCGAGCGCGCGGCGATCGGTGTGAGCGGCTACCTGCTCGAGCAGTGCAAGGTGTACGATATCGTGCGTGGCTTCGCCCCGCTCAAGGCGTTCATCGCCGAGCGCAACCCGAAAAAGATCGCGCTCAACATGTCGGAGGAAGTCGGCGCGGCCGATGGACTCTCGAAAACGTCGTACGATCGTCTGGTCAAGGAGATCGGCCCGGAGTTCGCGTCGCGCGTGGTGTCGGCGGAGAAAGTGGTGAGCGACTATCGCTCCGGCTTCACGGCATCGCAGATGGTGGCACTCGGCGAAGCCGGCGAGATCTCACGGCGCATTGCGCAGCGCGCGTTGAGCAACGAAGTCATCACGCCGGGCGTGACCACGCTGGAGGACGTAGCGTGGTGGATGATGGATCAGCTGCAGCAGCGCGCGCTGGGATCGTCGTTCGACATGCCGTCGGTGTATATCACGGGCCCGAAAGGGATCGAAGCCACGAGTACCGATCGCATCATTCAGCGCGGCGACCTGCTCATCATCGACTGGGGCGTGGGCTACCTCAACGTATGGACCGACGTGAAGCGCATGGCATACGTGCTCAAGCCCGGTGAGACGGCGGTGCCCAAGGGTATTCAAACGGCGTTTGACAATGCGCTGAAGGTGCGCGACGTGATTCGCCGTACGATTCGCCCTGGGCCAACGGCTGGCGACATGGTCGAGCAGCTGAAGACTGAGATCACGAAATCAGGGTTCCGCATGCAGGGCACCTTCAACGAAGTCACGAACGACGGACAGGTAGAAGTCATGTTCGGTTGCCACTCCGTGGGCGATCGCGGCCACGGCGCCGGCCCGTCGATCGCGACCTTCAATCCGCGGCAGATGACGTTCGCGATCAAACCGTACAACCCGTTTTCGATCGAACTGTTCGCCTGGACGCCGAACCCCGATTGGGGTGGTGCGAAAGTGCGCATTCCGCTCGAAGACGACGCGATCGTGACCGAGCGCGGCGTGGAGTGGCTCTACCCGGTGAATGAGCGGGT
>JBBARJ010000190.1:0-7176 GCA_040399825.1 Gemmatimonas sp.
CTGCGCCTCCTGAGCCTCCACAATGTACATTTCCTCGTTGCGCTGATGCGCGATGCGCGTGCCGCTGTTCAGTCTGGCACGTTCCAGGGCTGGAGCCGTGACTGGCTCGCCCGCTATCACTCACGATCGACGCCTTCATGAGCTTCTCCGTTCTTGCCAGCTTCGCCGCTCTGCAGTTGGGTGGCAACAGTCAGATCGCCTCCATGATTTTTATGTATGGCGCGATCTTCGCAATCTTCTACTTCGTGCTCATCCGTCCGCAGCAGCGGCAGCGGAAGGCGCACAATGAGTTGGTGCAGGCCCTCAAGAAGGGTGACGAGATCGTCACGGCCGGCGGCATGATCGGCGAAGTCGTGCACATCAGCCCGGTCAATAAAGACGGCGCGGTGAGCATGGAAGACCGGATCACGATCAAGTCGGGCGAGTCGAAGGTGATCGTTGAGCGTGGCCGCATTTCGCGTGTCGGCTCCTCCACCCCGGCGGCCTGAGGTATCCGTGTCGTTGCTCGATATTCACGTCCTGGGTTCGCCGATCCTCCGCCAGGAGACGGAACGCATCGAGCAGTTCACGCCGGAGTTGCGGCGGCTCGTGGACGACATGTTCGACACGATGGACAAGGCGAAGGGCGTCGGCCTCGCGGCCCCGCAGGTCGGACGGCGCGAACGGCTGGCGGTGGTCGAGGTGGATGACACGCGATTCGTCGTCATCAATCCCGAGATCATCCTCAAGGAAGGGTCGGTGCGCGGGGAAGAAGGCTGTCTCTCCATCCCCGAGGTCTACGCCGACGTTGACCGGTTCTCCCGCGTGATCGTGCGGGCGCAGGACATCGATGGCGTGTGGTACGAAGTCGAAGGCACCGAACTACTGGGACGGTGCCTGCAACACGAAATCGATCACCTGCACGGCCGGATGTTCACCGACCGCCTCAGCCTGCTCAAGCGTCGCGCCGCGATGCGCGATTGGGAGTACGAGAAAGCGAAGTACCCGAAGCTCCTGCGTGTGCTCCCCGTCGGCGATCTGCCGAAGGAGCGCGACGCCACCGCACCCGACACGAAGGCATAACCGGAGACCGCCCCACCCGTGCGCATTCTCTTTTGGGGCACTCCCGATTTCGCCGTTCCGCCGCTCCGCGCGCTGATTGGCGAGGGCCATGACGTGGTCGGCGTCGTCACACAGCCGGACAAGCCGCGCGGCCGGTCGCGCACGCAGCTCGATCCGTCGCCGGTCAAGCGCGTTGCGCTCGAAGAAGGCATCCCCGTGCTGCAGCCCGAGAAGCCGCGCGGCGACGAGTTCCTCGACGCCATGCGCGCGCTCGCGCCCGATGTGTCGGTGGTCGTCGCGTACGGATGCATCCTGCCCAAAGCGGCCATCGATCTGCCGCCCCTCGGCACGCTCAACATTCACGGCTCCATCCTGCCCGCGCTTCGCGGGGCGGCGCCGATTCAGGCCGCCATTCTCGACGGCCTGACCGAAACGGGCATCACGATCATGCAGATGGTGCCCGCGCTCGATGCGGGCGACATGCTGCACGTGCTGCGCACCCCGATCGAGTCGGACGAGACGTACGGTGAGCTGCACGACCGTCTCTCGGAACTCGGCGCGCTGGCCATTGTGCAGGCCTTGGCGATGATCGATGCACAGATCGTGCAGCCGATCGCGCAGGACGACGCGCAATCGACGTACGCCTCGAAGATCGATCGCGATATGGCACGGCTTGATTTCACCTGGTCGGCCGAGCGCGTGTCGCGGGCGACGCGCGCGTTCGACCCGCGACCGGGCGCCTTTGCCCGCTTGCGCGGCGTGGAGACGAAGCTCTTCAGCGTACGCGTCGTGGGCGATGGCACGAACGACGATCTCGACGAGCCCACGCTGGCGAGCCCGCCGGGTACGGTGCGCTCGGTCGATGACAACGGGCTACTGGTCCGCTGTGGCGAAGGCGCGGTGCGATTCATGGATGTGCAGCCCAGCGGCAAGCCACGGATGACCGCCGCCTCGTTGGCGCGCGGTCGCGGTGTGTCGGTGGGCGATCTGCTCGAGCCCGCATGAATCACGGCGTGAGAACCTGCGTGGTCCGACGATGATGGCCGTTGTGAAGAAGAAGCCGCTCAACATGCTGGGCATCACCGAGTCGCGGGCGTCGGCAGCGATGGTGCTGGCCGACCTGCGCAATGGCGCGATGCTCGACGCGGCCTTCGAGCGCTACGTGGTACCGCTCGATGCGCGCGACCGCCGCTGGGTGCAGGAGCTGCTCTGGGGCATGCTGCGCACGCGCAACCGTCTCGATGCCATTCTTGCCGAGCGCGTGCGTGGTGGCATCGCCAAGATCGACGTCGATGTCGCCGACTTGCTGCGCCTCGGGGCGTATCAGCTGCTCAGCATGGGCAGCGTGCCGGCCTACGCCGCCATCGGACAGACCGTCGAGCTCACCAAGCGGCGTCATGGCATTGGCGCCAGCAAGTTGGTCAATGCCGTGCTGCGTCGCATCGATCGCGAACGCGACACGATCGAGCCGCCGGTGCCGTCCGAGCCGCTCGAAGCGCTCGCGCAGCAGTATTCGCATCCGCGGTGGGTGATCTCGCGCTGGGTCGATCGCTGGGGCATGAGCGACACTGAGCGACTGTTGGCCGTGAACAACGAGCCCGCCTCGATTACCGTGCGCCCGTACGGCGTGGAACGCGCACAGCTCGACGATATGCTGACGGGTGCCGGCGTGACCACGCACGACGTGCCGTTGGTGCGCGACTCCATCCGGCTCGGGCCCGGCGTGGCCCTCACCGAGCTCGGCGCGTTCAAGCAGGGCATGTTCTTCGTGCAGGATCCGGCGGCCACGCTCGTGGCGACGTATGCGTTCGTCCCCGAGGGCGGCGTGGTGGTCGATCTGTGCGCCGCCCCCGGCGGCAAGGCGCTCGAGCTCTCGCGTCGCGCACGGCTGGTGTTCGCCGCCGATGCCAAGATGGCCCGCGTCGAACGCATGCTCACTGGATTCGGTCGCCTCGATGCGACGAATCTCATCCCCATCGTGTGTGACGCGCGTCATCCGGCCATCGGCGCGGCCGATGTGGTGGTGATCGATGTGCCGTGCACCGGCACCGGCACGTTCCGCCGTCACCCCGATGCACGCTGGCGCTTGCGCGTATCCGACTTCGCCGTGTTGCCGGCGTTGCAGCGCGAAATTCTGCTGGCCGCGGCCTCGATGGTGAAGCCCGGCGGCTTGCTTGTGTACAGCACGTGTTCGCTCGAGCTCGAAGAGAACGACGACCAGATCGAGTCGTTTCTCGCCACGCACAAAGAATTCACGTTGGAGCCGCCGCCGGCGGGCACGGTGCCGGACTCGGTGTTGGACCATGGACTCCTTCGCGTGCTGCCGCAGCGGCACGGCACCGACGGCGCCTTCGCGGCACGATTGCGGAGAACCGCCTAATGGCCGCCGCGACGCAGCCCGCGACAGGCACACCGCGCGGACCGAGGGCGAAGTCGACGCGCACCTGGTTCATTCGTGGCACGATCGCCGCGGTGGTCGGGCTCATTCTGGGCGGTGCCGGCGGCGTGGCCACCGTGCGCACGCTCGAACCGGGGCGCGCGAACGCGGTCGATTCGGTGCAAGCCGTGCTCGATAGCATCGCCCGCGGCACGATCCCCGAGCCTACCGCGGCCGAACGCGATCAGGAGTTGCTGCGACAGGCCGACAGCGCGGCGCAGGTCGTGCCGGCCGCTGACAGCGCCGCCACCGAAAACGTGCTCGTCTCCATCCCCGACGTGATCGGGCTCGAAGAAGGCCCCGCCCGCGAGAAGCTGCTCGAAGCCGGTCTGCTCGTGGGTGAGGTGCAGTTCCGTGCCAGCAGCAGCCCGGCCGGCATCGTGCTCGCCACCACGCCGCCCGCCGGCGGCGGACTCGCGGCCAACAGCCTTGTATCGCTCGTGCTCAGCGACGGACGTTCTCCCGCTGACACACTCCTGCCCCCTCTGCTTCATCCGGCTCCATGACCGTGCGTATTGCCCCCTCCGTACTCAGCGCCGATTTCCGTAAACTCGGCGAAGAGATTGCCATGTGCGACGCCGGTGGCGCCGACTGGATTCATGTCGATGTGATGGACGGTCGCTTCGTGCCGAGCCTGTCGTTCGGTGTGAAGGTGATCGAAGCGGCGCGTCGCTCCAGCACGAAGATCATCGACGTGCATCTCATGGTCGTCGAGCCTGAAAACTATTTCGACGACTACGTGAAGGCGGGCGCCGATGTGCTCACCATTCATGCCGAAGCCGCGCCGCACCTCGACCGGCAGATTGCGCGCATCCAATCGCTGGGATGCAAGGCGGGCGTCGCGCTCAATCCGGCCACGCCGTTGTCGGTGATCGAAGAAGTCGCGCACATGGTCGACCTGGTGCTCATCATGAGCGTCAATCCCGGCTACGGCGGACAGCAGTTCATCGAGTATTCGATCGACAAGATTGCACGGACCCGCTTGCTGCTCGATCAGGCCGACAGCACGGCGGTCCTGGAGGTCGACGGCGGCATTTCGCGCGATACGATTTATCGGTGCTGGGAAGCGGGCGCCGACACGTTTGTCGCCGGTAACGCCATCTTCGGCGCGGCGAATCCGCAGGCGGAGATCGGAGTACTGCGCAACCTGTGCGTGGAGCGCGTATGACGTCCAAACAACAGTGGCTGATTGTACTCGGAATCGTCGCGGTGCTGGCGGGCGGTGCGTTCGCCGCGTCGTATTTCCTCAAAGACGAACTCACCAGTGTGTCGGTGGGCTCCGAAGCGCCGGGCTTTGCCGCGAAGACGCTGACGGCCACGCCGGCCATGAAGACGCTCACCGATTATCGCGGCGAAGTCGTGCTGTTGAACATCTGGGCGACGTGGTGCATTCCGTGCCGGACCGAGATGCCCAGTATCGAAGCGGTGCATCAGGCGCTGGGGCGGAAGGGGCTGAAGGTCGTCGCCGTCAGCATCGATGATGAAGGGGCCGAACAGAAGATTCAGGACTTCGCCAAGGAGTTCACGCTCACCTTCGAGATGCTCCACGATCCGGCCGGAACGATTCAAGGCATTTACCGCACGACCGGTGTGCCCGAGACGTTCGTGATCGGTCGTGACGGCGTCATCCGCAAGAAGTGGATCGGTGCGGAAGACTGGAACTCGGACGGCAACCAGCGACTCCTGTCGTCGCTGCTGGCCGAACCCAAGCCGTAGTGAGTCAGGTCAGTCGGGTGGCATGGCCGAACGTCGTGCGGGCGCTGTCGGCGCTCGTGCTGGCGATGGCGCTATGGCTGTACATTCACGCCGTCCATGTCTGACATCGTTGCTGACGTCGCGTCTGAGCACGCGCCGCGCCGCGTGCTCGGCATCGAAACGTCGTGCGACGAAACATCGGCGGCCGTCGTATACGGCACCCCGACGGACATGCAGCTCAAATCGCTCGTGATTCTGTCGCAGGATGTGCATCGTCTCTTCGGCGGTGTGGTGCCGGAAATCGCGAGCCGTCAGCATCTCACCGGCATCGTCCCCGCGGTTCGTACCGCATTGGCGGATGCCAATGTCACCCTCGGTGATCTCGATGCGATCGCGGTCACCCATGCCCCCGGACTCGTAGGCGCACTGCTGGTAGGAACGAGCTACGCCAAAGCGCTGGGGTTTACGCACAACCTGCCGGTCGTGCCGGTGCATCATCTCGAAGGGCATCTGTTCGCGACACTGCTCGAACACCCCGAGGCCAAGCCGCCGTTCACCGCGCTGCTGGTGAGTGGCGGGCACACGTTGCTGCTCGACGTCGAGGCATGGGGACGTTATCGCCTGCTGGGACAGACGCGCGACGATGCCGCGGGCGAGGCATTCGACAAAGTGGCGAAACTGCTTGGGCTGCCGTACCCGGGCGGTCGTCCGCTCGAGGAGCTGGCCCGCACGGCCGACGCACCCGTGCAACAGCATCCCCATCGCTTTGCGCGACCCATGCTACGGAAGTCGGCCGAGCCGGGTGACGACGACTACTATGATTGCTCGTTCAGTGGCCTCAAGACAGCCGTCCTGTACGCCGTGCGCGATGCCGAAAAGTCCGGCGTGCTCGACACGCAGCGCGCCAGCATCGCGCGCGGCTTTCAGGATTCGCTGATCGAAACGCTGGCGGAAAAGGTGGCGCGCGCCGCGCGTCGCCATCGTCGCACGCGCGTGGTGCTGGGCGGGGGCGTAGCCTGTAATCGTGCGTTGCAGGAGGCTATTCGCGAGCGGGTCGCACCGCGTGGAACCGTGTTTGCGCCGATGCCGCGGTTGGCCACGGACAACGCCGCCATGATCGCGGCCGCTGGGCTGTTCCGCTTCGAGGCGGGCGAACGGGCCGATCCGACCATGACGGCGCACGCATCCCTGCCGATCCCCGGTATCTTTTCGTAGGCGGTTGGGCGCTGCACGCCCTTCCCCGTACTCCCTACCCCGTACTCCTTACTCCGCTGTGCACCCCATCATCCACCACCCCACGGTCTTCAAATTCGGCTTTCTCGAACTGACCGGATTTGGACTCGCCGTTCTCATGGCGTTCGTGATCGCGCAGATCGTCTGTCAGCGCGAATTCTGGCGCCGTGGGCAAAACGCGGAGTCCGATGCGATGCCGGACATCGTGCTCGCGGCGCTGATCGGCACGCTCATTGGGGCCAAGACATACTACGTGGTGCTCACCGGCGACCCCTCGGCCTTCTTCAGCCGCGGAGGCTTTGTGTTCTGGGGCGGCTTCATCGGTGCCGTCGGTCTCTGCTATGCGACGATTCAGTACAAGAAGCTGAACTTTCTGAAGATCGCCGACGTGGCAGGGATCGGGATCGCGGCCGGCTATGCGGTGGGACGGACCGGCTGCTGGGCAGTGGGGGACGACTACGGGCGTCCGTTTAGCGGCTTGTTCGCGACGAAGTTTCCCGAGGGCGCTCCGCCCAGCACGGCGGCCGTGATGTCCCAGCAGTTCGGAGTCCAGTTCCCCGCCGGCACCAACATGTCGGACGTGATCGCGGTGTACCCCACGCAGCTCTACGAGACGCTGATGGGATTCGTGATGTTCGTGATCCTGTGGCACTTCCGGAAGCACGCGCATTTGCCCGGCTGGTTGTTCGGCATGTACTGCATTCTGGCCGGCATCGAACGGTTCATCGTCGAGTTCTTCCGCGCGAAGGATGACCGTCTGGTGATCGGGT
>JBBARJ010000191.1:0-7136 GCA_040399825.1 Gemmatimonas sp.
CCATGACTCCAAGTTCTCACAAAGTGGAGCCTCCTGTAATCCCGGGGCGGTTCAAATCGATAGGCTTGACGAGCCGTGTCACATTAGGCAACCGATTCCGCCCTCGCGAAAGCTGACGATGGCGAGGGGCGATCACAAGATTGACGGACGAGGAGACCCCCTGTGACTAAAGTTACGTGAAACTCATGTGGACCGTCTTGTGAATGGTGATCCGCATTCCTCATCTCTGACTTTCCGCTAAACCGACGTGAATACTCGCGGTATCATTCTCGCTGGAGGATCTGGATCCCGACTGCATCCCGTGACCCGCGCGGTGAGCAAACAGCTCCTGCCGGTATACGACAAGCCGATGATCTACTACCCGCTGTCGACGATCATGCTGGCGGGGATCCGCGAGGTCCTCATCATCACGACGCCTCGAGACGAAGCGGCCTTCCGGGATCTGCTGGGTGACGGCACGGCGTGGGGGATGCGCATTGAGTATGCGCAGCAGCCCAGCCCGAACGGGCTGGCCGAAGCGTTCGTGATTGGTCGCGAGTTTGTCGAGGGCCGTCCCAGTGCGCTCGTGCTCGGCGACAATCTCTTCTATGGACACTCGCTGGCGACGTCGGTGCGACACGCGGCCTCGCAACCCTCAGGCGCCACGGTCTTCGCGTACCGGGTGGCGAACCCGAGCGCGTACGGGGTAGTTGAGTTCGGCGCCGAAGGGCAAGCCCTGAGTATCGAAGAGAAGCCGGCCAGTCCGAAATCGAACTATGCCGTGACCGGCCTCTACTTCTACGACGAGCAGGTCACCGAAATTGCCGCTGCACTGAAGCCGTCGCCGCGCGGTGAGCTCGAGATCACCGACGTGAATGCCGAGTATCTCCGACGTGGCGCCCTTCGCGTCGAAATGCTGGGGCGTGGCAGCGCGTGGTTAGACACCGGCACGCACGAATCGCTCCTGCAGGCCGGGCAGTTCGTGCAAACGGTCGAGCAGCGACAGGGTTTGAAAATTTCAGCGCCCGAGGAAGTAGCTTACCGGATGGGATTCATCGACCGTGCTCAGCTCGAACGACTCGCCGATGGACTCGGCAAGAGTGCGTATGGCCAGTATTTGCGGCAGCTGGCCGCTGAAGACCCACGCTGATGCACACCGTGTCGACGCCGCTGAACGGCGTGCTGATCGTGGAATCACCGGTGTACGCCGATGATCGCGGTTTCTTCCTTGAGACATTCCATGCCGACAAGTTCGCCGGCCTGAATCTGCCGTCGCATTTTCGGCAGGAAAATCACAGCAGGTCTTCGCGTCATACGCTGCGAGGCTTGCATTTCCAACTCACGCATCCGCAAGGCAAGCTGGTGCGGGCCGTGTCCGGGGTGATTTGGGACGTGGTCGTCGACGTGCGCCGCTCGTCGCCGCAGTTCAGGCAGTGGTTCGGCACGGAGCTGCGTGCCGGTGATGGGCGCCAACTCTACGTGCCGCCGGGGTTCGCCCACGGGTTCATGGTGCTCTCCGAGTTTGCCGATGTCGCCTATCAGTGCACAACCGTGTACGATCGCACGTCCGATCGCTGTATCGCGTGGAATGATCCAGACATCGGCATTGCGTGGCCATTCCCCGCGGGCACGTTGCCATTGCTGTCCGACAAAGATGCCGCAGCCCCGACGCTGGCCGTGGCCGAGGTGTTTCCGTGATGGCAGGCTCGCCGCGCGACGTGCCGCGCTTGTTGTTGCTGGGGGGATCTGGACAGCTCGGGCGGTCGGTGCAGTCCGGAGCGCCCGACGGATGGGTGATTGACGCACCGTCCTCGCAGCTGCTTACGCTCACCGAGCCGGCGAGCGTGCGGAAATACCTCGAGCACACGCGCCCGACGGCTGTTCTCAACTGTGCGGCCTACACGCGGGTGGACGATGCGGAGGCCAATGTGGCGTTGGCGACGGCGCTCAATGCGACGGCGCCCGGATGCCTTGCGGAGAGCGCCGACGCGCTGAACGCCTATTTCGTACACGTGTCGACGGATTACGTCTTTGACGGCGCGGAACGAGCTCCGTATACCCCGGATGCGGAGACGCATCCGCTCAATGTGTATGGAGCGTCGAAACTGGCCGGTGAGCAGGCGGTGCTGGCGGCCCATCCCGGCGCGGCCATCGTGCGTACCGCGTGGCTGCATTCCGCTGCGCCTGGGAATTTCGTCGAGACGGCAGTGCGGCAGTTGAGTGCCGGGCGGTCCATGCGCGTTGTTGATGATCAGGTGGGAACACCGACCGCTGCTGCACATCTGGCGGCGGTTCTCTGGGCAATGCTGGAGCGGCGTGATCTACGCGGTGTGCATCACATGACTGATGCCGGAGTCGCGTCATGGTATGACGTAGCGACCTACGTCCGCCACGTTTTGAAAGAGGCCCGGCGCCTCCCCGACGGCACCGAGGTGACGCCGGTGCGAAGCACCGAGTATCCGCGAACGGCCCGCCGCCCCGCGGTGTCGATTCTGTCGACCTATCATACTCGGAGTGCTCTCAATTGGACCCCGACGGACTGGCGCACCGGGGTTCGCGCGACCTGTGCGGCGCTACTGAGCAGCGTGCCGTGAGGGTTCGTCGTTGATTGAATCTCCCGACGGGTCAGCCCTCGGACTCCTCGAGCGTGCCCCGGATCCGTTGCGATATTCAGCAAGCACGGTCGCCGTGACCGAGTTGCTCAGCCGCGCCGGATTTGTCGTTCAATCGTATGCGGGGCGTGCGGGACTGTGGCAATCCGCCAACGCGCGATGGTGCTGGCTCCCGTCCCCCCTCCTCCGCACTGCAGTCCGCACGACGGTGCGTATCCGGCCCGCCCTGTTTGCCTGTCAGCACGCGCGTATGGCACAGCGCGTCGCTCAACTTGCCGCTCCTCACGCCCCAGACCGCGCATGCGCACACTCCTTGTAACCGGCGGCGCCGGCTTTATTGGCAGTAATTTCGTTCAGTATTGGTGTGGTGCTCATCCCGACCAGCGGGTCGTCGTCCTTGATGCCCTCACCTACGCGGGCAACATGGCGTCGATCACATCCCTCATCGACGCGGGGCGAATCACGTTCGTGCACGGCGACATCACGGATTCTGATGTCGCACGGTCAACCATGCACGTGCACGACATCGATACGGTGGTGCACTTCGCCGCCGAGTCCCACGTGGATCGTTCCATCGTCGATCCCGGGGCGTTCGTGCGAACGAACGTGCTCGGCACACAAGTCCTGCTGGATGCCGCGCGCGGGGCCTGGTGGAAAGATGGTGTGTGGCGTGCGGGTGTTCGATTCCATCACGTTAGTACGGACGAGGTGTATGGGACGCTCCGTCTCAACGAGCCCGCCTTTACCGAACGGACCCCCTATGCGCCCAGCTCGCCCTATGCGGCCAGCAAAGCGGGCGCTGATCATCTGGTGCGCGCGTATGGGCACACGTATGGCCTGCCCATCAGCATCAGCAATTGCTCGAACAACTACGGCCCCCGACATTTCCCGGAGAAACTGATCCCCCTGGTCATCGTCAACGCCCTGCTCGGCAAGCCGCTGCCGATCTACGGCGACGGCATGCAGATTCGCGACTGGCTGTACGTGGACGATCATTGTCGGGCGATCGATCAGATTCTGCACGCACCGGTCGCAGGGGAGACCTTCAACATCGGCGGCGAGGCGGAGTACGCCAACATCGACATCGTGCAGCGGCTGTGCGCGGCGTTGGACACCCAGTTCGCGACTGTCCCCTCGCTGCGTACACGTTTTCCGCTCTGCCCTGCGGCGCACGGTGCAGGGTGCGCCTCACTGATCACGCATGTCCAGGACCGTCCCGGTCACGATCGCCGCTACGCGATTGACCCCGCCAAAAGCAGACGCGACCTCGGTTTTTCTCCACGGGAAACGCTCGACACCGGTATCGCTCGCACGGTCCAATGGTATCTCGACCACGAGCCGTGGTGGCGCACGGTGATGGACGGCAGCTATCGGGAATGGATCGAGGCGCACTACCACGCGCCATCGACCGCTGGCGCGGTGCCGTCGCGATGAACGTCCCATTTCTCGACTTGAAGGTCATTCATGCCGACATCCGTGATGAGCTCGATGCCGCGTATCGGCGGGTCATGGACGGCGGCTGGTTCATCATGGGCGGGGAGCTCACCGCGTTCGAAGAGGAGTATGCGCGCTACTGTGGTGTTCGACATTGCATCGGCGTGGCGAACGGACTCGACGCGCTCTTCCTGACGCTCGACGCGTGGGGAATTGGCGCCGGCGACGAAGTCATCGTGCCGGCGCACACGTTTATCGCGAGCTGGCTGGCCGTCTCCTACTGTGGCGCCACACCGGTGGGCGTGGATATCGACCCGCTCACCTATACGATCGATCCGTCCGCGCTCCGGGCGGCCATCACGCCGCGGACCCGCGCCATCATGCCCGTTCATCTGTATGGGCAACCCGCAGCCATGCTGCCCGTGTTGGAGGTGGCCGCGGCCTTCGGACTCAAGGTGCTCGAAGACGCAGCACAGGGGCACGGTGCGACGTATCACGGCCGTCGCGTGGGCGGGCTCGGCGATGCGGCGGCGTTCAGTTTTTATCCCGGCAAGAATCTTGGCGCGCTTGGCGATGGTGGGGCGATCACCACCAACGACGACGAACTCGCCGATCGACTGCGTCGACTGCGGAACTACGGGTCGCGCATCAAGTACCAGCACGACGTGCAGGGATACAATTCCCGCCTCGACGAGCTGCAGGCAGCCTTCCTGCGCGCCAAGCTGCGTCGGCTCGATGCTGCAAACGCCCGCCGGCGGGAGATCGCGGCAGCCTACTCAGCGGGCCTGGCGGAATCCCCATTGGTGCTCCCCTACGTGGCGCCCGACGTCGAGTCCGCGTGGCACTTGTATGTCGTCCAGCATGCTGACCGCGACCGATTCCAGCAGGCGCTCGCCACCGCGGGCGTGGAGACGCAGATCCACTATCCGGTTCCGCCCTTTCAACAGGTGGCGTACGCGGATCGACGGATTCCCTCGGTGTGTTATCCGGTGAGTGACCACGCCGCACGACATGTGCTCAGCCTGCCGATGTCGCCAGTGTTGACGGATCAGCAAGTCCGTTACGTGATCACGGCTTGCCACGAGGCATGTGCTGCCGTACGCTCTGCGATGTAAGCAGCACCCCTGTGCGCATGCCTTGCCCGACTCGGCGCAGAGGGCTGTCCCGATCCGGGACCGTGATGAAGGTGACGGTGGATACGTCAACGAGGGGACGCAGATCACGATGCAACTGCAGGCCGCGTGACCCCGCCACTCCGTTCGTGCATCGCAGAGACATCAGTGATTCCAAGCCCGACGCTCACCGTCATCATCCCCACACACACCGCGCGCGGCTTCTTGGCGGCGGCGCTGGCATCGGCCATCCGCAATCTGCAGGCGGACGACGAAGTCTTGATTGTGGCGAACGGCGCATCGGCGGAGTACGTGGCGGAAGTCGCCGCCATGGTACGTGCGCCCGCCCGACTCATCGTCGTCGCGGAGACCGGCGTTGCCCATGCGCGAAACGCCGGTCTCCGCGAAGCGCATGGCGCATTCGTACTTTTTCTGGATGACGACGACCTCCTGATCGACGGTGGCGTGGACATCCTGCGCAGGGCACTCGAGGCACACCCCACGTGGAACGGTGTGGCGGGCGGAATCGTGTGGTTCGATGAGCACCACAGCGGCCAGAGCAGTGCGTACACCGTGAACGGCACACTCCTCACGCCAGTCCGCCTGCTCGGCCACTCTATTGCCTCGCCAGGCTCGGTAGTGCTGCGCACCGATGTTGTGCGTCGGCTTGGCGGATTTCATCAGGAATTCGCCCCGGCTGAGGATTTCGACCTGTGGCTACGCGTGGCAGCAGATGGTCCGCTCGTCGGAATGCCGGCACCGATGCTCCGCTATCGTGTTCACGCCACCGCCGCGTCGGCCAACGTGCTTCGTATGGGAGCGCAGGCGTTGACCGTATTTCAGCGTCACGCTGGGGGCTACGGCGCGCCGCCGTTCACGAGCTCCATGCGGCGCGCAGCAATGCGAATCGCCAGCTACTACCGGTACAAGCTGTTGGTCGCCGGACGCCGTTACGTGAAGGCCAGCCAGTGGACGTCCGCGCTGGCAACCGCCGTCCTCTTGATTCGTTTTCTCTGGCTTTCGCTGCACTACCGTGCCCGCGCCGAATTCTGGCAACTGGTCGACCGGTCAGCGCCCTTGCCCACGCCAAGTCAGGCCGAGACCATCCCTTACCGCGACCAGAGCACCTCGACACTCGACGTCGACGAATAGCCGGCGGTCACGCCGCCGCCCGCCAGCAGCAACCGTCCCTCATGCAGGACCGGGAAGGCGCCATGGCGCGCAGTCGTGAGCGCGGGGCCCGCGCGCCAGCGATTGCGTTTCGGGTCGTAGATGTCCACGCGGGCGTACACGCCATTGGGGGTCGCGCCCACCCCCGCGAGCGTTTCACCGCCGATCACCCAGAACTCGCCGTTCACGAACACCGCCTTGCCGGTGCCACCGCGAGCCTGTGGAAGGGGTGCGGGACTGCCCACCCGTCCATCGCTGACGGTCCACTGGTTCGTGGTCGGATCATAGATCTGGACATCATCGTACCCGTCGGCGACGACGTTGTCGTCGCCGCTGCCCGGACCGCGGCCACCGAACACGTAGAAGCGCGTGCCGTCCGTTCCTGAAGCCGCGTGATTGCGCGGGCGCGGCATCGGTGCCCGTTCGCTCCACGTCATCGTGGCGAGGTCGAGCATGGCCATCTGTGCCGTGGTCCGGCCGCTCACAATGCCGCCCGCCACATACGCCGATTTCCCGATGACGGCCGACGCGCTCGATCCTGCCGCAAATGGCATGGTGGGGCCGAGCGTCCACTGTCGCGTGGCGGGCTCGAAGATCTGCACACGCCCCTCGCTGAAGCCACCAATGCCGCCGAACAGGAACCAGCGCCCTTCGATCACTTCGGCCGCGTGATGATGTCCGGGCGCGGGGCGGGCGGCATCAGGAACGACGGCCCAGTCGCCGCGTGACACGTCGTAGCGGAGCGTCTGCACGGAGCCCTCACCCACCACGTACAGGCCACGGTCGATCACGCCCGCGGCGACTTCGCCCAGAGCGATCGGCATTGGCG
>JBBARJ010000192.1:0-7121 GCA_040399825.1 Gemmatimonas sp.
GCCGAGAAGGGCGACGTGCGGAATATGACCAACACGAGCGGCGCGGCGGAGATCGCACCGCTGTGGTCGCCCGACGGCAAGTCGCTGGCGTATTTCAGCGATGCGAGTGGGGAGTACAAGCTGGTGATCGCGCCGCAGGATGGATTGGGCGCGCGTCGCGAGATCACGCTGCCCGAGCCGAGCCGACCGTATTCGCCGAGCTGGTCGCCGAATGGTCGGAAGATCGCGTTTCAGGATACGCACTTCCGCATCTGGCTGGTCGATCTCGCGAGTGGCGAGGCCAAGGTGGCGGACACCGATCCGTACTTCATGGCGGACCGTTCGATCGTGCCGGTGTGGAGCCCCGACTCGCGCTTCATGGCCTATCCGAAGCGGCTCAAGTCACTCTTCCGCGCGATCTTCGTGACCGACATCGAAAGTGGTGCCGTCAAGCAGATCACCGACGGCCTCGCCGATGCAACGGCGCCGGCGTGGGATGCGGGTGGCAAGTATCTGTGGTTCCTGGCGTCGACGAACTTCGCGCTGAACTCGTCGCTGCTGGACATGTCCAAGTACGATCGTCCGGAAACGCGCTCGTTGTATCTCACCGTACTGGCCAAGGGTGACGCGTCGCCGTTGTTGCCGGAGAGCGATGAGGAGGCGGCGCGCACACGGGGCGATAGCGCTGCGGTGCCAGCTACGGTCCCGGCTCGCGCCGATAGCACGCGGCCAGCTGCGATGCCCGCGCCGCGCGCAGTCCGCATTGATTTCGACGGTATTCAGCAGCGCATCATTGCCGTGCAGGGCGTGGCCGAGCGGGACTACGGGGCGCTGCATGCCGGTCCGGCCGGCTCGGTGTTCTTCCTCGAGTCGGTGCCGGCCACGGGTACCGGGAGCGCGGGCGCGAACGGCGGCGGCAGTACGTTGCATCGCTTTCAGCTGTCCACACGTCGCGCGACACCGTTCGTGATGGGGGTGGCGCAGTACGTGGTGAGCGCCGATGGGCGCAAGCTGCTGTACCGCACCGGTGGTGCGCAGGGCGGGCTCTATTTGGTGGACGCCGATCGCGCGGCGCCGGCGGCCGGTGCCGGTCGTCTCACGGCAGCGCTGCGCGCGTACATCGACCCACGCGAAGAGTTCCGGCAGATCTTCAACGAAGGCTGGCGCAATCAGCGCAACAACCTGTACGTGAAGAATGCGCACGGCGCCGACTGGCCGGCGGTGAAGCAGATGTATGAGCCGCTGCTGGCGCACGTGAACCACCGTGCGGACCTGAACTTCCTGATCGACAACATGGGTGCCGAGATTGCCATCGGACACTCGTATGTGCGCGGTGGCGATATCCCGGATGTACCGGCGAACACCGGCGGCCTTCTGGGCGCCGACTTCACGATCGACAACGGTCGTTACCGTCTGTCGCGCATCTACGACGCCGAAAGCTGGAACCCGGAGTTGCGGGCGCCGCTGGCCGTGCCGGGCGTGAACGTGAGCACGGGCGACTATCTGCTGGCCATAAACGGCGTGGAACTGCGCGCACCGGACAACATGTACCGCTTGCTGGACGGCACGGCCAACCGGCAGACGGTGCTCACGGTGAATTCGCGTCCCGATATGCAGGGGGCGCGCACGGTGACCGTGCTGCCGATTGCGAACGAGCAGGGGCTTCGCACCCGCGCCTGGGTGGAGCACAACCGTCGCGCGGTGGATTCGCTGTCGGGTGGTAAGCTGGCCTATGTGTATCTCCCGAACACCGGTCAGCCGGGATACACCAGTTTCAACCGCTACTACTTCGCGCAGCAGGACCGTCAGGGTGTCGTCGTGGACGAGCGCTACAACGGGGGCGGCTCGGCGGCCGACTACATCGTCGATCTGCTCGGGCGTGACTACGACGGCTACTTCAACAATCCGGTGGGCGATCGCTATCCGTTCACCAGTCCCGCGAACGGGATCTGGGGACCGAAGGTGATGATCATCAACGAAATGGCGGGGTCGGGCGGCGACCTCATGCCGTACATGTTCAAGCGGCGCAAGCTTGGTCCGCTGGTCGGTGCCCGCACGTGGGGCGGACTGGTGGCGACCACCGATACGCCAAATTTCGTAGACGGCGGCTCGATGATCGCCCCGCGGTTCGGCTTCTTCTCACGCGACGACAAGTTCGCCGTCGAGAACGAAGGGGTCGCGCCGGATATCGATGTCGAGAACTTCCCGAAGGATGTGATCGCCGGTCGCGACCCGCAGTTGGAGCGGGCGGTACAGGAGGCGATGCGCCTGCTATCCACGTGGAAGAACGATCGCGCCACGAAGGAGCCGTTGCCGCCCGTGTGGGGTAAGCGCAAGCCGTGACGTCCTTCAATCCGCGTATCTGGAATCGGAAGCTGCATCGCTGGGGTTCAGTGGCCGTCGCGCTGCCGTTCATCGTCGTCATTTGTACGGGCCTGCTGCTGCAGCTCAAGAAGCAGATCGCGTGGGTGCAGCCGCCCGAGCAGAAGACCGCCGTGCACGTGCCGACCGTCACGATGGAGCAGATCCTCGCGACCGCGAAGTCGGTGCCCGAAGCGAAGGTGTCGAGCTGGGAGGATATCGACCGGCTCGATGTCCGTCCGGGCAAGGGCATCGTGAAGGTGGCGACCGTCGATCACTGGGAGCTACAGCTGGACCTCGCCACCGGCGCGCTGTTGCAGTCGACGTATCGTCGCTCGGATGTGATCGAGAGTCTGCACGATGGATCGTGGTTTCACGATCTGGTGAAGCTCTGGGTGTTCCTGCCGTCCGCGGCGATCGTACTGGGCTTGTGGATCACGGGGATGTATCTGTTTCTGTTGCCGTTCCGTGCGCGTGCCAACAAGCGGCGTGTGGCGCCCTCCTCGGCCGTATCGTCGGCCGAGTGAGCACGTCGGACGGACCACCGTACGCGAATCGCTCCGGCATCGAGGTGGATGGTGCCGGCGTCGGCACGTGGATGGTGCAGCGGGCGCGCGACCGCCTGCCGCGTCCGCCGGCCCGTCCAATCGTTGGGGTGGCGCCGGATCTGGCATTCATTCACGCCAACCGCACCGAGCCGGCGCTGACGTGGATCGGTCATTCGTCGATGTTGTTGCAGATCGACGGCGTGAACCTGCTGATCGATCCGGTGTTCAGTGCGCGGGCCTCACCGGTGCGGTTCGCTGGCCCCAAGCGCCATCAGCCTCCCGGATTGCGCGCCAACCAGCTGCCGCGCATCGACGCGGTGGTGCTGTCGCACAACCACTACGATCATCTCGACCGGCGCTCCATGCGCGATGTGGCGGTGCAGACCGGGGGGGCGCCGGCGTTCATCGTGCCGCGCGGCACCGAGTCGTGGTTTGCCGCGAACCTTCCGCGTGCCGCACGGGATGCGCAGGTGATCGGTTGCGCGTGGGACGACGTGGTGCGTTGGCCGGGGCGTACGCGCGAACTCGCCTTGCACTTTCTCGCAGTGCAGCATTGGTCGAATCGCACGATGCTCGATCGCAACCAGTCGCTCTGGGGCAGCTGGGCCATCGTGCATCCCGACTTCCGATTCTGGTATTCCGGTGATCTTGGCTACTCGGACGAACCGCGCCAGATCGGCGAACGCTTTGGCCACTTCGATGCGGCGGCGATCGCCATCGGCGCCTACGAGCCGCGGTGGTTCATGCGTACGCAGCACGTGAACCCGGACGAAGCGGTGCAGGTGATGCTCGATGTGAACGCACAGGAAGCCGTCGGTGTGCACTGGGGCACGTTCGCGCTCACCGACGAGTCCCTCGATCAACCGCCGCGCGACCTGGCGGCGGCGCTTATGGCGCGCGGGCTGCCTCTGGAGCGGTTCCGCGTGCTGCGGCATGGGGAGACGCGTCGCTACCGGTGGCCAGATACACCAGCAGTGGCGGACATCCCATGATGAGGGTGGCCGGCCACCACCAGATGGCACGGCCGCGGGCGCTCAGATCGCGCGCCAGCCAGACGAGGACGATGGCGGTGAACACGCCCATGTCGTTCCAGGCCATGAACACCATGGGGTCCTGACGGAGCGTGGTCCACGCATGCGCGAGCCCGGCCGAGGCCGTGCCGTGCATCTGCATCCAGGTATAGAACGACCATTGTTCGTAGGCGAAGAAGAGCGCCGCGAACAGGAAGAGCAGGGGGCGTCGCATCATCCGGGGGGCTTCTCGTACTCTTCCGTCGGCAGCTTGAACGCGGCCACGAGCTTTGGGTCACCGGTGATGCCGAGGACGCGCTGCGCGACGTACTCGCCGGCCACCGGGCCGAACTTGAATCCTTCGGCCTGACCGACGCCGGCGATCCAGGCGTTGGACGTCCCGGGGACGTGATCGATGATGAAGTTGCCGTTCACGCTCGATTCGTAATGGCACGCGCGTGTTTCGAGCAGCGGCGCGTTGGCGAGTAACGGAAAGCGCGCCGCGAGAAAGCGACGGGAGCCATCGATACGCTCCTGGCTGGCCCAACGGCTGCTCGTGTCGGGATCCTGCTGGAGCGGATCGGCGGGGGCCGGCGCGCCGGCGGCCGGGCCGACCGCCGCGGGCGTCGCGGCCGCTCCCGCGGCGGGAGCGGCCGGCGCAATGGCTCCGCGCACGCGGAAGCCGCGTGAGTCGACGGGAAGCACGGGCCAGCCGGTCACGCCGGGGAAGTTGAAGCTGGGGAGATTGGGGAAGGTGAAGCGCGAATCCCCTACGGGAACACCGAAGTAGCACGCGACGCCGATGGGCACGCGCATCCGGTTCTCCATATAGGGAAAGAGTTTGCGCAACCACGGGCCACAGGCGAAGACATAGGAGTCGCCGCGTACCGTCGTGCCGTCTTCGAGAATGACGCCGTCCATCGACCCGTTCACGATCGGGCCGGGACGTACCCGACTGATCACGAGCTTCACCCCCATCTTCCCGCCGACGGCGGCGACGGCTTGCGTGGCGGCGCGACAGCGCACGACGCCGGCATCGGGTTCGGTGATGGCGATCGTGATATCATCGGCCTTGATCACGGGATAGCGCTTGCGCAGCTCGTCGCCGTTGAGCACTTCGTGGGGCACGTTGTTCGCCTTCCACAACTCGAGCGTTTTGGTGATGAACGGCTCGGCGGTGGCGCGCATGATGACGTCGCCGGTTTGGTGGAAATACGACGTGCGGAAGACCGGTGCCCACTCCTGCTCAAAGAGCCGCCAGCGCTCGATGGCGGCGCGTGCCCACGGGGTCCACAGTTCGCCCGTCGCGCGATCGCCGTAGGACGAGCGGATGCCGCGCGTCTCGTCGCCGCTGGTGGAGCGGGAGTTGCCGGGACCATACGCGTCGATGAGGGTGACGCGGGCGCCGCGCTGCCGGAGGTGGTAGGCGGTCCATCCACCCCACGCGCCGGCGCCGATCACGACGACATGCCCGACGCCGCCGTCTTTGACGCGGCCTCGCTCGATGCCGCGGACGGGGGCGGCAGACGCGAAGGCGCCCGCGGTCGCACAGCCCGAGGTGAGGAGCGCACCGGCGCTAACGCCGGCCAGCTTCAGAAAGTCGCGGCGGGGGAGGGCCGTGGGATCTTCGGGGAGATCCAGACGTTCAGTTTCTGGCGGGATATTTGACATATGGCGAAGATGCTCGCCCGTACCCGCACTTGCAATCGACCCCTCACGAAAGGACCCACGGGATGCCGCGCACGTCACCTCTTGTCAGCGTTCGGTCCTCGACACACGTTCCACGTCCATGACGATCCGTAACTATCTCCCGAGTGCGTTCCTCGCCGCGGTGGTCGCCGCCAGCGTGTTTGGCGGCAGCCGCATGTCGGCCCAGCGTCCCCTCGCCGTGTCGTCGCTGCGCGCCGCCATGTTCGTGGCCGACAGCGCAAAACTGTATACCGAAGCGCAGGCGGAGGAGGGGGCCAAGGTCTGGACCGCCACCTGCGTCGGCTGCCATGAAACGAAGGATGTCACGAGCGCCGACTTCCGGACGAAGTGGGTCGGACGCTCGCTGTTCGAGATGTTTGAGCAGATCCGCACCACGATGCCCGACGACGGACCTGGCTCCCTGACCCGGGACCAGTATCTGCACGCCGTGGTGTACATCCTGAAGTTAAACGGCCTGCCGGCTGGCGTCACGCCGTTGGTGGCGGACTCGGTCACGATGTCGGCGTTGAAGTTCGAGCTGCCGGCGCCGCCGTCTGCGCCGGTCGCTCCGTAATTCCTCTCGTCCCCGCCGACCGACGTGTCGTCCGTCGGCGCTGGGGTGATCGTTGTCGGCGGCGTTCCCTAAACGCCGTTCGATGTTGACAGGGGACGTGCCGCACCGTACCCTCTTGCGGTCATACTGTATCAGTCCGATACCAGTCCGGTAGCGGCGCGACTGGTTTTCGCGGCCCTCGGTGACGGATCGTCGGTTTAAGCTGTTATGCGGCATATCACCGTTTTTCGCCAGAAGTTCCTGCCGCGTGCTTGTCACGCACCCGGGTTCGATGCGCGTATTCCGCTGCGTCCGCCCGTTCCCCTCGCGCCAATCGGGTGTTTCGACGCCCGTGCACCGTAGTGGCATGCCCCGCCGCTTTGCTCGCCGTCCGGCGCGCGATCGCGGTTGGCCGTGTCCATGTTCGGCCACACTGGGTGGCCGTTGAGTGATCCAGCTCTCTGAGGGAGTCCCGAGATGCGATTGTTCGGACCCGTCGCGGCTGATCGTGGCGAGCGTAGCCGCTCGTCACGTCATTCCGCTTATGGCCGCCCACTGGCCGCTGCATGTGCACGACTCGCCCTGCTAACAGGGCTTTTCGGCGCTTCTCTGACTGCGGCGCCGCGTGCGGAAGCACAGGCCGCCGGCGGTACCATTTCCGGACGCGTGACTGATGCCGCCACTGGGAATCCTGTCGCGCAGGTTCGCGTGCTGGTGGCTGGCACGCAGAATGGGACCCTGACCGCCGACAACGGCCGGTACACCCTCCGCGTCACCACGACGGGCGCGGTCACGCTTGATGTGAATCGCATCGGCTACGAAGCGCAGAAGATCACGGTGACGGTCGGCGCCACGCCGGTGGTCGCCGATGTGCAGATCAAGCAGGCCGCTTTCTCGCTCGCCGCCGTCGTCACCACGGTGACCGGTCAGCAGCGTAAGGTCGAACTGGCGAACGCCACGGCGCAGATCAACGTCGCCGAA
>JBBARJ010000193.1:0-7113 GCA_040399825.1 Gemmatimonas sp.
CTCTTCCGGGATGTCGAGTGTGCGTGCCGACGGATTGGCCGCACCGGTCTCCATCATCAGCCAGTTGCGGTACGACCGCATGTGGTTGTGGTACCACGTGATTTCGCTATTGATGATCTCCCCGGAGCGCGGATCGTGCGTATGCGGACCGGTGGCGTTGCGCGTGAGGCTCGCCGCCCAGCGCACAATGGAGTAGCGCGCATCGTCGAGATCGAAATCCGGATCTTCGGTTTTGGTGGGGGCGTCCTTGGCGAGAATGGCGTTCTTGAAGCCCGCCTTCTCGAAGACCTGCTGCCAGTTCTCCACGCCCTCGCGCACGTATCGCTTCCAGCGCGCCGGGGTGGCGGGGTCGAGGTAATACACGATGGGCTTGACCGGCTCCACCAGCTCCCCGCGCGCGTAGGCTGCGGGATCTTTCGGTTCCAGGCGCCAGCGTGTGATGAACTCCTGGCTCTCGGCCTTCTGCACATCGAGGCCGTAGTTCACGCGGTCCACCGAGAAGTAGCCCACGCGCGCGTCGGCGTAGCGCGGGCGCATCGGCGTCTTTGGTAGCAGCACGAAGGACTGCCGCGTCTCCATCGTCACGGTGGCCCCATCGGTATCGCTGGGCGGCGTCGCGGCGTCGAACGTCTGCACCTGACGCACTTCGATGTTGATCGGGAAACCGCGCACGCTGCTGATGTAGCTGCGCGCCGCGTCGTAGCGGCGCACGCCGTAGCTGCGACGCGCGTTCGCGTCGAGCCCCGACGTGGCCGGATTGTCGTTGGCGAAGAAGTCCGTCACGTCGATCACGTACGCCGCGCTGTCGCGACCGAAGGCCGCAATTGGAAAGGCGCCGATGATGGCTGGATAGTTGTTCTGGGCCACACTGCGCGCGATCGGTAGCGAGTCGTCGGCCACGGCGCCCGTGCTCACGCTCTTCAGCAGCACGCGGTCGTTCACGCGCTCCCAGCGGATCAGCCGCTCATTCAGCGAGCTGCCGGCACTTTGGAATCCTCCAGCGCCGGCCGGCACACCGGCCACGCGCGTCACCATCAGGAAATCGCGCCCCACGAGCGAGTCGGGGACCTCGAAGAAGTACCGGTCATCCACGCGGTGCACCGTGATGCCACCGCGCTCGGTGTGCGCCCGCGCCGGGATCACCTGGGCATACGGGCGTGGACCGCGGCGGGCCGCCGCGCCCGCCGCGCCTTCGGCGGGCGGCTGGGTAGCCGCGCCGGCGGGGGGCGTCTGTTGCGCCACGGCGACCGGTGCCGTGGCGGTGCTCGCGGCGGCGGCCAGCAGGACGCCAACGAGGAATTCACGAGGGAAGTGCATAAAAATCCGTTGCGAGGGACAGGTCGGGCCAAACGCGCCCGGCAATAGTGACACTCCCTCTACGCGCCGGCAATGCGTGGCGATGGAACGCCCGCGCTGGCGGTGAACACTGGGCGTCCCTCACGCTGGCGGTCACGCTCCACCATCTTTCGCCGATGATGCAATCATTCCCCAGCTTGCTCGCCTGGATCGTTGGCACCAGCATTGCCGCCATTGGTGGTGCCGTCACGGCCAAGGCGGCCGCCGAGTTCTACGCGATGCTCCAGAAGCCCTTCTGGGCGCCTCCCGCATGGCTGTTCGGTCCTGCATGGACGGTCTTGTACATCGTCATGGGCACCGCCGCGTGGCGCGTCTGGCGTGACGCGGGGTTCGGCGGGGCCAAGGTCGCGTTGTCGTGCTATGCGCTGCAGCTCGTACTCAACATGGCGTGGAGCTACTTTTTCTTCGTCCGACGCAGCGGACTCGGTGCCACCGTTGAAGTCGTGTGCCTCTGGCTTGCTGTAGCCGCCACCCTCGTGCTGTTCTGGCGTCGCGACATGATCGCTGGGGTGCTCTTCGTCCCGTATCTGGCGTGGGTCAGCTTCGCGACGGCGCTCACCGTGTCGGTGTGGCGTCGCAATCCCGCGCTGCTCTAGCGCCGCCGGCGCCCTCCCGGCGACGAACGCGGCCTGAACCTCAGTAAAGATTCCTGCGCCGCTTGCTCGCCGTCACGTAGCGGGAATCGGCATGGCGCCCAACCTTTCATTGTTGGCGCTGGACGCGTATGCCAGTGGTCAAGTAGCTCGCCGTGGGCGGTCGTTGCGCCTGTCCACCGGTCGGCGATATACTAGGCGTTCGGCAGGGTTCGATTAATCGGTCGCTTGATCACATGGGCTTTCTTCGCTGTACCGCCTGCGGTTCCAAAGCGTTGGTCGCTGCCTCGCAGTGTCCACGCTGCACTCACCCGTTCAGCCTGCTGAATGCTCGCGGCGATCGGGTGAAGCTGTCGCGTTGTCGTGGCTGCGGAATCATGCACCGCTTCGACGCTGCCTGTCATTGGTGCGGCGTGTTGCCCACGCCTACGTGGCAATCGCCGGCCGTGTGGCGCTCTGCCGCCGCGGTGTTGCTCTCGGTCTCGGTTGCCGCTGCTGCGTGGCGGTACGGATCGCCCCTTGCCGTCCAGCTTATGCAGCGGCCGAGCGCCGAGTCCGTGGCGTTCGAGCGGGTCGCCAGCAGCGAGGGGGTGGCGCCGGCACCGAGTGCCGTCGGCACTTCTGATATCCCCACGTCGGCGGCGCCGGTCACCCGCACCGACAGCATCGCGGTGTCTGCGGCGGGGACCATGGACAGCATCACGTGGACGCCGGCGGTTGCCCGTACCTGGGTCAACGTGCGCAACGATGCGAGTCGCGGAGGCGAAGTCGTTGGGGTGATCAAGCCGTCCGCGCGCGCGATGCTCGGCACCGATCGCTCCGGGTGGCGTCAGGTGCGCTCTCCCGACGTGAATGGATGGGTCGATCCGCGATTGTTCGCACCGGATTCGCTCCGTATTCGCGGGGAGTAAGAGTGCGTTGGGCTCGCGTCTGACCTCGCGCGGGAGTTGCCCCGTGAGCGCTCGGGAGAGAGCTTCCACCGACATGCAGCGACCCCTGTCTCCCTCCCGGCGTGCCTTCACGCTGATCGAAGTGCTGGTGGTGATCGTCGTGATCGCCGTGCTCGCCACCTTTGTGGCCTCCAGTCTCTTTCGCAATGTCAACGACGCCCGGGTGGCGACGGCCAAGGCGCAGATCGAGAGCTTCGGCACCGCGCTCGACGCGTATCGGCTCGACAACGGTCGGTACCCGACCACCACGCAGGGGCTTTCCGCGCTGTGGCAAAAGCCGGTGATCGATCCGCCCCGTGGCTGGACGGAGCCGTATTTGCGCAAACCCGTGCCCGATGATCCGTGGGGCCGTCCGTACCTGTACGTCGCGCCCGGCAAGAGCAATCCGGCCAGCTACGATCTGCTGACGTACGGCGCCGATGGGCAGCCCGGCGGCGAACGCGACAACGCCGACATCACCAGCTGGAAGTAGCCGGTGGCCTGGCGCACCCGCTTCGCGCCGGCACCGACCGGGTACCTGCACCTCGGCCACGTCGTCAACGCGATCCATGTGTGGGGGATCGCGCGGGCGCTCGGGGGCGACGTCGTGCTGCGGATCGAGGACCACGATCGCACACGGTGCCGAGTGGAGTACGAAGATGCGCTGCTCGACGACCTCGACTGGCTTGGCTTCGTGCCCGACATCGGCAGTACCGACAGCTTTCGCGTGGCGCGAGGCGGACATCCCCACCCGCATCCGCAACGGCAGTCGGACAACGAGGCTCGCTACGCGGCCGCCCTCGCGTCACTCACCGCGCGCGGCCTCACGTACGTGTGCACGTGCACGCGACGCGATATCGAGCGGCACGCGCCGCACGCCCCGGGGGAGGAGCCACGCTACCCGGGCACCTGCCGCGACGCGGGTCACGCCGAGACCGAATCCCTCGCGCGTCGTGTGCGCATGGGCGACAGCGTCGAGTCCTTCGATGATCGACGACTCGGACCAGTGCGGCAGTCGCCCGCAGCGCAGTGCGGCGACTTCCTCGTGCGCGATCGACACGGGAATTGGACGTATCAATTCGCCGTCGTCGTCGATGACATGGCACACGACATCGACGTCGTGATCCGCGGGGAGGACCTGCTGGCCAGTACGGGGCGTCAGCTGCGTCTGGCCGCACTGCTTGGTCGTGATCGGCCACTGCAGTGGTGGCACCATCCGCTGCTCGTGCATCCCGATGGCGCGAAGCTCAGCAAGGCCAATCACGATACATCCATTCGCGAGCGCCGGGCCGCCGGTGCGCACGCGGCGGCGTTGCTGGGTGAAGCGGCGTTCTTGTCGGGACTACTGCCGGCAGCGCGTGATCTCTCGATCGACGAGCTGCCGGGGCTCTTTCGTTAGCGCGTGGTGAGCAGGCCGATCACGACCAAGAGAATCCACTGAGGGCCTTTGTAGCCATCGGTGCGATCGTCGTATGACTCGTCGAGCGAGTGTGCACCGCGACCCACACCGCCGCCATCGAGCGTGACGGCGGGAATGCCCTTGGAAATCGGGATGTTCGCGTCGGTGCTCGAAATCGTGAGTGGCGCGTACACGTTCATGGTGCGGGCCGCGGCCAATGAGGTGCGCACGATGAACGAGGTATCCGCCGTCGTGCCCGCGGGGCGCAGGCCGGTCGTGTCGATCACCAGCGCCAGCGGCACCGTCGACTTGGGCCAGCGCGCCTTCTCTTCGGCAAGGGCCTGACGAAGCGCCGTCTGCAAGCGCGCGTCGATGTCGGCCAGCGCGGCGGCTGATTCGCTGCGTACATCGATGTCCATCACGCCTTCGGCGGAAATGGAATTCACCGACGTGCCGCCGGACACGAGGCCCACGTTGAAGGTGACCTTCGGGTTCGTCGTGGCTTCGAGATCGGCGATCTTCGCGATCGCGCGGCCCATCGCGTGAATCGGATTCGGCATGCCGAAGGCGCCGTAGCTGTGCCCGCCCGGGCCCTTGTAGGTCACGCGATACCGATTGCTGCCCACGGCCCCGTTCGTGATGCCGAAGCCCGTGCCATCGATCGAGATGAACATGTCGATCGAATCCTTGAGCGGACCGCTGAACAGCGCGCGCACCCCGCGGAGATTGCCGGGACCTTCTTCACCCATCGTGCCGACCACGAGCAGGCGACCGGTGAACGGGATCTTGTTGCCGATGATCTGCCGCGTGGTGGCCAGCACCGCGGCCAAGCCGCGGCAGTCGTCACCGATGCCGGGCGCCGTGAGCTTGGTGCCCTCGCGCTTCACCTTCACGTTCGTCCCTTCGGGGAACACGGTATCCAGGTGACCGCTTAGCACCAGCGTCGGCCCCGGTCCGGTGCCGGTGATCTCGCCGATCACATTGCCTTCGGGATCGATGCGCAACTTCTGCACGCCAAGAGCGGCGAGCTTGTCGCGGAACGCCGCAGCGCGCGCGGCCTCCTTGAACGGCGGTGCCGGGATCTCACAGATCGCGGCCTGCTCGGTCAGCGTCCATTCGTTCTCGGACTGCAGGGCGGCCATGGCCTTGGCGATGGCGGGCTGCTTGGCGAGGCGATCGAGGGCCGCCTCGGTGGGCGTGGCCTTGGCCGTGGTCTTGGCGGCGCCCTGAGGCTGCTGCGCATGGCCGATGACGGGCGTCGCCAGCGAGAGCGTCAGGAACGAGAACAGCGCCGGGATCGTGGTGCCGGCGCTGCGGGGCGAAACGGAAGAGGACATTACGTCAGGAGGTAATCGTGATCGTGCCGGCGGCGGTATTCGACGCGACGGTGAATTCGAACAGACCGTTGGTTCGCTCGCCACCGGTCCACGCGCCGCTCGCATTGAACGTGGCGCCATGGTTCGGGCAACGGAAGCCCGTGCCGCTGATCGCGACGGTGGTGCCCGCATGCGGACAGATCAACGAAAACGCCCGGTACTGGGTCGCACTGGCCCGAACCACGGCAATCGGGGTGCCGGCGCCACTGATCACGGCGATCCCGCCGACGGTACCAAGGGCGGCGTAGTTGGCCAGCGTGACGGTGGCGTTCACGTTGCGCGGCCCCGTCATACTGGAACCCTCCTCGCTGTCGTCGCCGCAGGCGGCCAGGACGGCGGTGATCGCCAGCGCCGAACTCGTGGCCAGAAACTCCCTTCGGTTCACGCCGGCGCCCCGGCAATTCGTGCAGTCAGACATGACGACTCCGTTGAGATGATGGAAATGAAGGCGATGAAGCGGTCCGACCGGACGGGCTCAGGCTTTCACGAAAGCCGCCGCCCACTTGGCCGGGTCGACGTCGCTCTCGAACGCGATGTCCGGGTCCACGACGATCTGCACGCCGTCGCGCGCGATCTGCAGCCGGTCCATGTTCCGCGTGGCGCGGCCGCTCACGAATGCCCCATTCGGCAGGTACTTCGACTTGTGGCGCGAGCACTGAAAGCCGGCATTCTTGGGCATGGTCTTCAGCGCCGTGTTCTGATGCGGGCAGGACAGCGCGAACGCGAAGACATCGCCGTTGGAGCGGCAGAGAATCACCTCGTTGGCGCTGTCGATCGACACGCCATCGGCCGCTGGCAGGGCGTAGCGCACGGCGCCGCCCGGTGCACGAGGGGCGAGCGCGGCAATCGTGTTGACCGGGCCGAGGGCGGAGAGCGCGGCAATCGACGCCGCGCCCGTGAGGGCCGTGCGCAGAAACTCTCGGCGTCCCGAACAGCCGGAGCAGGGCGAATGGGAATCAGTCATACGACGGAGTTCCGTTGCGAAAAGGACAGGGAAGTGAGATCAGATGTCGGACAGCACGACGCCCAGCAGTACGATGACGAACCACGAGACGAGACTCACGGTCGCCGAACGCTTGAGCATCGCCCACGGCCGGTGCGGACTTGGCCGCGGCGTCGTCTGGTCGAGCCCTACACCAGCATCCGTGGCCGCGGTGAGCAGCCGCGATTCCGTGCGCCGCATGTACGCGCCGTTGGCGATCAGCACCGTGAACGTGGCCATCTTCGTCCAGAACACTTTGGAGACGGCAAAGGTCCCGATGTCGGACGCGGCCAATGCGACGCCGCTCACCACCATCATCGCGAGCGAACCGATCACGATGGCGTGGGTAGCGCGCAGCTCTCCCGCCGCCGCCCGATACGCCGCGTGCGTGTCAGGAGTGGCCAGCAGCACGCGACGATCCGCCGCGATCGCGATGCCGCCGCCCCCAAAGAGCGCCAGCACGTGCACGGCCAGAATC
>JBBARJ010000194.1:0-6973 GCA_040399825.1 Gemmatimonas sp.
CCGGCGCGTGACGATCACGCGTGGGAACGGCTCCTGCACCGTGACCTTGATGTACGGATACGACTTGTCGTCGCGGAGCGCGATGTTGAAACGAGGGTGATACTCCTTGATCAGCGTCGCTTCGAGAATCAACGCGTGCGACTCGCTCGGCACCACGATCGTATCGAGCTCCCTGACCTTGCGCATCAACCCGCGCGTCTTCGGACTGCTCAGGTGGTCCTGTGCCCAATAACTCTTGACGCGGGAGCGCAGACGCTTGGCCTTCCCCACGTAGAGCACCTGTCCCTCGGCATCCTTCCAGAGGTACACGCCGGGAGACTCGGGAAGATGCGGCAGTTTCTGGGCGACGCTGGGCGGCATGCCACGCGCAATGGCGGCGCTGGTCCAGTCATCCTCCGGGACCAGCAACGCATCACTGAGCCGTTGATCGTGCTCGGCACTCATTCGCCCATCTTCCGCACCGGGAGGCGCAGCCAACGCGCCGCTTCCGCGGATCCCATGGCCCAGGCAACCACCAGATACGTGACGCCGAAGCCCGCCAGTACCGGCAGTCCCGCCATGCGGGGGTGTAGGCCGGGAAACCATCGCTCCTGCGCTAGTCGCAGCAACGCGGACAGTACGCCGGCCACCAACGCAGCGACGACGATGCGCCGCGTTCCTCGCCACATCGCCGGCGTGTACAGCGTGCCGAGTCGCTTCCGCAGTCCGCGCGACAGCATCGTCAGGTTCACATACGACCCCATCGCCGAGCCAAGCGCGATCCCGGCGGCAGCCACGGGCAGTGAACGCAGCGGGACCGCGAGACCGATCGATACCGCCGCAGACACGACGATGCTCGCGATCGACGCCCGCAGCGGGGTACGATAGTCCTGCAGCGCGTAGTAAGCGGACCCGAGCAGCTTCACCGATCCGAAGCTGACGAGGCCGACGGCATATGCGGCAAGCACCCAATGCACCGATTGCTGTTCGGCGGCGCCGAATCGTCCAGCGCGATACAGAATGCCGACGCAATAGTCGCCGAGCGTGATGAACACGACGGCGCTCGGTACGATGTAAAAAAGGATGCGCTGCCAGCCGCCGCGAAGGCGTTCGAGCAACGCCTCGAGCGCCAGGGTGCCGCTGTCACGCGCGAACTCCGGCAGTGCCGCCGCTGCCACAGATACGCCGAAGAGCGACACCGGCAACATCGCCAAGGTATTCGCGTACGACATGTTGGTGGCGGCACCCTGCGGGAGATATGACGCGATCTGTAAGTCGATAAACGACGAGATCTGCACCACACCAAGCGCCGTGACCACCGGCAAAATGTTGCGAAGGGTCTGCATCACCCCGTCGGCCGAACGATCCAACGACGGGCGGATCGCCCCGACGAGCCGCAGCACCTCAGGCATCTGTGCGGCGATCTGCAGCACCGCGCCGCCGAGCGTGGCCCAGGCCAGCCAATACGCGAGCGTCATCGCATCGGGAGCGCGCCGTCCCCACACCAGCAAGAGTGCGATCTGCGCCATCGACCAGAGCGCGGCGCTGGCATAGGACCAGAAGAATCGCCGGTGCGAATTCTGAATGCCGAGGCACCACCCACTCAGTACCATCAATCCGGTCATCGGAAACAGCACGCGGATCAGACGGGTGGTCAATGCCTGCGTTGCAGGATCGAAGCCCGGGGCCAACACGGTCGTAAGGAGCGGAGCCGCGGCGATTCCGGCCAGCGTGAGCAGCGAGACCGCCACGAGGAGCAATCCAAGAACGGCGTTCGCCAGCGCTCTGGCGGCCGTCGGATCGTTCCGGACGAGCATGCGGCTGTACACCGGCACGAACGACGCGGACAACGTCCCCTCCCCCAGCAAATTCCTCACGGCATTCGGGATCTTGAACGCCGCGTTGTAGGCATCCGACGCCGCGCCCGATCCGAAGTAATACGCGAAGGCCGTATTCCGGAGGAGCCCGACGACGCGGCTGATCAGAATTCCCGCACCAACGACGAACGCGGAGCGTCCGCCTCCGGCGTCCCTCATGAGTCGGCGCGCGTTCCGTGCACGAGCGATTGCGCGTGCGATACGGACGCATCTCGAAGACGGAGCAACAGCCCGACTCCGAATCGCGCGAGATACGGCAGCAGATTGAGTACACGCTCCGGGGACTTCCCAAGGGGTCTCAACGAGGCCCGCACAAACGCGAGCTCGCGCATGGCGTCACCTTCGGTGCGCTTCACGCCGCCGAGCACGCGATGCTCAAACTTATCGATCCGGTGGATGAGGTCTCGCGACAACCCGGCGATCACCTCGTGACTGACCGGAGCACCCGCCGCGTCAACGCTGTCTCGCAGCGCGCGCAGCTGCGCATCGATGGCCACCCGGAGCCGTTCGATGGTGTCGCTGATCCCGTCGTCCAGCAGTCGCTGCGCCACCTGCTGCTCGGCGGCATGCGGATCACGGAGAATCGCTTCGTTCAGGCCGAGCCGATCGAGTGCGCGATACGCGTCACCGTCGAGGACCTCGCCGGCCCACCGGGGTGACACGACCGGCTCCGCTGCCCCAAGCGCCAAGGCGATCGGCGACACCTGTGCGAAATACGCCAGCTCACCGGGTCCGGCCAGATAGGTGAGCGTGGGCAGGAGTGCTCGTTCCAACACGGGGCGCAGCAACACGTTCGCTCCCAACGTACCAGGCTCCGCCTCACGAGCGACCGCTGCCGCCTCCGCGACGGGAACCCGCACCCTCACGCGCTGCACAACGTCCCCGTTCGAAACGAGGCGCGTATGGAAGACCAGGGACAGGCCGTCGATCACATCGACCTGCGGCGCGTAACCGGCCGCCTCGATTGCCTTGGCACGGGCCGCTAACGACTCCGAGACGGACGCTGACGCTGTGAGTGCATGGCGAAGGAATCGATCAGACACCGACCGGAACGCCGGATGCGCGGCATCGAGCACCGCAATGCCGAGCGGCTCGAGCAATGCCCGCAGGAGTTGCACGTAAGCGGCACCGACCGTCGCGTGGGGCACGTACGCAGCATCGACGGCGGCGAGCACGCTGGCCTGCGCCGCGGAGCCGCACGCAGCCGTGAGGGCGGCTCTGGCCGCCGTGAGATCGCCGAGCGGAACGTCGGCCATGGCGATCCCCTCCGTCGGGTGCCCGGTCAGCGACACCGTCTGAAGTCCACGCGCCGTGGCAACGTGGGTGACCGCGGCCTCCATCCAGTCGGCATCGTCGTTGGCGGCCCAGAAAATGGGCGCGACCGGCATGTCGATCGCCGCCGACAATTCGTCCGCGAGCGACAGCGCGCTCAGCGCCTTGCTCCACGTGTACGCCGGACCACCGAACAGTCCGGGCTGTTGACCAGTGGTCACGACGACGCCACGTGCCGCCGCCTGCGCCAGCCGCTCGGCAGCGGCACCGGTCGCGGCAAGGGCCGGAGCAAGCGCCGTGAGCCAGTCGAAGCCGTCGATTGCGGCACGGACCTGCAGCGCATGCGCACGCCATGCCGCCGGCGACGTGGGCCGATGGGGATACCACTCCGCGCCGACGTCACCGCGCTGCACCGCCTGCGACAGCGCGCTGCCGCCCAGCTGGGCCGTCCGAACGATCACGCCGTCTACCGACATCGGAATTGGTTCACGGGCAGTCACCCCTTTGCTTACTTGTGGTACGGTTCGCCTCGAATGATGGTGCCCGCTCGGTACAATTGCTCCGAGAGCACCAGCCGCGCTACCTCATGCGGCAACGTCCATGGCGCCAACGACAACCGGCGGGTTGCCCGACCACGGACGGACTCGCCGAGGCCATGCGCACCACCAATGACAAAAGCGACGCTTCGTGCGTGTTCTCGCTGATCCTGTAGCCAGCCGGCAAAGCGGGCGGAGTCCATCGACTCCCCGCCCGGATCGCATGCGACGATCTGAGCACTCGCCGGAAGTCGCTCGGCCAGCCGCTCGGCCTCGCGATCCATCACGAGCGTTGGCGTCAGTCCACGACCTGATTCCTCCTTGGCCTCGATCACGTCGAGTGGCCAGTAGCGCGCCGCTCGCGTTTCATAGTCCCGAATGGCGTCGGCCAGCCCCGCATCGCGGGGCCGGCCGATTACCAGCAGCGTGATCCGCATGGCTCCGGATTCAGCGCCGCATCAACCGTCACGCGTAGATGCCGCGGAGCCGGTGCACGGTGGCCACTCGGCTGATCGACAGCATGTACGCCGCCGTTCGCATGTTCACGCGATGCTGCTTCGACAGCGAAAGCACATCCTGGAAGCTGCGGGTCATGATGCCACCCAAACGCTCGTTCACGTCGGCCTCTGACCAGAAGTAGCCCATGCGATCCTGCACCCACTCGAAGTAGGACACGGTAACACCGCCCGCGTTGGCGAGGATGTCGGGAATCACAAAAATCCCCTTCTCGTCGAGAATCGGATCGGCGGCGGCCGTCGTCGGGCCGTTGGCCCCCTCGCAGATCACCTTCGCGCGGATACGGGCGGCGTTCTTGGTCGTGATGACGTTCTCGAGGGCGGCCGGCACCAGCACATCCACGTCGAGCGTGAGCAACGTCTCCGCGTCGATTATCTCCGCACCTGTGAACCCTTCCAGCGAACGGTGCTTCTGCACGTACGCAATGGCCGCGTCGACATCGATGCCCTTCGCGTTGTAGAACGAGCCGGCGCGATCGCCGATGCCCACAATCTTGCAGCCCTCGGCCGCCATGAGTTTGGCGGCCGTCGAGCCCACGTTGCCGAAGCCTTGCACCGCGACCGTTGCGCCCTTCATCGACAGGCCAAGGTGATCGAGCGCTTCGCGGGTCACGAGCATACAGCCACGGCCGGTCGCTTCCTTTCGCCCCTGCGAGCCGCCCATTTCGATCGGCTTGCCGGTCACCACGGCGTTCTCGGTGCGACCAACGTGCATCGAATACGTATCCATCACCCACGCCATCACGCGCTCGTTCGTGTTCACGTCGGGCGCCGGGACGTCAGTATCGGGTCCCAGCAGCGAAATGATGCCCTTCGTGTATCGGCGCGTAACGCGCTCGAGCTCGCCAACACTCATGGTGAGCGGATCGCAGATCACGCCACCCTTCGCGCCGCCGAATGGCAGATTCACCACCGCGCACTTCCAGGTCATCCACGCGGCGAGGGCTTTCACTTCCTCGAGGGTGACCTTCATGTCGAAACGGATACCACCCTTCGCCGGCCCACGCGACGTGTTGTACAGCACGCGGTAGCCGGTGAACACTTCCACATCCCCGTTGTCGAGCTGCACGGGTACCGACACGATCAGCTGCTTTTCAGGATTGCGAAGAATCTTGTAGATGCCGGGCTCGAGATCGAGCAACTCGGCGGCGCGATCGAAGCGCGACATCATCGCTTCGAACGGATTCTCTTCGTTGAGGAACCTGTCCTTGTCCGGGCGGACAATACTGTCCGTCGGCAGGCGGAGGAGGTCGATAGCCATTTCGCCAGGTATTTTGGGCCGGACTCAGCCGGCGGTGGGAGTGGTGGCCCTGCGCGCCGCCAACACCCGAGCCACAACCTGCTCCAGTATCTCGGCGCCTTGCTCGACCACCACAGTCTGGGAAACATACCAAAGCGCGGCTCCGGCGCGAGGCCAAAGCGGCACCAGTTTGACGGCATCTTTGAGCGTGCAAACCACGGCCACTGACGGACCGGCCCGCGCCACGATGTCCGAGACGTCACCGGCCCCGTAGGCGTGATGGTCCGGAAACACCGCGTGATGCCGGACAACCGCCCCCGCCGCCGCCATCTGCTGACCGAACGCATCGGGATCAGCGATCGCGCTCACGAGGAGCGTCTCCCGTCCGCGAAGCCACGCCATGTCGTGCTGGCGTTCGTGCTGGACCGATTGGGCGTCCCCGGCGATCGTCGCGGCCAGCCGGACGCCGTCAGGTGCTAAACGGATCTGCGCGATCGGGACAGACGGAGCCGCCCGTCGTATCGCTGCCCGCACCACCTGCACGGTGTCGGCGCTCGCCGCCTTGACGGTGATCACCGCCACCGAGGCTCGATTCAGGCTTTCGAGCGGCTCCCGATACGGCCCGGACGGCAGCAGTCGAAGCGGCTCCTGCCACGCGTCGGCGCTCACCAAGACGACATCCTCGACCCGCGCCACCTGACGGTGCTGAAACGCGTCATCGAGAACAGCGCAGTCACACTGCTGCCTTCGCGCCGTTACGAGTCCAACCGCACGCTCGGGTGCCACCAGGACCGGGACGCCAGGGGTCAACAGCCCGTGTACACGCCATTCGTCGTCCCCGTAGCCGCGCAGTATCAAGGCCGGCGACGCACCACTGGCGCAGAGACGAGACACGAACCACGAAGCCACGGGCGTCTTGCCTGTGCCGCCCACGGTCAAGTTTCCGACCGAGAGCGCGGGGAGGGCCGGCACGGGGAGGGCACCGCGGCGCGCGCGCCTCTCGAATCCGGCGTTGCGACGCGCCACGAGCGCGCCAAACAGCCAACTGAGCGGGGCGAGCGCCATGCGTGCGAAACGCGCGCCGGCCGCCGACGAACGCCACACGTACGACACGAACGCCGTCACACGCGCGCCCACTCACCCGCGAGGGCGTCTACGCGTGCGAGGGCCTCCTGCATCCGCCGTCCAAACTCCTCCGTGCGCGCCGCGGCCGTCCGCACATCGGGATCGTCGAGCATCACCGGCTCGCCGTACTCGATCGTGACTCGAGCGAACGGCTTGGGAATCTCAAACCCATCCCAGCTACGCAACTGCCACTTGCGATTCACGTGCGCCACAAGCGACACGACTGGGACACCGGCCCGGTGAGCCAGTACGAGCGCACCGGGCGCGAAACTGTATCGCGGTCCACGCGGGCCGTCGGGTGTGATCGCCATGTCAGCACCTCGCTTGAGCACCTGAACGGCCTCGAGCAGCGCCCGCGTGCCTCCGCGTGAGGAGGAGCCGCGAACGCCGAAGAATCCAAATGTCTCAAGCGATCCGCGCCTTGCAGCT
>JBBARJ010000195.1:0-6954 GCA_040399825.1 Gemmatimonas sp.
GCCGAACCGCTGCACACCGACGCCGGTCTCCACCTGCTGCGCTTCACGCGCGACGGGGACCTGCTGGTGTTCGACGACAAGCGGCCGGGCGACGGGTTCGCGCAGTTCTACAGCCTCGAGCGCAACGAGCTCCGCAAGTTCGTGCGGGAGGCCGTGCGCTCCAAGCTCGAGCGCGTGCGCGACCGCGATCTCTGTCAGTCGGCCTTCGACCAATATCGCGCCTATCTGGCATCGCTGCCGCCGGAGAAAACGCCCACGCCGCGCAAGGTGGTGCAGGCAGCGCGACGCTCGGCTACCGCGGAGAGCGGCGGCAGTGCCGAGCTCGCCGAGTTATACGACCGGCTCGACGTGCGTGATCCACGGCCGTTATTCGTGACCGGACGCGCCGGCACCGGCAAGAGCACCGTGCTGCGCCAACTCGCGGCCGCTCAGGGATCCACGTGCGTGGTACTCGCACCGACTGGACTCGCCGCGCTCAATGCCGGTGGGCAGACGATTCACTCCTTCTTCCGCTTTCCGCTCAAGCCGCTCACGGCGCGCGACATTCAAGGCGGGAAGTGGCTGCACGTGGCGAAGAAGCTGACCATGCTGATCATCGATGAGATCTCGATGGTACGCGCCGATGTGGTCGACGGCATCGATGTGGCCATGCGCATGGCGAAGGGCAACGATCTGCCCTTCGGTGGCGTGCGCATCGTGATGTTCGGCGATCCGTTCCAGCTGCCACCGATCGTGTCGAAGGAGCAGGCGGGCGCCTTTGGCGACTTGTGGTACGACACCCCGCACTTCTTCGACGCGGCGGTCTTCAAGTATGCGCCGCTCTCCACCGTTGAATTTCGCACGGTGTACCGTCAGCGCGATCCGGTGTGGATTGCCCTGCTGGACCGCGTGCGCACCGCCTCACCCACCGGCGACGACTACCGGCTCCTGCACACGCGCATTGTGCGGTCCACCGACGACGAGCTCGACGAGACGATTATCCTCACCGCGCGCCGTCTCGACGCCGAGCGGGTGAATCAGCGTCGACTCGACGCGCTCGACGACACCCCCGTGACATTCGCGGCCGAACGCAGCGGCACCTTTGGCTCGCAGGTCGGCACCGGCACCTTCAAGCAGGATCCTGCTCCCGATCCGCTGCAGCTCAAGCGCGGGGCGCGCGTGATGTTCGTGAAGAACGACCCGGAAGAGAACTGGGTCAACGGATCGCTGGGCGAAGTCCAGGCGATCACTGCCACGGGTGTGATCGTGAAGCTCGACAGCGGGGCCATCGTGACCGTCGAGGCGCAGGAGTGGCAGCAGCTCGAGTATTGGTACGACGACGAGGCCGATGAAATCCGCCAAAAGGTGGTCGGCCGCTACACGCAGATGCCGCTACAGCTCGCCTGGGCCGTCACGATTCACAAGAGTCAGGGACTGACCTTCGATCGGGTGCATGTGCATCTCGGGCGTGGCGCGTTCTCGGCCGGGCAGACCTACGTCGCGCTCAGTCGCTGCCGCACCATGGAAGGGATGACGCTCGAGTCACCGATTGGCGCGGGTGATGTACGCTGCGATCCGCGCGTCGTCGAGTTCATGGGGCGAATGGCATAATCCGCCACGCGCAGCGCCACTTGGGATGCGATTGCCCATCGGCCGCTGTGGACACGATCCGCTCCACGGCTTCCGCACCGAGGTGCTCGTAGAAGGCGCGAGCCCGGATGTTCTGCTCTAAGCACCACAGGAAGAGCCCCGCATGTGTCGCACGCTCGCGCGCGATATGCGCCACGGCCGTGAGCAAACCGCGACCGATGCCCGCCCCATGGTGCGATGGCAGCACATGCAGGTTGTCCACCAAGGTGCCCCACGTCGGGTCGTGGTCGATCGACGCGAACGCGAAACCCACCGGCACGCCATCGTGCTTCGCCATCCAGCCGAACTGTCGATCCGTCATCATCGACAGCTTGAGATGCCAGGCCGCGCGGCGGTCGGTGAGCAGATCGCCGTCGAGATAGGCATCGGAGAGAATGCCGCGATACGCGCTGCGCCAACTGGCCGCGTGCAGCGCGACCACGGCATCGAGATCGGCTACCGACATCGCGTGCAGCGTCACGGGCGTCTGGTTCATGAGTCGTTCACTCGGTCGGGAGTGCATCCTGAGTCCGCTACGGCCGCCAGCGGTGATACACTTCGCTGACCAGACGCCGCCTGTGCAAGCTCGACCCCTCACTCTGTGCCAGCAAGTCCTCCGTGAAGCCATACGAACGCCTCGCCGAAGCCGCCGCCCCTGATGGCACCGTCCTCACGCTGTACCGCCACGACGGCGCGTACCTGCTGCGCATCGATGGCATCGAGCTCATGTCGACGCGCCGCTCGCAGTCGGAAGTGCAGCTGGCCGAACTCGCCTGCCGCGGCCTGGCCAATCAGCCGGGGGTGCGCGTACTCGTGGGGGGACTCGGCTTCGGATTCACGATGCGCGCGGCACTCGAGCGACTGGGCCCCGACGCGCAGGTGATGGTGGCCGAGATCGTGCCCGAGGTCATCGCCTGGAATCGCAATCCCGAGTACGCCCTCTCGGGGGCCGCGATGGACGACCCTCGGGTGGACATCCGCCAAGGCGACGTGCTGCCGTTGCTCCGCGCACACCCGGGCGTGTTCGACGCGATCATGCTGGACGTGGACAACGGGGCCCAGTCGCTGACCACCAAAGGGAACGCCAAACTATACAACGATAACGGAATACAATTGGCGATGACGGCCCTGCGTCCCGGTGGACGCGTGATCTACTGGTCGGCCGATGCCGATCCCGCGTTCGCGAAAGCGTTGCGCCGCAACGGACTCACGGTCACCACCGAGCAGAGCCGCGCCCACGGGACGAAGGGCGCGGCCCACGAGCTCATTGTGGGGGAGAAGCGTCGGTAGCGTCAGTCGTATCGCCGACGGGCAACTCCAGCACCATCGCCGCTTCCGCCTCGGGCAACCGTTCGGCGGAGCGCAGCTTCTTCTCCATCGCACGACTGCGCTGACCGGTTTCCTCGATGGTGCGACTGGCGGTGTTGAGCTGTCGTTGCACCTTGTCGAGCACATCGCCGAATTTGCCGAACTCGGTTTTCACCGCGCCGAGTACGCGCCACACTTCGGCGGCGCGCTGTTCGACCACGAGCGTCTGAAAGCCCATGCGCAGGCTGGTGAGAATGGCCGCCAGCGTGGTTGGGCCGGCCACCACCACGCGATACTGCTGCTGCAGATCGCTGACCACCGACGGATGCCGGAGCACTTCGGCGAACAGTCCTTCGGTGGCGAGAAACATGATGGCGAAGTCGGTGCTGGCCGGCGGATGCACGTACTTGTCGTGGATCTCCTTGGCCGACCCGCGCACGGTGCGGATGAGCGCGTCGCTGGCCGCCTGCACGGCCGCTACGTCGCCCAGATCCGACGCATCCTGCAACCGCAGCCAATCCTCCTGCGGAAACTTGGAATCGATCGGCAGCCACACGCAGCTGGCCGGATCATCGAGTGTCCCCGGCAGCCGCACGGCAAACTCCACGCGCTCGGCGGTGTCCAGCCGGATGCACACGTTCTTGTCGTACTGATCGGGGGTGAGCACCTGCTCCAGAATGGCGCCGAGCTGCACTTCGGCCCAGGTGCCACGCGCCTTCACGTTGGTGAGCACGCGTTTGAGATCGCCCACACCGGTGGCGAGGTGCTGCATTTCGCCGAGGCCCTTGTGCACGGTATCCAGACGATCGCTGACGAGCTTGAACGATTCGCCGAGTCGCTTCTCGAGCGTGTCGTGCAGCTTTTCGTCGACGGTCCGGCGCATTTCATCGAGCTTGCGCTCGTTGCCTTCCTGCAGCTCGCGCACCCGCTGATCGAGCGTGCCGCGCACGCGATCGAGCGAGGCCTGTGTGGCCTCGATCGACTTGGTCACTTCCTCGCGCAGTTCACGCGCCGATACCCGCGCTTCGTCGCGCGCGCTACGCAACTCGTCGCGGAGTTCGCGGCGCGCGACTTCGGTATCGGCACCGGCACTCGGGCGAACGCGTAGCATCTGCACCAGCAGCAGCACCACGGCCAGCACCGCACACACGAGGGTGAGAATCGCGACGAGGTCACCCATCCGACACCTCCGGTGCCATGCCCGCGCGCAAGATCGCTTCGAGCCCACTGCCCCGGCGCACTGCGCGCGAGACCGCCGATCGCATGACCGACTCGTCACCCACGATCAGCACGTGGCGGCGCGCCCGCGTCACCGCCGTGTACAGCAGCTCGCGGCCGAGCACCCGACTGCCCTTGGCCGGCAGCATCATGATCACATTGGTGAACTCCGACCCCTGCGCCTTATGCACCGTCATGGCCCACGCCGTTTGCGTTTCGGGCAGTCGGGCCGGCTGAATCGCGCGCGTGGTGCCCTCGGGCCCCGGGAAGTGCACGAGCAGCTCGCCGTCGGCGTCCCAGGCCACTCCCACGTCGCCGTTGAAAACCTGCGTGCCGTAGTCGTTCGCCATCACCATGACCGGGCGCCGATGATACCAGCGCTCGGTCATGACGGTACCCTGACTGCGTAGCCAGCGCTCGACCTCAGCGTTGATGCCGGCCACGCCCCACGTGCCTTCGCGCTCGGCGCAAAGGACGCGAAAGCCCTCGAGGGCGGTGAGGGCGGCCGCCGGCGTGGCCGCGGTAAGACAGACCTCCAAATACGGCACGAGCAGGGACAGCAACTCGGCGCGATCGTGCGGCGCCGGTGCCAAACGCACGTCGGCGCGTTCGTCAGTGTGCACCACGGCCCCGAGGGCCGTGGCGTTGCCGGCGAGAATCGCCGCGGCCGCAGCGGCGATGGCGGGGTGCGCTTCAAATCGGTAGCTGCGGGTGAGTCGCAAGACGCGGTCGTGGAGCACGTGGCCCGCACCGACATCGTGCGCGACGCGACAGATCGCCCCCAACACGTCACCCGCTTCCACGCTGGCCAGCTGATCCTGATCGCCCACCAGCAGCAGCGTGGCGTGCGTGGGAAGGGCGGCGACGAGTGCGTCCATCAGCAACACGTCTACCATGCTGGCCTCGTCGAGAATCACCAGGTCGTACGGAAGCGGCGTACCGGCGCGTGACCAGAAGCGATCGCGATCGGGCTGATAGCCCAACAGGCGGTGCACGGTGCGTGCGCTCTGCGGTACGCGCGCACGCACCGCGGGTGATGCCTGCATGGCGTCGAGACGGAGACGGACCGACTCGGAGAGTCGGGCCGCCGCCTTCCCCGTGGGCGCGGCCAGCGCGACGCGCAGCTCCGGGGCACGCTCGAGGGTCTCGACGAGCAACTCCGCAATGCGCGTGGTCTTGCCCGTCCCCGGGCCGCCGGTGATGACGCGGAATGTCGGCTCACCACGGGTCAGTGAGTCGAGAAGGCGCGCCGCAATACGCTGTTCAGCGTTGAAGTACCGACGGAACTGCACCAGCGAGCCGTGCCGCACCAGCGGTGATGCGACCGGACTGGCCGCGCCCTGCACGACCGCGGGCACCGCGTCCAGCGTCGCACGCCACCACGCGGCATCGCGTTCGCGAATGTGCGCACCAGCGTGTTCGGCGCGGACCTCGGCGGCAAGCTCACGCGCCAGCTCCGTGGCTTCGGCAGCGAGGTCGCTCAGCGACAGCGCGCTGTGGCCGCCGTCACGCGCACGTGACAGCAGCGCCACCGCCACGGCGATCGGTACGGCCGCGTCACCGGACAGGCCAGCGCGTCGCCGCGTGAGCTCGCCGAGGACACGGTCGCTGGTGGACAGCAGATGCTGCTCGACGGCAGCGTCGAAGAACGCCGTGAGGTGGAGCTCGACACTCATGGCGTGCCTCCACAGGCGCGATCGAGCGCATGCAGCAGTTCGGGTGTTGGCGCATCGGTGAACCAGCCGCGGTGTCCGGTCGCCGCAATGCCGCGCAGAAAAGCGTATGTGACCTGTCCCCAATGCTCGCCCGCGTCGTAGCCAGCTTGGCGCGCCCGTAGGTGCCGATGCAGTGCCACCAGATACACGTGATACTGCAGCGTGTAATGCGCGGCGTGCATCGCGTGTCCCAGCGCGTCGGGGGCGTAATCGACGTCGTGTGCCCCCAGCCAATTGGACTTCCAGTCGAGAATGTGCCAGCGCCCAGCGTGCTCGAAGGCAAGGTCGATGGACCCCGTGAGGTAGCCACGGAACTCATCGTCGCGCACACGTCGCAGCATGGGCGCATACTCGCGCGCGTGGGCCGATCCATACGCGGCCAGCACGTCGGCCACGGCCGCGATCGAGAAATCTCGTACCGGCATGGAGAAACGCCACTCACGCAGGGTGGCCTCGCGTGGTACGACGGTGAGCGCGAAGTCCGCACCGGGGATCTCGGCCTGACACACCCTCGTGATCATGTCGCGAATATGCACGGGGGTCCACCGTCCGTCGCGCGGTACCACCACCCCGTAGGTACGTAGCGCGTTCAGTACGTCCGCGTCGGTGGTCGCGTCGGGCTTCGTGAAGTCGGTGTGCTCGAACAGTCCATGCAGCACGTTGCCGATGTCGGCGCCGGCCGGCACACCTCGAAAGCCGGACACGTGCACGGCGGTGCGACGCACCTCATCGGGCGACAGGACATCGTCGACATCGCGACTGTCCACATGCGCCACGTTGCGCGTAAGCATTGTAAAGCTGCTGCTGCGCCAGATGGCCAGTTGTCCCGGCGCGGTCGTGAACGGCACCGGAGACCGCGGCGCCGGCGTAGCGGATAGCAGTGGTGCAGGCGTTGCTGGCAGTTCGAGGAGGACATCAGCCACCGCCATCGTGTCCACATGTGCCGACACCAGTGCCGTGATGGCACCGTGGTCTACCCTTTGACCACCGCCTTGCACCAGCCAGCCGATGGACGAGGCCGCGGCGTCGGAGAAGGTGCCCCACGTGACATAGCAGCGCGACTCGGCCCGGGTGAGTGCCACATAGGCGAGCCGGAGATCTTCAC
>JBBARJ010000196.1:0-6935 GCA_040399825.1 Gemmatimonas sp.
TGAGTACGACCGCGGGTCGGGTCGTCGAAGTGATCGTGGCCGATGGGCAGCTCGTGGCTGCGGGGGAATCGGTGCTGAGCCTGGAGCCCGTGACGGGCCCGCTCGAAGCCCTGATCTATCTCCCGGCAGCCGACGGTAAGAAGGTGCAGCCCGGTATGGCCGTGCGGCTCGCGCCCGTCACCGTGAAACCGGAGGAGTTCGGCTACATCACGGGTCGCGTGCGGACGGTGTCCAGTTTCCCGGCCACCGCCAAAGGGATGAAGCGGGTGCTGCAGAACGACGGGCTCGTGACCACGTTGTCCGCCAAAGGCAGCCCGTTCGAGGTCTTCGTGACGCTCACGCCCGATTCGGCCACCGTGAGCGGGTACCGTTGGACCTCGGGGGCCGGTCCGGCCGTGGGGCTGTTCAGTGGCACGATGGCCACCGCCTTGGTCACCGAGCGCACGCAGCGCCCCATCGAGATGGTGCTGCCGTTCGTGCGGAGCCTCTTTGGCCTCTAACACGCGCCCACGCCGCGTGGTCACACCGACGGTCATCCAGATGGAGGCCGTGGAGTGCGGCGCCGCGGCTCTGGCCATCGTGCTGGCGTACTACGGCCGCATCGTCCCTCTCGAAGAACTGCGAATCTCGTGCGGTGTGTCGCGTGACGGCAGCAAGGCCAGCAATGTGGTCCGCGCCGCCCGCACCTATGGGATGGAGGCGCGCGGATTGCGGAAAGAGATCGCGGCGCTGCGCATGATGCAGGGCCCGCTGATCATTTTCTGGAAGTTCAATCACTTCCTGGTGCTGGAGGGCTTCGGCCGGGGCGTGGTGTATCTCAGCGATCCGGGCGGCGGCCGGCGCTCCGTGAGCGATGAGGAATTCGACCGCGCGTACACCGGCGTGGTGCTCGAAATCCGCCCATCGAGCACGTTCAAGAAGGGGGGGCAATCCCGATCCGTCGTGATGGCGCTCAAACGGCGGCTCACGGGGTCGGGGGCGGCCCTGGCGTTTTCCGTGCTGCTGGGACTCCTCTTGGTCGTCCCCGGGCTCGCCTCGCCGACCTTCACGCGCCTGTTCATCGACGGCGTGCTGATTGCCAAATCGACCGTCCTGGTGCGTCCTCTGCTGCTCGTAATGGTGGCCACCATGCTGGTCACCAGCGCCGCCACGTGGCTGCAGCAACACTATCTGCTGCGGTTCGAGACCAAGTTGTCGGTGGCGTCGTCGGGCCAATTCCTGTGGCACGTGTTGCGCGCGCCGATGACGTTTTTTACGCAGCGGTCAAGCGGTGACATCGGTTCGCGCGTGGCCACGAACGACACGATTGCGTCGGTGCTGTCGGGGCAACTGGCCACCACGGCGCTCAGCCTGCTGACGTCGGTGTTCTATCTCGCCGTGTTGTTCTCGTACGACATCACGCTGGCCCTCGTGTCCATGGCGGCGGCCGCCCTGAACGTGGTGGCGCTCCGTGTGGTGGGCGCGGTACGGGCCGCGGGCAACCGCAAGCTGCAGGCGGATCAGGGCAATCTCGTGGGCACCACGATGTACGGCCTGCAGTCCATCGAAACGCTCAAGGCCGGCGGCAACGAGTCGGACTTCTTTACGCGGTGGGCCGGATTTCAGGCCAAGGTCGTGACCGGCACCGGTGAATTGGCCGTGCCCTCGTTGCTCGTGAGCACGGTGCCGATGGTGCTCTCGGCGCTCACCACCGTCACGATTCTCTGGCTGGGCGGCCTGCGCGTGATGGACGGCGTGCTCACGATCGGTGCGCTGATGGCCTTTCAGACGCTGTCCGCCAGCTTCATGGGCCCGGTGACGCAGCTGGTGGGACTCGGTGCCACCGTGCAGATGCTCGAGGCCGACATGAACCGGCTGGACGACGTGATGCAGTACCCGATCGATCCGCAGCTCGCGCCGGACGCCGAGCGCGGGACGCTGTCCGACGCCGCGCACATCGTGAAGCTGTCGGGAACGATCGAACTGCGGAACGTCACCTTCGGGTACAGTCGCCTCGAGCCGCCGTTGATTACCGATTTCAACTTGACCGTGCGCCCCGGTGAGCGCGTGGCGCTGGTGGGTGGCACCGGTAGTGGCAAGTCGACCGTGGCGCGTCTCGTGACCGGATTGCAGGAACCGTGGTCGGGCGAGGTGCTCTTCGACGGGAAGCCGCGCGGCGCGTATCCGCGTCGCGTGCTGACCGACTCGATCGGTCTGGTCGATCAGGAAATTTTTCTGTTCGACGGGACGCTGCGCGACAACCTGACGATGTGGGACAACACCCTGGGCGATGCGCGTATCGTGCAGGCGGCCAAGGACGCCTGTATTCATGACGATGTCGCCTCCCGGCCGGGCGCGTACGACGGACGGGTGGATGAAGGGGGACGCAACTTCAGCGGTGGGCAGCGCCAGCGGCTGGAGATTGCGCGGGCGTTGGTGGGCGATCCGACCATCGTGGTGCTCGATGAGGCCACCAGCGCGCTCGACGCCACCACGGAAAAGCGGGTGGATGACAACCTCCGCCGCCGCGGGTGCACCTGTCTGATCGTGGCGCACCGGCTCAGCACCATCCGCGACTGTGATGAAATCCTCGTGCTCGAACGCGGCGTCGTGGTGCAGCGCGGCACGCACGACGAGTTGAAAGCCATCGATGGCGCGTACGCCCGGTTGATCGCCAGTTGACGCCGCCCATGACGTCTTCTGCGCTGATGCGCGCCCTGTTCGACACTGGCGTCGCCCGGGCGGTCGCGGGGAATGCGCCGTTCCTCCTCGAGGGGGTCAACCGCGTGTGGCTGGTGCGCACCGGTCATCTCGAACTGTTCCTCGTTCGCACGGGCGACGAGACGCAACGCGGCATGCGCCACCATTTCATGAGCGCGCAGGCCGGCGACCTGCTGTTCGGCATGGACACCGACCTCGGTCTCGGGTTGCTGGCCTCGGGTGTCGTCGGCACCGAGGTCGTCGAGGTGTCCCTCGCGAGTCTGCAGGCCGCCGCGCCGGAGGCCGCCGCACCGGACGACCTGATCGAGCTGAGCGCGGGCATCGACCGGTGGGTGACGGCGGTATCGGCCGGCGTGACGCGGCACATCACACCGAAGCCGCGGGCCGATGTGCTCCTGATGCCGGGCACCAGCGAGACGGTGACGCAGGGGCAACGGGTGCGACCGGCCCGTGGGGTCGCGTGGTTACGTCAAGTCACCGGCGCCTCGCTGTTCATCGACATGGAGGAGATGGCTGGCGGTACCACGTCGGCCGACGTGCCGATGCGCGTGCCCGTGACGCACGACAGCTGGCTGCAGTTGCTCCAGTCGTCGGACGTCGAGGCCGTGGACACGGTGACCGCGTGGCGCGACGCGTCGCTGTGGCCGGGACTCCAGACGCTGCACGGATTGGTGCTGTCGTGCGAGCTGTTCAACACGTCGCTGGTGGCCGTCGATGAATACAATCGGCTCACCGAGAAGGCGGCGCGGCGACTGCAGGCCCAGCAGGCGGCTCTGTCGCAACTCACTGCGGTGCTCGGTGGGACCACGGCGCCGCCGGTGCCGAGCGACGCGAGCGACGATGCCCTCTTCCTGGCCTGCGCGGCCGTGGGTCGGGCCACCGGCATCACCATGCGTGTGCCGCCGAAGCGCACCGATGATGCGCGCGCGCGCGCCGCGAACCCGCTCGTCGAGATCGCCAAAGCCTCGCAAACGCGCACGCGGCCGGTGCAGCTCACCGACAAGTGGTGGGGAACCGATCAAGGGGCCCTGCTGGGCTTCCTCCAGGGGAGCGGCGCGCCGGTGGGACTGCTGCCGACCTCGCACGCGAGTTACAGCCTGTATGACCCCACGGCGGGTACGACGACGCCCATTACGCCGACGGTTGCGTCTACCATCGCGCCCGGTGCGACGATGTTCTACCCCAGTATGGCGGCCGAGGCCATTACGGGCGCCCGCCTGCTCGCCCTCGGGTTGCGAGACTGTGGTCCCGACCTGTGGCGGGTCCTGATGATGGCGCTGTTGGGCGGGATCGTGGGGATCGTCATGCCGCTGGCCACGGGCTTGATCTTCGATACGCTCGTGCCGCAATCCCAGCGCGGCGGGCTGATGCAAGTCGGGTTGGGATTAGGCATGGTCTCCATCGCCGCGGCGCTGTTTACCGTGACCCGGTCGCTCGCCATGTTGCGCGTGGAAAACCGGCTCGATTCGACGATCAATGCGGCGGTGATGGACCGCGTGCTGCGGTTGCCGGCCTCGTTCTTCCGGCAGTATTCGTCTGGCGATCTGGGTACCCGCACGATGGCGTTCTCGAGCATCCGGCAGGCGCTGTCGGGGGCGGTCATCGGCACGGTGTTCACCGGAATCACGGCGCTGCCGAGCGTCGGGTTGCTGGTGTACTACGACCCACGGTTGTCGTTGGTGGCCATGGGGGTGCTCCTCCTCACGGTTTCCGTGACCGTCGGGGTGGGATATCGCCAGCTGCAGCGTGCCAAAGTGGAGCAGCGGCTGGAGGGTAAGCTCAGCGGCATCGTGCTCGAACTGCTCACCGGCATTTCCAAGCTGCGCGTGGCCGGCGCCGAGGGGTTCGCGTTCGGCGTGTGGGCGGCCACCTTCAGCGAGAAGCGGCGGGTGGCGTACCAGGCAGGGATGGCCACCAATCTGTTGGCCGCCTTTCAGGGGGCGCTCCCGGTGTTGGGGGTCGTGGCCGTGTTTGGCGGGGTGGCCTTTTCGACCGCGGAAGGCGGGATGTCGACCGGTACGTTCCTGGCGTTCAATGCGGCCTTCACGCAGGTCCTGATGGCCGCGATTTCACTAGGGACCGCGGCGATGACGGTGCTCAGCGTGCAGCCGCTGTATCAGCGGGTCCGGCCCATCCTCGATGCGGTGCCCGAAGTCACGGCCGAGCAGCAGGATCCGGGCGAGTTGTCGGGCGAGATCGCGCTGAGCCGGGTCACGTTCCGCTATGACAGCTCCGGTCCGCCCGTGCTTGACGATGTGTCGTTGCATATCAGTCCGGGAGAATTCGTGGCCATCGTCGGGCCGTCCGGCTCGGGGAAATCCACCCTGCTGCGACTGCTCCTCGGCTTCGAAACGCCCGACCGCGGTACCGTGGAGTACGACGGGCAGAATCTGGCCGCGCTCGATGTCTCCGCCGTGCGACGGCAGCTGGGCGTGGTGCTGCAGCACAGCAAGATCATGCCGGGCGACATCTACCGGAACATTGTCGGGAGCACACTGCTCACCATCGACGATGCCTGGGATGCGGCCCGCCGTGCCGCGCTCGACGCGGACATCAAGCTGATGCCCATGGGCATGCACACCATGATCAGCGAAGGGGGCGGCACGTTCTCCGGCGGCCAGCGGCAGCGGTTGCTGATTGCGCGGGCGCTGGCGCAGGGGCCGCGGGTGCTCTTTTTTGACGAAGCGACGAGTGCGCTCGACAACGCGACGCAGGCCGTGGTGAGCGCGAGTCTCGACCGGTTGCAGGCCACGCGGGTGGTGATCGCGCACCGGTTGAGCACCGTGATCAATGCCGACCGGATTTACGTGATGGTGGCCGGACGGATCGTGCAGAGCGGCAGCTATCAGGCGCTGATGCAGGAAGACGGCGTGTTCAGCGAGTTGGTGCGCCGGCAGCTGGTGTAGGCGGTGGCCGGCGCGATCGCGCTGGCCACCCGTTCGAGTGCCCCGAGGTGCGCGCGCGGAATGCGTCACCTCCACCTACGAGAGGATTCAGGACGTCATGCACGAGCACGTGATACATGCGCTGGACTCCACCCGACGACGGGCAACGCGGGCGTGGAACGCGGGCGTGACCGGCGGACTGCTGGCGCTTTCGCTCGCGCTGGGCGGCTGCCAGCGCTCGGCGTCCACGATCACGACCCTCGACGATGCCGCCACCGCGCGCATCGGCGTGATGGGCGGATCGGTCGGTGAACAGATCGTCCTGGACCGGTTTCCGAAGGCCGACATCAAGACGTTCGATGACATCATGGACGCGGTGGCGGCGATCCGCGCCGGGCAGTTGGACGCGGTGGTCACGGCGTTTCCGGGCGCCCTGCAGGTCACGAAGACGAACCAGGATCTGACGCTGGTGGCGGAACCGCTGTCGGCCGAAAACACCGCCGTGGCCGCGCGTCAGAGCGACACCGTGCTGCTGGCGGCGGTGAACGACGCGCTCGATTCGTTGCGGGGGGACGGCACGCTGACCGCGATGAAGACGCGTTGGTTCAAGCCCGACCTCAGCCCGTACGACGAACCCGATATCCCGAACGCCCCCGCGGGGGAGCCGCTCACGATCGGCGTGTCGGCGACGCGCGAACCGTTCAGTTTCGTGGATGGCAGCGGGCGCATCACCGGGCACGATGGCGAGCTGGCGCGTCGTCTCGGGGCGCTGCTGCATCGCCCCGTGGTGTTCTCCAATATGAAGCTGATGGCGCTGATTCCGGCGTTGCAGTCGGGGAAGATCGATCTGGTGGTGACCGGCATGGCGGACACGCCTGAGCGACGCAAGCGGGTGGCCTTCTCCACGACGTACTACGAGAACGCGCAGCGCATGCTGGTACGCAAGTCGGGTGGCGCCGCTGGTGCGCTCGGCCCGGACGTGAACACCGCCGCGGCGCCGTCGTGGCTGGAGGGGATCGGCGCCAGCATCCAGTCCAACCTGATTCAGGAGAAGCGCTATCTGCTGCTGCTCGACGGCCTGCAGACGACGATCCTGATCGCGCTGGCGGCCTCGCTGTTCGGCACGTTGCTGGGTGCCCTCGTGTGCTTCATGCGCATGTCGGCCAACCGGCTGTTATCGCTGACCGCGCAGGGCTATATCGCGGTCCTGCGCGGTACGCCGGTGGTGGTGCTGCTCATGCTGGTGTTCTACGTGGTGTTCGCCGCGGTGAATATCAGTCCGGTGTTGGTGGCGGTGCTGGCGTTCGGCATGAACTTCGCGGCGTACGTGGCGGAAATCTTCCGCTCGGG
>JBBARJ010000197.1:0-6887 GCA_040399825.1 Gemmatimonas sp.
TCACCACGAACGATCCGGCCAAGCAGCAGTCGTCGGGCGGTGAAATTGTGGTGGACAACACCGCCGCCGAGTTCCACAGCACGCTGCTCAGCGTGGCGCCGTCCCCGCTCGATTCGAACGTCATCTGGACCAGCTCCGACGACGGCCTCGTGCACATCACGCGTGACGGCGGCAAAACGTGGACGAAGACCTTCACGACCGTGACGGGGCTCGCACCGAACGCGTGGCTGGCCACGATCGAAGCCTCGCACGTGGATGCCGGCACCGCGTACGTCACGGCCGATCATCATCAGGACGACGATTACGCGCCGTACGTCTACATGACCACCGACTTCGGGAAGACGTGGACCAGCATCCGCGGCGATCTCCCCGACCGCGCGTGGTGGACGCACGTGATCCGCGAGGATCCGAAGAACCGCAACCTGCTCTACCTCGGCACCGAGGCGGGCGTGTGGGCCAGCTGGGACCGCGGCGCGCACTGGCACTCGCTGCGTGGACGCCTCCCGGTCACCCCCGTGCGCGACATCCAGATCCATCCGCGCGACAACGATCTCATCGTCGCCACGCACGGTCGCGGGCTCTACATCCTCGACGACCTCGCCCCATTCCAGCAGCTCGGACAGGTGCTCACCGCTGACGCGGCGCTCTTCGACCTGCGCCCGGCCATCAAGTGGACCTCGTGGAACCGCGACGGCAATCTCGGCCAGCGCACGTACGCCGGCGAGAATCCGCCCACGGGTGCGATGATCTCGTATTTCCTGAGAACGCAGCCGGCCGGTGAAGTGAACGTGGAAGTGGCCGACGCGACCGGTCGCGTGGTGCGCCGCTTCCGCCGCGTTCCCGACGAGGCCGGTGTGCAGCGCGTCGTGTGGGATCTGCGAGAAGAGGCGGCCCCCGGTGCCGGTGGCGGCGGTCGCGGGAATCGCGGCGCCGTGGAAGCCGCAGCGCCCACCGACACCTCGCTGGCCGGACTGCGCGAGCGTCGTCGTGCGGCGGCGCAGAACCGCGACGCCGGCGGTGGCGGCGAGGAAAGCTTCTTCGGGCCGGCCTCCGCCTGGGCCGTCCCCGGTACCTACACCGTCACGCTCGTGGTGAACGGACAGCGGTACGCCAAGCCGGTGGTGGTGCAGAACGATCCGCGCATCGAGATGACCGCCACGCAGGTAGCCGAACAGTTCGAAGCGGCCAAGGGGGTCGAGGCCACGCAGGCGCGCATCGCCCGCGTGATCGCCGGTGTGGACGATCTCTCGCGGCAGCTCACGGCCGTACAGGGCGCCCTGCGCGCGGCGCCGGGCGCCACCAACGGCGCGGCGGCGCTCACCGAAATCGGCAGCGCGCTGCGCGACCTCCGGCACTTCCGCGACTCCGTGCTCGCCCGGCCGCTGGCCGGGCTGGGATACCGCCAGTATCCACGACTGCGGGAAGAAGCCCAGACGGTGAGTGGCATGATCGCGCGGCCGCAGTGGCCGGTCACGGCCGGCGAGAAGCTGCGCGCCGGCGAGCTGGGTGTGGAAACGACCGATGCGCAGGGGCGTCTCGACGCGCTCACCCGCGAACGCATCGGCCGCATCAACGATCTGCTCAAGGGGTCGCCGCACATTATCACGCCGGTGGCGGGACGTATCGTTCCATAGTCACGGAGCACCAACCCGGTCGGCGGGCGTAACTCCCGTCGACCGGCGCCCGCCGCACCGTGTAGGTTGGTCCGCATGAAAGTCATGATCTTCATCCAGTGGCCGGTGCAGGCGTGGTCCATTCCCGACGCGCACGCCGACGCACTCGCGGTGGCCTTCCCCGAGGTGCAGTTCGTGCGCGCCCGCACCCTCGAGGAGGCCAGCCGCGCGATCGTCGACGTGGACGTCTGCTTCGCCGCCATGCTCGCCCCGGCGATGATCGCCACCGCGCCACGGCTGCGTTGGGTGCATTCGTCGGCGTCGGCGGTGCAGGGGCTGCTCCCGCTCGCCGAGCTCGCCCAAGCGGGAGTGCAGATCACGAACTCGCGTGGTGTACAGGCCATTCCGATTGCCGAGCACGTGATGGGTGGCGTACTGCAGCTGTCGCGGCGCTTCGACCGCACGCTGCGTGCGCAGCAGGAGCGGCAGTGGATTCAGCACGAACTGTCGGTAGACTGGCCGTGGATGCTGCACGGCCGGCGCATGACGATTGTCGGGCTGGGCACGATCGGACTCGAGGTCGCCAAACGGGCGCACGCCTTCGGCATGCACGTCACGGGCGTGCGACGCCATGCCGACCGCGAGCGTCCCCCGTACGTGGATGCCGTGGTCGGCGCCGACCACCTGGATACAGCGCTCACCGACTGCGATGTGGTGGTGCTCTCCGCACCGGGCACCGCGCACACGCAGCGTCTGATCGGTGCGTCGCAGTTGGCACGGCTCAACCGCGGCGCCGTGCTGGTCAATGTGGCGCGCGCCGGCATCGTGGATGGCGACGCGATGCAGGCGGCGCTGCTCAGCGGGCACTTGGGCGGTGCCGTACTCGACGTGTTCGATCACGAACCGCTTACCGCGGATAATCCGCTGTGGACCACGCCCAACGTCGTACTCACCCCCCACAGCGCCGGCTTTCGCGCCTCGCACTGGGATGAGGTCGCGGCACTCTTCCGCGACAACCTCGTCCGGTTTCAGCGTGGGGAGCCGCTGCGGAATTCGGTGGACCTTGCCGCCGGCTACTGAGCACGCGGTGCCGACGACGCCATCGTCACCGTTCCCACCACCGTCACCAGACCGTCTCATGCCGCGTCCTCTTGCCCACGTCCTGTCGCGCCGCACGCGTACGCGGATACCGATGCCGACGCACGCGCTCTGGCTCGCGGCCGCGTGGCTGCTCGCGTCAGCACCTCCGGTGCAGGCGCAACGCGAGAGCGCGCAACGCGAGAGCGCGCAACGCGAGAGCGCGCAACGCATCATCGACCTCGATGCCGCCACGATCCCGGAGATCAATGCGGCCTTCGATGCCGGCACGCTCACCTCGGTGCAGCTGGTGAGCCGGTATCTCGCCCGAATCGCCGCCTACGATCGGCAGGGGCCGACCATCCGGGCCGTACTCGCGCTCAACCCGAACGCCCTTGAGACGGCACGTCAGCTGGACGCCGAGCGTAAGGCCAAGGGTCGGCGTTCGCCTTTGCACGGCATTCCCGTGGTGCTCAAGGACAACTACGACACACGCGACCTCCCCACGACCGGCGGCTCGGTGCTGCTCAAGGGCTACATCCCCGCGCGGGACGCGGTGCTCGTGCAGCAGCTGCGCGACGCCGGCGCGATCGTGCTGGCCAAGGTGAACATGTCCGAGTTCGCGTCAGCCGGTATGTACAGCTCGCTGGGCGGACAGACGCGCAATCCGCACGATCCGGCCTACGCCCCCGGTGGCTCATCCGGAGGCACCGGGGCCTCCATCGCGGCCGCCTTCGCGCAGTTCGGACTGGGCACCGACACCGGGGGGAGCATCCGCGGCCCGGCGTCCATCAACGGCATCGTGTCGCTCAAGCCCACCCACGGCCTGCTCAGTCGCACCGGTATCATCCCGCTGGCGCTGTCATTCGACACCGGCGGCCCGATGGCGCGCTCGGTCACCGATATCGCCATCGCGCTCGGCGTCCTCACCGGCGTGGACACCACCGATCAGGCGACCCGTGCCAGCGCCACGCACCTCGAGCGCGATTACACACCATACCTCCGCGCCGATGCCCTCAAGGGCGCGCGGATCGGGGTGGCGCGGGACTTCACCGGCGCCGACGCCGAGGTGGATTGGGTGGTGGAGGCCGCACTCGAGGCCATGCGACAGGCCGGCGCCACCGTTGTAGACGTGCGCTTTCCACCGTGGATGCTGAACGCGCGCGATGCGTGGTACAACGCGGTGCGCTTCCCCGAATTTCCGGTGCAGATCGCCGCGTATCTCAAGGCCACGCCGGCCGCGTATCCGAAAACGTTGGCGCAGCTGCTGCAGCGCGCCCGCGCCATCCCGTCGCTCGGCGACGACGACACCGGGCCGAACGCCTCTCGCTGGTCACGCTTCGTCACGGAAGCGGCCAGCGGAAGCATGGACAGCTACCGGTACCGCTCGGTGCACGACCATGCGTTGCCGATGATGCGCGAGGTGGTGCAAGGCATGCTCGACGCCGATCGGCTCGATGCCATTGTCTATCCGCCCTCGTCCGGCCGGGCGACCCCCATCGGCGTGTCACCCGGCAGCGCAGCGGCGCCCGATGCCAGCAACATCGCCAACCTGACCGGATTTCCCGATCTCACCGTGCCGGCAGGGTTCAGCGACAACCGCCTGCCTATCGGCCTCTCGTTTCTCGGGGCCGCGTGGAGCGAACCCAGGCTCATTGCGCTGGCCTACAGCTTCGAGCAGGCCACGGCGGCCCGCCGCCGACCGCGCTTCACGCCCGCGTTGGCCGGCGATGCCATCCGTCTGCCGCGCTAAGCGCCGACGGATGGCCCCTCGGTGGTGCGACCCGCGTGTTACCGCATGCGGTCGCGACGCACCAACACCTTCTTGCCCTTGATCGTCGTGTTCCGCAGCGCCGTGATGATATCCTCGGCGATTTCCTCCGGCACCTCGACCGTGCTGTAGCCGTCGGCGATCTGAATCGCACCGATCACACTGGCGTCGATTCCGACTTCGTTCGCGATCGCACCCACGAGATCGCCCGGCCGCATCTTGAGCTTCCGACCGGCACCGACCCACAACCGCGCCACGCTCCATTCCGGCTTCGAGCGCTTGGCGGCCTTGGCTCCGCGCGGCGCTTCGTCTTCACCACTGCGACTTGGACGGCCACCTTCGCGGGCACCGGCGCCGTCACGACCGCGACTGCTGTCGCGCGAGCCACGATCGTCGGTACGCGGCTGCACGGCGGGAATGTCCGGCTCGTCCGTTACGTCGTTCGAATCGAACAGTTTCACGGCCGCCGCCGCGATATCCATCACGTCGAACTCACCAGCCAGCGACTCCACGATACCGCGGAACTTGTCGAGACCACTTTCCATGATCGTCTCGCGCAGCGTCGTACGCACCAACTGCAGGCGGTGCGCGCGCAGATCGTCGACGGTGGGCACCTGCGCGATCTCGATGCGCTGACTCGTCATGCGTTCGATGTTGCGCAGCAGCCGATGCTCGCGCGGCTCGGCCAGCGTGATCGCGACACCCTCACGACCCGCACGACCCGTGCGGCCGATCCGGTGCACGTACGACTCGGCGTCGGCCGGCACATCGAAATTCACCACGTGCGATACGTGCTTCACGTCGAGGCCACGCGCGGCGACGTCGGTCGCGATGAGCAGATCGGTTTTCCGCGTGCGGAACTTGGTCATCACGCGGTCGCGCTGATCCTGGCTCAGGCCGCCATGCAGCGCATCGGCGCGCAACCCGCGCGCCATCAGCGTTTCACTCAGCTCGTCCACTTCGGTGCGCGTGCGGCAGAACACGATCGCACTCGTGGGCTGCTCGATGTCGAGCACGCGCGCCAACGCCGTCATCTTGTGCGCCCGCGGCACGATGTACGCGACCTGACGGACGCGAGCCGACTCGCCCTGCGGCACGATTTCGCGGTCGATCGTCACCAGCACCGGATCACGCAGCTGGCGCTTCGCGATGCTCGCAATGCGCGGCGGCAACGTGGCCGAGAAGAGCGCCGTCTGACGCGACTTCGGCGTGGCCTCGAGAATCGCCTCGAGATCTTCCGCGAAGCCCATGTCGAGCATTTCGTCCGCCTCGTCCAGCACGACGGTCTTGAGCGACGACATCTGCAGCGTGTGGCGACGGATGTGATCGAGCGCGCGTCCCGGCGTCGCGATCACCACGTCGACCCCGCGCTTGAGCGCGCGCACCTGCATCTCCATGGAGGAGCCGCCGTATACGGCCAAGGCGCTGACGCCCATCGGCTTTCCGTAGCGATGGACCGCTTCCGCCACCTGCATGGCGAGTTCTCGGGTCGGCACGAGGATGAGCGCCGACGTGCGCTCCGCGCCCTTGGCGCTCGTATTCACGCGGCTCAGCAGCGGCAGCGCAAACGCCGCGGTTTTGCCGGTACCGGTGGCCGCTTGGGCCAACACATCACGTCCTTCCAGCAGTGGCGGAATCGCGGCACGCTGAACGGGCGTCGGTTCTTCGTAGCCTAGCGCAGCAAGCGCCGAGGCAATGCGGGGGTCGAGTCCGAGAGCCGCGAATCCGGTTTCGCTGACGTCGCGCTCGCTGTTCCGTGCGGCGACATCGCGCTCGTCCGGCTGTTTCATATGTCAAGTCTCCTTTGAGATCCGAAATCTATCCTATTCCGGCACCGAGATGTGGATTCGGTGGGTGAAATAGGTGAGATTCTCAGTCATCATGACCGATACATCACTTCCGTTTGACGTCCGTCACTCCCCGATTCAGGGTTTCGGGGGCTACGCGACCCGCCCAATCGCCGCCGGTACCCGCATTATCGAGTACGCCGGCGAACGGCTCACCCCGGAAGCGGCCGAAGCACGCTACCCCGACGTGATCGGGGAGCGTCACCATACTTACCTGTTCGCGATCGACGACGAGGTGGTGGTTGACGCGGCAGTCGATGGCAACGAGGCGCGGTTTCTCAATCATTCCTGCGCCCCGAACTGCGATGCGGTGATCGACGATGGCCGCATCTGGATCGACGCCATTCACGAGATCGAGGTGGGCGAGGAGCTGGTGTACGACTACGCCTACATCCTGCCGGAGCGCCACACACCGGCCGCCAAGAAGCGGTTCCCCTGCAGCTGCGGCGCGATCACCTGTCGGGGAACGATCCTCGCCAAGAAGCGATAGCTCACCCGAACGACGGTGAGAGCGGCTCGGCAGCCGACTACGTACATTTACGGTGCTCAGTGGTGTGAACTTCGCGTGGAGCCTTGGAG
>JBBARJ010000198.1:0-6776 GCA_040399825.1 Gemmatimonas sp.
AGAACATTCGTTTGCTCATTCCCCTCGTGCTGGTCATCGCCGGTGGCGTATGGGGCTTCAATCGTTGGTCTTTTTCGCAGACACACGAATCGACCGACAACGCGCAGGTGGACGGACACATCGTGCCGGTGGTCGCGAAGGTCGGCGGCTACGTCCTGACGGTAAACGTCGGCGAGAACGCGCACGTCGATGACAAAGGGATCCTGGTCACGATCGACGAACGGGAGTATCAGGTGAAGCTGGCACAAGCCGAGGCCGACTACGCGGCGGCGGCGGCGGCGTCCGGCAGCACGGGACTCGAGGGGCAGGCGGCGGCGATGGTGCGTACGGCGTCGAGTCAGCGCGAGGTCGGTGACGCGCAGGTGCTCGCCGCACGCGCGCAGGTCGTGAAGGCGCAGAGCGATTTGGTGCGCGCGAAGGAGCTCTCCACGAAGCAGATCATCAGCATGGCGCAGCTCGATGCGGCGCAAGCCGCGTTCGACGCCGCGTCGGCCATGCTCACGGCCACGCAGCGTCAGGTGAGCGCCGCCACGTCGGGCGTGTCGAACGCCGAGGCGGGTGTACGTCTGGCGCGGGCTCGGCTGGCGGCGGCGCAGGCCGCGCGCGACAACGCGTCCCTGCAGCTGTCGTATGCGAAGATCACGGCACCGCTGTCGGGTATCGTATCACGCAAGCAGGTGGAAGTCGGACAGCTCGTGCAAGCTGGTCAGACGCTGCTGTCGATCGTGTCGGACACAGGCGTGTTCGTGACGGCGAACTTCAAGGAGACGCAGCTCGCACGCGTCCGCGTGGGTCAGAAGGTCGAACTCGAGGTGGACGCGTACGCCGCGACCGCCGAGGGCGAAGTGGAGAGCATCGCGTCGGCCACCGGCGCGAAGTTCGCGCTGCTGCCGCCCGACAACGCCACGGGCAACTTCACGAAGGTCGTGCAGCGTGTGCCGGTGCGCATCCGCATTACGAAAATGCTGGGCGCCGAGCGTCCACTGCGTCCCGGCATGTCGGTGCTGGCGAACGTCATCGTGAAGTAACGCACTCCCTTTCATGGCGACGACTGTCCTTCCCACCGGATTGACCGGGACGCCGTCCGCTTCCAAGGCGGCGGCGCTCGACGACCCGTACAAGAACAAGTACCTGATCGCGATCGCGGTGACGCTGGCCGCGGTGCTCGAACTCGTCGATACCTCGATCGTGAACGTGGCGATCCCGCACATGATGGGCACGCTCGGCGCCACACTCGATGAAATCGCGTGGGTGTCGACGTCGTACATCATCGCGAACGTGATCGTGATTCCGATGTCGAGCTGGTTGTCGTCGTATTTCGGCCGACGCAACTATCTCACCGGCTCGATCGCGATCTTCGTCATCGCGTCGTTCTTTTGCGGTGCGGCGACGTCGCTGTGGGGACTCGTCTTCTGGCGCGTGATCCAGGGGCTGGGTGGCGGCGCATTGCTGTCCACGGCCCAGACCACCCTGTTCGAAGCGTTCCCGCCGCACGAGCGCGGCATCGGCCAGTCAATCTTCGGCGTCGGCGTCATGGTCGGCCCCACGCTCGGCCCGACACTCGGCGGCTATATCGTCGATGCATACGCGTGGCCGTGGATTTTCTATATCAATGTGCCGCTCGGTATCTTCGCCGGCTATCTGGTGTGGACGTACGTGCGCGATGCCGCGTACCAGACGAAGGCAACGTCGGTGGACGTGCTCGGTATCGTGCTGCTCACGATGGCCGTCGGTTCACTGCAGTGGATGCTGGAACGCGGCGAACGGTTCGACTGGTTCGAATCGCGCTTCGTCACGGGACTTGCGCTCACCAGCGTGGCGTCGGCCGTGCTACTCGTGTGGCGCGAGCTCACGATCGATGAACCGATCATCGACTTCCGCATTCTCAAGTCGCGGCAGGTCGCCCCCGGCGTGCTGTTCGCCATGTTCCTCGGGCTGGCGCTCTACGGTTCGGTGTTCGTCCTGCCGGTGTTCCTGCAGCAGCTGCACGGCTACACGGCGCAGCAGACGGGCATGGTGATTCTGCCGGGCGCGCTGGCATCGGCGTTCACGATGGCCTTCGTGGGCCGCATCGCCAACCGCGTCGACGCCCGACCGATGATCGTCGTCGGTGCGTTCATGTTCCTCGCGTCGATGCTGCTGATGTCGCAGCTGACGCTCGACTCCGGGCAAGACGAGTTGTTCTGGCCGCTCATCCTACGCGGCGTGGGACTGGGATTTCTGTTCGTGCCACTCACCAGCGCCACGGTGGCCAGCCTGCCGATGCGATTGATCGGCCAGGGCACCGGCATGTTCAACCTTATGCGTCAGCTGGGCGGGTCGCTGGGCATTGCGATCATGGCCACGATGCTGGCGCGGCAGACGGTCGTGCAGAAGCAGCTCCTCACTGAGCATGTGGGTGCGTATGATCCGACCACGATGGCGCGCTTGGGCGGGCTCACGAAGGGGCTGGTAGCGCGCGGCTTCGATGCGTCGGTCGCCAAGCAGCAGGCGCTGCTGATCATGGACCGGCAGATCGCGACGCAGGCCAGCGTGATCGCGTTCTCGCGGACGTATCTGATTTCGGGAATTCTCCTCGTGGCGGCGCTGCCGCTGCTGCTGATCTGGAGGACGGGGAAAGCGGCGAGCGTCAAGGTGGATGTGCACTAGCGCCGGTCGACCGTCGCGACCCACAGCCCCCGCCAGAACGCCCGCCCGGTTAGACTTGGGGCGATGACCCTCCCCTCGCGCTCGTCTGCCCTATCGCTCGTCCACGACTGGACGGCCTCGGAGTCCCTCCGCAAGCACATGCTTTCGGTGGAATGTGCGATGCGAGCCTATGCCACCCGACTGGGGGAAGATGTCGAGCTGTGGGGTCTGACCGGGCTCATCCATGACTTCGATTACGAGCGGTTTCCGAACGCCGAGCAGGGTGCGGACGTCGAACATCCGGCTGAGGGCGTGCGGGTACTTCGGGCGGCGGGTTGGCCGGAGGAGCTGTGCGAGGCAGTGCTGGGGCATGCCGCGTACACGGGGGTTCCCCGGGTCACGCGGCTGGCCAAAGCCCTGTTCGCCGTGGACGAGCTCACGGGACTGATTACCGCGAGCGCGCTGGTGAAGCCCTCGCGAGCGGTGGCCGATGTGGATGTTGCCGGGGTACGTAAGAAGATGAAGGACAAAGCCTTTGCCCGAGGCGTGAACCGGGACGACATCATCCAGGGGGCAGCAGCCCTCGAGGTGCCGCTCGATGAGCACATCGGCATTGTGCTGCGCGCCATGCAGGCCGATGCGGAAATTTTGGGGCTTTCGGGATTGCCGCCCACGCCCTCAACGCCCCCTGTCGGCGATGCGTAAGTCGAATGACCCCTCCATTGCCGATGACTTCCGTCGCCCTCTCCTTCCCAGCTGCCTCCCCCGTCATGGGGACTGACCGACCGGTGTCGGCCGAGGCGCTCGAGGAGCGGGAGTTGGTGCTCTCGGCACAGGCAGGGGATCACACGGCATTCGCCGGTCTGGTGCAGCGTCATCAGCGCCGCGCGTATGCGGTTGCCCGTTCCATCGTGTTGTCGCACGATGATGCCGAGGATGCGGTGCAGGAAGGATTTCTGCATGCATTTCGCGCCCTCGAGCGGTTTCGCCCGGAGCAGGCGTTCGGCGCGTGGCTGCATCGCATCGTGGCGAATGCGGCGTTGGATATCGCCCGTCGGCGCAAAGTTCGCGACGCGGACGAGTTGCCGGAGACCTTGTCGTCTCCACATCGGGATCCAGCAGAAGCGGGTGAATTGCGTGCGCGCTTGGCGCGCGCACTGAATACGCTCGGCGAACGGCAGCGCGCAGTCATCGTGCTGCACGACGTCGAGGGATACAAGCACGCAGAGATCGGCTCCCTCCTCGGAATTCCCGAAGGAACGGCACGATCGGACTTGCACCATGCTCGGGCGCACCTGCGGCGACAGCTGAGCAATCTTCGGAGTGAGAAATGAACGTCACGCGGAACGAGAACGGGCACGGCCCTGATGCGGACCCTCGAGTGACCGACCTGCTGCGTAGCCACTATGCCGCGCCGCAGGACGAGACGTACTGGAACGAATTGGAAGCGCGGGTAATGCTGAGCGTCACGCGTGGTATCGTGCGCATCAACGTCCTGCGGCCGGCATGGTGGAGCGGCTTCGGTGAGTTCCGGCACGCCGACATCCGCACGGCGGGGCTGATCGCGGCCACGATCGCGCTGCTCGTGGCTGGTGCCACGTTTGTGCGTGAGGCCGAGCTGGATGCCAACGCGCGGGCGATGGCGCAGCGGGCTGCGGTGGAATCGGCATTGCCGCTGCCGCTGGACGATGCCACGCTGACGTCGCGGATGCGATCGCGCCTGCCGGAGGATGCTCCGGAGCGATACCTGCATCCTCTCGACTACTAGTCCCGAGCGATTCGTGTTCTCCTCCCGCCCGAAATCGCTCGCTATGATGTTCATCCTCGGTGCGTTTCTCACCGGGGGCGCGGTCGGCTTTGCCGCCGATCGCGTCGTATCGCCGCCACGTCCCGACGTGTTCAGCGAGCGCGCCATGATCGATGAACTCACACGAGAGCTCAAGGCGACTCCCGAGCAGCGAGTGGCCATCGACGCCGCGTGGGATTGGCGTCGCACGCAGTCACGTGAAATCATGAAGACCGTCCGCCCTACTCTCGATGCCGTGCGCGACAGCGCGCGCGTGCTGATGATGAACACCCTCGATGACGCGCAGAAGTCGGCTTTCCGCGCCTTGCTCGAGCGTAACCAGCGAACGGCCGACAGCGCGGCGCGGGCGCGAGGTGAGACCAAGTGAATTGCCGGAATCGTGTGGGACAGACCGTCGTCGGCGCAGCAATCTTCGGGGCGGTCTTGATGGCCGCCCCGCTTGGCGCTCAGGGACTCACCGGTGACGATGGAGCGCGTCCCGTCAGCCTGCGAGAGGCAATCGAACTCGCGGCCAGGAACTCGCCGGCAGCGGTGTCGGCGCGTGGTCTCGACCGCAATGCGTCGGCGGCGCGCCGACAGGCCATCGGCTCGTACGTGCCGAACGTCAACCTCTCGGCGGGAACGGGGCGGACGCAGGGTACCACGATCAACAACTTCAACGGTCAGCTGACGTCGTTGTCGGGAAATCCGTGGAGCTACAACAACGGCCTCGCCCTGAACGTTGAATTGTTCGATGGCGGACGGCGATGGTCGGAAGTGAGGCGCATCAACGCGACGGCCGATGTCGCGGATGTGTCGGCCGTGTCGGCGCGATTCGATGCGTCCCTGCAGGTGAAGCAGCAGTTCTACGCTGCGCTCGCCGCCCGCGAATCCGCCGCCGCCGCAAAGGCCCAGCTGGAACAGGCGGAACAGCAACTCAAGGCCTCCACGGCGCGGCTCGCCGCCGGCGTGGCGACCAAGTCGGATTCGCTGCGTTCAACGATTCTGGTGGGCAATGCCCGGCTCGCCGTGCTGACCGCCGAGAACGATCTGCGGGTCGCCACCGCTTCGCTCACGCGTGTGGCTGGGTCCTCCACACCGATCACGGCTTCACCCGACGATACACTCGATACGCCGCTGACGTTGCCCACCGACGACGAGTTGGCGATGCTCGCCAGCGACGGCCCCGCCGTACGTCTGGCCAGTGCCAATGTGGCGGTTGCCCGGGCGGCCAAGCGCGGTCAGAAGTCGACGTATCTGCCCACGGTCTCGATGGGGTACAACTACTCCTTCAGTCAGAATGCCGGAGGCTTTGTCGGTCGGAACCTGCTGCTGGTTGGTGGAAACAACGCCAGCCGACAGACGATGAACTTCAACATCGCGTATCAGCTGTTCAACGGCTTCGCCCGGGAGTCGCAGACGGTGCAGGCCGACGTCACGCTCACGAACGCCGAAGCGCAGCTGCGCGACGCGCAGCTGGCCGCTCGCCAGAATCTGACGTCGTTCGTGCGCTCCCTGCAGAACGCGCAGGCGCGCGTGCAGGTGCAGATGGCGGCCATCGCGGCGTCGGAAGAAGACCTGCGCGTGCAGCAGCAGCGCTACGCGCTTGGCGCGTCCACCCTGCTCGACCTGCTCACGTCGCAGACGCAGCTCAACGAGGCGCGTCAGGCCCTGATTCGGGCCCGTCTGGATGGTCGCGTCGCCCGGGCGCAACTTTCATCACTGGTGGGGCGTGAACTCTGACGCCCGTCTACGTGCCGCGCCGCGCACGTAGACGGGCGGCGCCCCCGAACGACCGGGAATCAGCTGACACGCCCGACAACGGGAGGCAGACTCGCCTCCCGTTGTCTATTTCCGTCCTGCACCATGGTACATTTCGGACGCGATCCGACCCATGCCAAACGACCAGAATCCTCAGGCCTCGGTAAACCCCTCCGAGGCCGACTCCGATAGCAGTGCGGCCGACCGTATCGGCCAGACTCCCTCGTCAGACGCCATTCGGCATCCGACGGGCTCCTCCGTCACTCCGTCAGCCGCGAACAACGCCGGCAGTGCACCGCTGGGCGCCGAAATTCGCTCGACCACCAGCATGTTCCCCGCCCAATCGCCGCTGCGAAAGGAAGGGCATCATGAGAACCCCACCGGCAAGCGGCTCGCGATCCTGACCCTCACTGCGCTTGGCGTGGTGTATGGCGACATCGGCACGAGCCCACTGTACTCCATGAAAGAGTGTTTCAGTCCGCTGTACGGACTGCAGCCCACGCGCGAGAATGTGTTTGGCGTTCTCTCGCTGATCGTGTGGGCGCTGACGCTCGTCATCACCGTGAAGTACGTGAGCTTCGTTCTCCGTGCCGACATTCGC
>JBBARJ010000199.1:0-6761 GCA_040399825.1 Gemmatimonas sp.
GCACGCAGTAGGTCGCGGCGGGTTCGCGGCGGACCGTATCGGCCCGACAGGCGTTCGCGTCGCCTAGCTGATTCCAGGTGGCATACCACCCATCATCGCCGTCGGGCATGGCAATGATGGCTTCAGGCGCCCCAGCCCGTACCAGCGAGTCCATCGTCTGATTGAGCCGGCCCGCGTCCACCCAATTGCGCTCGCTGCCGGTGCGGCCGTGCAGATACACCAGCAGCGGATAGCGGGTCGACGCCGCCGTCGTGTACGAGGGCGGCAGATAGACCACGAGCGCCTTGTTGGCGCCCAACGACGGCGACCAGATGGTGTCGGTGCGCACTGTCCCGGTGGCGGTGCCGGTCTGCGCCCACGAAACGGACGCGCTCCCGAGGGACAGCGCACAGGCGAGCAGCCGCGCGGCGCGCGTCATTACTTGAGGATCGTTCCGATACGTCCCCACCGGATATCCGTGAGGAACGGCAGGGGGCGTGTGCTTTCGTCGGCGTTGTAGGAGTAATACACGAACACGGGGCGTCCCCGCACGTTCTCGCGCGGCACGAAGCCCCAGTAGCGGCCGTCCTTGGAGTCGTAGCGATTGTCGCCGAGCATGAAGAGGAAGTTCGCGGGCACGACGAGGGGGCCCCAGTCATCGAGCGTGGGCTGCGCGGGCGGATCTCCGGCCGCGGTGCCACGGATTTCGAAGGGCTTCTGCCAGCTGAAGAGCGGATGCGAGAAGCCACCATCGCCCTTCGGATTCTCGGAGGCCGGAAAGCCCTGACGCTGGGCCATGCCGTTCACGTGGAAGACCCCACCGCGCATCCAGACGGTATCGCCGGCCACGGCGACGAGGCGCTTCACGAGAATGGGATTCGGATCGTCGGGCTGATCGACCTGATTGGGCGAGACGAAGACCACCACGTCACCGCGCTCGGGGTCGTCGTATCCCGGCAGGTTGATGTCGGTGAACGGCACGTGCGGGCCGTAGACCAGCTTGTTCACGAACAGCCAATCGCCCACGAGCAGTGTGGGGATCATGCTGCCGGACGGGATGCGGTAGGCCTCGATCAGGAACGTCCGGATGGCGAGGAAGATCGCCAGGGTGACGAGAATCGCCTTGACGTTTTCCCAGAGGGTGGAGCCACCACCGCCGCCGGACGGCTTGCCGGCGGACTTGCCGGCACGAAGGTTCGCCACACTCTTGCGATCGGTGCTGCTATTCGACGAACTGCTTTTCGAGGCCACGGGCGGTGCGGTTGGGAAGTCGAGGACGGACTAGATCAAAGGGGCGCGCCCATCACGGACGCGCCCCTTCAACATACGCAGCAGACCGTCGGGAGTTACGACAGGTGCTTGGAGACCAGCGACGTCATCTCGAACATGCTGACGGTCTTCTTGCCACCGAACACGGCCTTGAGCTTGTCGTCGGCGTTGATGTTGCGCTTGTTCTTGGCATCCTGCAGGCCGTGCTTCTTGATGTACGCCCACAGCTTCTTCACGACTTCCGTGCGCGGCAGCGGCTTGTCTCCGACGACCGCGGCGAGCTCGCCGCTCGGCGTCAGGGCCTTCATGAACGCCGCGTTCGGCGTGCGCTTGGCGGCCTTCTTGGCCGGCGCCTTCTTCACCGCGGCCTTCTTGGCCGGCGCCTTCTTCACGGCGGCCTTCTTGGCCGGGGCGGCCTTCTTCGCAGGCGCCTTCTTGGCGGCGGCCTTCTTCGGGGCGGCCTTCTTTGCAGCTTTCTTCGCAGACTTCTTCGCAGCGGCCATGTTGTCTCCTGAGGTGGTAACCCGTCGGGTCGCGTCGAGCGGTACAGCTCTCGACAGATCTCGCGAAGACGCGGTTACGTCTCAGCGGACGGCCAAAACTACAATCGCGAATACATCGCGCAATAGTGCTTTTCACGTTTTTCCCTCTGAAAAGCGCACTTCGCACCGAAATCAGCGGGTTTTTTTCGCCGTGCTTCCCTCGGAGAAACGGTTTTTGCCATGCTGCTGCGCAAGAAAGGCGACCAGCGCGCGCAGAATGTCCCCCTCGACACGGCGCGCCGTGAGGCGCACGTAACCGCGCGGATCCCCGTCGAAGTCATCGAGCAGGAGGTGATTGGTGTGCGGCAACCGTACCGAGCGCGCGTCGCGCAGCACCGCCGCGAGTTCATCGGACTGCTCCACCGGCACCTGCCGGTCGTTCGCGCCATGGAGCAGCAGGACAGGTTGGCGGACGTCACGCGCGATGGCCCGCGGGTCGAGGGAGAACCAGGTGCGCAGCCAGGGATCGGTGGCGGCGATCGCCTCGGCATCCACCTCGGCGCGCGCCAGCACCGCCGCACGTTGCGCTGGCGGCCATGTGGTGAGATCGCCCGCCACGAGCGTCGCACGCTGCCATCGCGCGATTTCGCGCCCGGGGCGTGAGGGCGCACCAAGGAGTCCCAGCACCCACACGCGGGGATCATCGCGCGCCACCAAGAGAGCCACCAGCGCCCCCTCACTGTGTCCCACGAGCGCGATCCGCTCCGGGTGTACGCGCGACTGACCGCGCAGCCAAGCGACAGCCGCCGCGGCATCGCGCGCAACGTCTTCGGTCGTCGCCCCGTCGACGCGTCCGCTGGAGCCCCCAACGCCGCGGTCATCGAGCCGCAGGACGGCGAAGCCAGCGGCGAGTAACGTGTCGGCGATATCGAGGAAGGGGCGATAGCCGGGCAACTCGGTGCGCGCGCCATCGCGGTCCTGCGGGCCGGAGCCACTCAACAGCAGCACGGCCGGCACCCGTGCGGCCGTCGCTGACGGCATCGGCCTCGACGGCATCGGCCTCGACGGCATCGCGAAATCTCCCGCCAGCGTCACGGCGCTGTCCACGACGACGCGCACCTCGCGATGCTCGATCGCACCGGCGGTCGGCCCTGTGCGGCGCTCGCAGGCCGGCAGGGCCGCACTGACCAGCATCACCGCGATCGCGGCCCGCCACCCGCGGCGCATCAGCTCCCCATCAGCCGCGCGGCGGCTCCGTCGCCAGCGTGCGCAGCAGCGCGATCGAGCGCACGTCCCACGGATCGGGCGTGTCGTCATCCTCGGCGATGTCGGCGAGTTCCTGCGGCGTCTCGAGGATGAGGGGGACGCCCTGCGCGCGGCGGTCGTGCAGCAACCAGCTGAACGCGTCGGCCCCGATCAGCCCGTCACCGATCAGCGCATGCCGATCGCGATTGGAGCCGAGCGCGCCTTCGCTGTCATTGAGGTGAAAGAAGGCCGGCGGCTCGCCGGTGGCGGCTTCGAAGGCATCGAGCACCTGCGTGAGATCGGCGCGCGACGTCGCAATCGGATACCCCGACGCGAAGAGATGACAGGTATCGAGTCCGTAGCCCGTGCGCGCACGATCGGCCGCCGGGATGCCGGCCAACATGGCACCGACTTCGTCGGGCGTGCGCCCGACCGTGGTGCCGGCACCGGCGGTGTTCTCGATGAGCAACCGGGTGTGACTGGCCGGCACCGCCGCTAACGCACGACGCATCGCTTCGGAGACGCGGGCGATCGCCGCGTCGCGGTCGCCGTCGGTGGCCGCTCCCGGGTGGAAGCACACACCAGCCACACCGAGCGCCGTGGAACGCTCGAACTCCTTGGCCAGCGCGGCGGCGGCGCGGTTCCACTTCTCCTCGTCGGGCGTGGCACAGTTGATCACGTACGCCGCGTGCACGATGACGTGCTCGGGGCGGATGCCGGCCTCGGCCAATGCTTCCTGATAGCGGGCGAGCCGATCGGGTTTCACCCCGACTTTGTCGTTGTAGAACTTCGGAATCGCGCTGAAGATCTGGAGGGCCTGCATGCCCGCCGTCCCGGCGCGGCGCGCGGCCATGGGGATGCCGCCGGTGTCGATGCAGTGGGCACCAAGAAGAAGCGACACGGTCAACGCTCCACGCGGGCACGCCGCAGTCGGAAGATGGGATCGGAACCGGGGGCCGTTTCACTCCAGCCGACGACGACGGTGCGGCCGCGCACGAGCACATGCGGGTCGCGGGCGTTGGAGATGCCGCCGCTGGCGGTCAGGCGGTCTTCAAAGAGATGCCCCGACGTGCGCGACACGGCGAGGCCGATCTTCCGTCGATCACCGCCGCTGTTCGGATCTTCGTACGCCACCGCGACCACATCGCCATCGACCGCGACGCGCGCGTCGCCGATGCGCTCACCGTAGATGATCGCGACCGGCGGCTCGAACTGCGCGCGCGGGTCCATTTGATGCGCATAGAACACCCCGGGCCCTTCCGGACCGGTGAGGGCGTAGGCGACGTGGACGTACCCATACTTGTGATCAATCGCCACGCTGGGGGCGGGACGGGCGCAACCGTAGGCGCCGCGGTCGGCCGCCTGCGCGTCGCCTGGCCCCTGATCGAGCGAGTCCACCATGATCGGCCCGCGCCACGCACTTCCCGGCGCGCCCCCGAGGGCGCCTGAGGCCCCGCCAGCGGCCGAATCCGTCGAGGGGGCCACCACACTATCCCGCCAGGCCGCCGCGAGGCGCACGCGCCCGCCAGCGCCCCGGCTCCACCACACCGCGACCTGCCCACGTGCACCAGCCGAAACGATCCGCATGGAACGGGCGCAGCGCAGCGAGTCGAGGGGCGCGTGGCCGTTGCCGAGCGACGTCAGCGGCGCCGGCGCGGTCTGAACCGCGGGCAGCATGGCATGGGCCTCCACCACTTCGCTGGCCTCGGCCATCGCCGCCGCGGCGGGTTCCAGCAGGCTGGCGCCGCCCGCCTCGCGCCACAAGTCCTGCGTGAGAAGGAAGTCGGCGTACGGCGACGACGCGAGAAGCGTGGAGTCAGTGGCGACGGACGGCGGGTACGTGAGTGGCGACGGCAGGCTGGTTGCCTCGGCGTCTGCATCGACCCAGCGGACGGACGGCGTCTCGCACGCCACGAGGGCGAGGATGAGCACGAACGGGGCCGCCGACGGTGACCGGCGGGTGCGGGACAGCCGGAACGAGACGGACGGGCGCGCGGATGGTAGGGCCATGCGCGAAGGGTACTGCAAGAACCGCATGACGCTAGCTTTCGGCTTCCCTATCCTGCCCTCTCGGAGAACGTCTCAATGTCTTTTGCCGCCTTCGATGGCACGCGTCGCGTGCCGGTCGCCGTCAACGAGCCGGTGCGCACCTACGCGCCGGGTTCGCCCGAAACGAAGAACCTGAAGCTCCGTCTCGATCGCATGGCGGCCGAGCAGGTGGAGATTCCGATCGTGATCGGCGGCCGCCGGATTCACACCGGCAACACCGGCACGGTCACGATGCCGTGCGATCACCACCACGTGCTGGCCACCTACCATAAGGCCACGCCGGAGTTGGTGCACGAGGCGATCGCGGCCAGCGCGGCGGCGTCGGCCGAGTGGTCGAGCTGGCGTTGGGAAGACCGCGCCGCGGTGTTTCTGCGCGCAGCCGAGCTGCTGACCACCACGTGGCGCGACACGATCAACGCCGCCACGATGCTGGGGCAGGCCAAGACGGTGCATCAGGCTGAGATCGACGCCGCCTGCGAGCTGATCGACTTCTGGCGCTTCAACGCGCAGTTCGCGCAGGACCTGTACAGCGAGCAGCCGATCTCCGACCACACGATGTGGAACCAGCTGGACTACCGTCCGCTGGAAGGGTTCGTGTACGCGGTCACGCCGTTCAACTTCACGGCGATCGGCGGCAACCTGCCTGGCGCCCCGGCGCTGATGGGCAACGTGGTGCTCTGGAAGCCATCGGCCACCGCGCTGCTGTCGTCGTGGTACACGATGCAGCTGCTGGAAGAGGCGGGGCTCCCGCCGGGCGTGATCAACTTCATCCCGGGCGACGCGTCGATGATCTCCGACATCGCGCTGGCGCACCGCGATCTGGCCGGTGTGCACTTCACCGGGTCCACGGGCGTGTTCAACAGCATGTGGAAGACGATCGGCTCGAACATGGGCACCTACAAGTCGTATCCGCGCATCGTGGGCGAGACGGGCGGCAAGGACTTTATCGTGGTGCACCCGAGCGCCGATCCGCAGGCGGTGGCCGTGGGCATCGTGCGCGGCGCGTTCGAATACCAGGGGCAGAAGTGTTCGGCAGCCAGCCGCGCGTACGTGCCGAAGTCGATGTGGCCCGACGTGAAGGAACGCTGCATCAAGATGATGGCCGAGATGAAGCAGGGCGACGTGCGCGACTTCTCGAACTTCGTGGCGGCGGTGATCGACCAGAAGGCGTTCAACCGCCTGAAGGGATATCTCGACGACGCGAAGACGTCGGCGAACATCGTGGCGGGCGGCGGCTACGACGACTCGAAGGGCTGGTTCATCGAGCCCACGATCGTGGAGACGGACGACCCCAAGCACCGCATGCTGTGCGAAGAGCTGTTCGGCCCGGTGATCACGATCCATCCGTACGACGACCACGCGTGGCGCGAGACGCTCACGCTGGTGGACACGACGTCGCCGTACGCGCTCACGGGCGCGATCTTCTCACGCGACCGCGGCGCGGTGCGCGAAGCGATGAGTGTGCTGCGGCAGAGCGCGGGCAATCTGTACATCAACGACAAGCCCACGGGCGCGGTGGTCGGCCAGCAGCCGTTCGGCGGCGCGCGTGGCTCGGGCACGAACGACAAGGCGGGATCGAAGCTCAACTTGATGCGCTGGGTGAGTGCGCGGAACATCAAGGAGACGTTTTCGAGTCCGCTTTCGTGGCGGTATCCGTTCCTTGGGTAACTGCGAAGTAGGGGGTACGGAGTACGGGGTCGGGAGTAGGCCGCGACTCCGTACCCCGTACTCCCTACC
>JBBARJ010000200.1:0-6738 GCA_040399825.1 Gemmatimonas sp.
CTAACGCCTGACGTTCTGCTGCAGCGCATCCAAGAAAATGCGGCTGGACGGGCGACGTGCGCCAGCACGGCGCCCGCCTGCCGCACAGCGCATTGCGCTGTCTGCAGCAACGTTTCGTTAGACCTCAGCGCCGCGACTGCCAACGGCGTGGATGACGGCGGCTGTGAATGACCGCAATCACCGATATTCCTCGAGAAGTGCCCACGAAGTACACCACGTACGGGAATCGGCGAAGCGGCACCAGGCGAATATCGTCGACCGCGATCGCATACTGCTCAGGTGCGCGCTGAATCGAGGTGAATGCGACCGAGACGGCCCGTAGGAATTCATGTCCGAGTCCGACACTTCGCGCTTCGTACCACTGAAACGCCTCCGCCATTTCTGCGCGCGCGTCGCGTCGAACGAACAAGCGCGGCGTCACGCGCCGCGCTCACCGATCTCTTTCACGACCAGGTCCCACGGCTCGCCCGGATCCCCGTCAGCCTCGAGCTCGGCGCGGCGGCGGCGTAGCTCGTCGAGGACGGGCTCAGTCGGCTGCTGCTCCGAAACGGGCAGGCTGTCCCAGAGTTGCTCCGCGAGCTCGATACGCTCGTCGGGCGTCAGGTGACTGAAGTCTAGAATCGGCGAGGACATACTTGGAAGGTGTCGCGGGACTGGCCGGCGGACAAGACCGTCCTTGGAGGTCTAACGCTTATTAGCCTGCGTGAAACCCCTGCGTGGCGGACGCTATGCATGCACCTCATCGCAGTCGAGCAAGACAATGCGGCCCGGCGCACACCGCCGCAACCCACCACCACTCCACCACTTCGCCCGCGCCGTACCCTTGTCGCTGCCGCCGTTAGCCTGCGGGCCTTGCAGCCTAATCGGACTTCGCCCGGAGAGGCGCCGGGCGGGCGCCCGTCACCGACCCACGTCCAGCGGACTGCGCACGCCCAGCCCCCCACGGTTCAGCACATGCGTGTACAGCATCGTCGTCTTCACATCCCGGTGCCCCAGCAACTCCTGCACGGTCCGGATATCCGCCCCTGACTCCAGCAGGTGCGTGGCAAAGGAATGCCGAAAGGTGTGACACCCGACCCGCTGACCGACGCCCGATCGCCGGCCGGCCTCCGCCACCGCACGCTGCGCCACCGTGGGGTGGATATGGTGCGTCCGCCGCGATTGGCTCTCGCCGTGCCAGTACTCCCGCGCCGCCGGAAACACCCAGCACCACCCCCACTGCTGCGACGCCCGCGGGATCTTGCGGTCCAACGCCCCCGGCAAGGCCACGAAGCCACCACCCCGGGCGGCACGCCGACCCATCACCGCCCGCACACGGGACAGGTGCGCCCGCAGGGGGACGCCCACCGCAGCGGGCAGAACGGTCACGCGATCACGGTCCCCCTTCCCACGCCGTACCCGCAGCTCGCCGCGGTCGAAGTCCACGTCCTTCACCCGCAGCTGACAGCACTCCTGCAAGCGCACGCCGCTGCCGTACAACAGCTGCGCCATCAGCAACGGGACGCCGCTCAGGCACGCCAACACCCGTTGCACGCCCTCGCGCGACAGCACGTTGGGTAGATGCACGGGCCGCCGCGCCGGCGCGAGCCCGGACACCTCCCCGAGCGGCTGCTCCAACACGTCGCGGTACAGAAACTGCAACGCCGCCAGCGCCTGATTCTGCGTCGACGCGGCCACATTCCGCTCACGCGCCAGATACGTCAGGAAATCCCGCACCTCCACACCGCTGAGCGACGCGGGATGGCGCAGGCCGTTCCACCGCACATAGCGCACGATCCACTGCACGTACGCCTGCGTGGTGCGCGGGCTGTAGCGACGAACGGCGGCCCGGTCACGAACCACCGTCAAAAGGCGTGAGGAAGACATGCCGTACGCTGCATGCTCCCTCACGCCCCGTTGTCATCACACCGTCGCGCGCCGCATCATGGCAACGCACGACACGCACCGCCATATGCGACGCGACCCCTACCCGCGCGCCACCCGCGCATCCTCACGCGCCTGCGACGCCGTGCTGTCCGTCCACAACTGCTGCGTGACGCGCAATAACACGAAACCGCTCACCGCCAGCACCGCCGTGAGAATCCATGCCATACGCAACCGCGACGGATCGCCCGACGCGTACAGGAAATTCCCGATCGCGAACAGCGACGACCAGATCACCACGCAGCCCGAGATCCACCCCGCGAACGCGGCGCCGATGCGATTCTCCTGCGCGACCTCGGCATCGGAAATACCGGCCGCCGCACGCAGTTCGCTCCACCCGGCGCCCACCGGCTTCACCTTCTGCACGAACGCAATCAGCGTGGCGCGATCGGTGGTGGGCCCCACGAACGCCGTGATCAGCCACGCCACGGTCGTGATCCCCACCTGCACGATCGTGGTGGTCGCGAATGTCGCGCCAGGCATGAAGTACGGCACCGCCAACGACGTGATCAGCGACATCACCATCGCCACGATCTCGCACCACGCCGATACGCGCCACCAGAACCAACGCGCGATGTACAGCAGCCCCGTGCCGGCGCCGATGGACAACAGCACCTGAAACGCCTGCTGCGCGGAGCTCATCGTCAGACTGAGCAGCGCCGCGAAGATGTACAACACGATCGTGGACAGACGGCCGGCGTTCACGTAGTGCGACTCGCTGCCGTCCTTCTTGATGAAGCGACGGTAGAAGTCGTGCACGAGATAGGACGAGCCCCAGTTCAGGTGCGTGAGGATCGTAGAGGAATTCGCCGCCAGCAACCCGCCGATCATGAGCCCCACAAACCCCACCGGCAGGAACTTGAGCATGGCCGGAAACGCCGAGTCATGTCCGATCAGTGCGGCGTCGGCGTTCGGGAAGGCCGCCTTGATCGACGCCAGGTCGGGATACACGATGATCGAGCAGAGCGCCGTGATGATCCACGGCCACGGACGCAGCACGTAGTGCGCGATGTTGAAGAACAGTGTGCCGCCGAGCGAATCCTTTTCCGACTTGGACGCCAACATGCGCTGCGCGATGTACGATCCTCCGCCCGGCTCGGCGCCGGGATACCAGTTGGCCCACCAGCTCACGGCGATCGGCAGAATGAAGATCATGAGCGCCAACTCCGACATGCTGAAGTTGGGGAGCAGGTCGAGAATGGGCTGACCCGTCCCGTCCTTCGCCGAAATCACCGGCTGCGCGTTGGCCGCGGTACTCTGCACCACCTGCAGCGTGGACAGCCGCTCGGTGAGCAGCTTGAGACCGAGCCAGCCGCTGGGCTCACCGGCCAGCCGGCGTCCCACTTCCACCAGCGAGAACCACGCCGCGGCAAACACGGCGGTCATCTTGATGAAGAACTGGATCATGTCGATCACGAGCACGCCCCACAGTCCGGAGTGCGCCGCGAACGCCACGTTCAGCACGCCGCAAATCACGATCGTCTGCCAGGGTGCTAGGCCGAACAGGATGTTGGCAATCTTGCACGCTGCCAACGTCACCATGCCCATGATGAAGCAGTTGAAGAACAGCCCCAGATACACGGCGCGGAAACCGCGCACCATCGAGGCGGACTTCCCTGAATAGCGCATCTCGTAGAACTCGAGGTCCGTCATCACCCCCGAGCGACGCCACAGGCGCGCGAAGAAGAACACGGTGGCCACGCCGGTGAGCACGAAGGCCCACCATTGCCAATTGCCCGCCACGCCGTAGCGTCGCACCTGCTCGGTGACCCAGTTGGGCGTATCCGACGAGAACGTCGTCGCCACCATCGACAGGCCGGCCAACCACCAGGGTACCGAGCGACCAGACGCGAAGAAATCCGACGTGCTGGCCCCCGAGCGCTTGGCAAGAAAAAGCGCGGGAACGAAGCAGATGAGAATGGACGCCGCAGCGATGACCCAATCGATCCAGGAGATGTTCATAGGCGGGAATCTCGCGATCGGCGCGCCGGTCGGCAACGCGTCGCGGAGGGCGCCCGTGGCGGAGGGCGCCCGCGGCGCGTCGATGAGCCTTTCATCGCACCCCGATCATGGGATATGCTCGACACTGAGCACTGCCGTTGCTGAATTCCGAACACTATACCCAGTCTGACGCCCGACTTCTGAAAGTCTGAATCCGTTCAATCCCCCGGCAGCATCGCCCACAGCGCCGGCCGGCCCACGTTGCAGTGCACCGCGCGCGACAGCGGCGTGCACGCGCCCCAGCTCAACCAGAGGGCGTGGCGAGCCAGATGGTGCGCGTGCCACGGCTTCACGGCGTCGGCCTCTCCCACCAACCGCGCGATCCGCGCGCTACGCCCCGGCACCGGATGGAACACCGTCTCCACGCCGGTGCTACGTACCGGTTCGTCGTCCTGCCATTGATCGAGCAGTTCGATTCCGGTGCGCATTGGGGCCGCACCCACCGACGCGGTGGCGGCGGCATCGAGTGCGAAGACGGCGGCGCGCGACGGTGTGGGCAGCAGCAAGACGCCGAGAAACGCCCACAGCGTCATCGCCGCCGCGAGCGTGATCACGCCGCCGGCCGAGGACGGCGAGACCCCGGTGAGCGCCAACGAGACCACGAAACCCAGCGTGTTCCACGCGATCGCGCCAATCACGCCGCGCGTGTGCGCGCCGCTCGTGCCGGCGATGCGGCGACGCAGCAGCATGGCGGCGAGCGCGGGCTCAGGTAGCTGCGCCCAGCGCGCCGGCACGACGAGCGTGCGCGCGGTCAGTCCTGACCAACCGCCCACGAAGCTTTCGTCGGGGCTGTCGAGCACGTGCAGCCGCGACACATCGAGCCCCGCCTGTGCGGCCGCACTCGCGATGCGCGCCGGGGTCGGCACGATCGGCAGGCGCGCAATCACACGGGCCATCCGTCCCCGCCAGAACGCCAGCAGGAACTGCACCACCACAAACACGGCGACCGCGGCCGAGTTTCCCGCAGCACGCGCCGCCAGCATGAGCGCCGTGGCCGCCAGCATCCACACCACCCACTGCACGCTCACCCCACGAAGCCAGCGCGCCAGCCACGGGTCACGCCAGGGCTGCCGCCGCACAAAGCCGTTGCCGCCGATCACGTCGAACACCACAAACGCGATCTGGCTGAACGCGTAGAGCAATCCCACGGACAAAAGCGCGCGCGCCAGCGGTTCATCGGCCGATAACGACAGCCCCCGCGACGGCACGCGAAAGTACAGCATGGCCGCGGTCAACAGCACGGCGCTACCGACGCCGGAAATGCCGAGGAACAGCCGCGCGCGGGCGTAGGTGAGGCCGAGCGGGAGCGAGGGAGCGGAAAGGGACGGTGGCGTCATCCTGATCCAACGCCGGACAGCCTTGCATGGTTGCCGCAGCTTTCGGCCGCCCGTCACGCAATCGTGACCGCGGGATATAGCCGCCGCGGGCGATCCATCGTACCGTATGCATATGGACCGCCGACTCTTTCTGACCGACCTCTCGCGCTACGCCGCGCTCGCCGCCGTCGTCCCCAACGTGTGGCGCGTCACCACCCGCCCCCGCTTCGCCGACGATCCGTTCCAGCTCGGCGTGGCCTCAGGCGACCCCACCCCCACCGGCGGCGTCCTCTGGACGCGTCTGGCCCCGCGCCCGTTCGAGCCGGACGGCGGCATGGAGGGGACCCGCGCCGTCGTGAGCTGGGAACTGGCCGACGACGCGCAGTTCACCAAGATCGTGCAGAAAGGGCGGGCCACCGCGGCCCCCGAGCTCTCGTTCAGCGTGCACGTCGACGTGGACGGGTTGCAGCCCGACCGGTGGTACTTCTATCGCTTCATGGCCGGTGAGGCGGTGAGCGACGTGGGCCGGTTCCGCACCGCGCCGGCCGCGGGTGCGAAGACCCCGCTGGCCTTCGCCTTTGCCTCCTGTCAGCGCTGGGACCAGGGACTCTTCACGGCGTACGCGCACTTCGCGCAGGAAGAGATCGACCTCGCCGTTCACCTTGGCGACTACATCTACGAAGGCGCCAGCCCCGCGGCCGCGCTGCGCGCGCACCACGGCCTCGAGATCCGCACCCTCGACGACTATCGCCGTCGCTACGCCCAGTACAAGAGCGACGCGCATCTGCAGGCGGCGCACGCGCGCTGTCCGTGGCTGGTCACGTGGGACGACCACGAAGTGGACAACAATTACGCGTCGCTCGTGGGCGAGAACGTGATGGAATCGACGGAGCAGATGCGTACGCGTCGCGCCGCCGCCTATCAGGCGTGGTGGGAACACCAGCCGGTGCGCGTCCCGCGCGCGGCGTCGTGGGCCGACCTGTCCATCACCCGCACCATCAACTGGGGCGCGATGGCGCGGTTCTGGATGCTCGACACGCGGCAGTACCGCGACGATCAGGTGTGCGAGGATCGCCCGCTGCAGGGGTGCGCGCCGTGGACCGACCCCCGTCGCACGATGCTCGGTGCCGCCCAGGAGAAGTGGCTCGTCAACGGGCTCGGCGCCTCGTCAGCGCACTGGCAGGTGCTGGCCAATCAGGTCATGATGGCCCCCTTCGATTCGGCCCCGGGCGATACAGTCCAAGTGGCGCCGGACATGTGGGGCGGGTATCCCGTGGCCCGTGACCGGCTGCTCAACGAAGTGGCGAAGCGTGCCCCCAACCGCACCATCACGCTCACCGGCGACATTCACTCCAACTGGGTGAACGAACTGCGCAGCGACTACACGCGCCCCGACCGCCCCGTCGTGGGCGCCGAGTTTGCCTGCACGAGCATTTCGTCGGGCGGCGACGGGGCTGACGTGAGCCCGGAGCGTCTGGCCACGATGCAGCGCGAGAAT
>JBBARJ010000201.1:0-6710 GCA_040399825.1 Gemmatimonas sp.
TCAGGCTGACGATGAGCCCCTTGTTCTCCCGACGGATAATGCAGACGCGCTCGTCGTTCCGTGCATACTCATCGAGGATCGCGGCTGACCCGTCGGTGGAGCCGTCATCGACGATGAGAAACTCAAAGTCCGTAAACGTTTGCGCCAAGACGCTGTCCATGGCGAGCCTCAGGAAGCGCTCGCCGTTGTACACGCTCATCGCAACGGTGATTCTCGGACACGAGGCTGACTGCGTCATCGGTGATTCACGGTATTTTGGACTTTCCCCGACGTGACGGACACCGAGCCGACGCGGCTCGCGCCACTTGACGGCCCGACGGCTGATAGGGCGTCGGGCTCACGTATCTTAACGGAGCGACTGCCGAACTCCCCAGCCCGGTCAGTGCGCCTGCGTGTGTCACGTCGGATGCGGTGTCTCGACCATCTGTCGATGCCAGATGGAAAACACCAGCAGTCCCCAGAGGACGCCTTCATGATTGGCGGTGCGATCAAAATGCTCGCGCAAGAGTCGCTCGACCATGGCCGGCTCGAACAGTCCGAGCCGCTCCAGGCGGGCGGTCGACAGTTCATCGGTGAGCACTTGCCGTAGCTCGTTCCGCAACCACGACGCGGTCGGGCCGACGAAGCCGCGCTTCGGCGCCGTAAAGTGCGCCGGCGTGAGGCGTTCACGGACGGCCTCACGAAGCACCCATTTCTGGCGGCTGCCGCGGATCCGCAGATCGTCTGGCAGCGGAAAGAGCTGGTCCACGAGATGATGATCCACGAACGGGACGCGAACTTCCAGCGAATGCGCCGACGCAATCCGATCGCTGAGCGCCAACAGATCGTCGGGGAGATAGACGCCGTAGTCAATCCGCAGTGCCTGCCGGAGTGCGCCATCCGCCGCGCCAGCGGACGCCGTCTGTGCGAAGAGCGTGACGTGCCGATCCGACCGGCCGTTGGTACGGAGTCCCTGAAAATCAGTGTCAGACAATCGTGACACGTATTCGGCGTAGCGGGCGGCAGCAGGCCCGTCACCGGCCCGAAGAAAGCGCTTGAGCCGCGTGATCTCTAACGATCCGCTCCGTGGTTCGGGCAACGCATTGGCGATGCGAGACGCTCCCGACCGCAGCACGGCAGGGACGCGACGCCACGCGTCGCCGAGCGACAGGGCCCGGTGGCGTCGATACCCACCGAAGAGTTCGTCGCCGCCGGTGCCAGCGAGCACCACTTTGTAGGACGCGGCGACCGCGGCGGACAGTACCCACGTGGGGAGCACCGATTCGTCTGCGAGCGGTTCGTCGACGGCGTAGCAGATGGACTCGAGTAAGGAATACACCGATGGCTCAACATCGACGACCTCGAGCGGTATGCCGTACTTGTCGGCAAGGGCACGTGCGAGCGGGACTTCGTTGGTCGCTGCGGCACCACTGCCATGATACTGTGCGGTGAACGCCCGTAACGCGTAGCCCTGCTGCGCCGCACTACTCACGATGGCCGACGAATCAATGCCACCACTGAGGAACGCGGCGATCGGAACATCCGCCACCAGATGTGCCGCCACTGAGTTGTCGAGCGCATCCCGGACCGTGGTCATCGGGTCCGCTGGAGCGGCCACCGTGCCGGTTGGCAGATCCCAGTACTGCCGCAGCACCGGCTCGGCGCCCAGCCGATAGGTGATGGTGTGCGCGGGTGGCAGCTTCCGCACGTCGGTGAACGGCGTACGGGGGGCCGGGATGTAGCCGAGTTGCAGGTAGAGGTCGATGGACTCGGCGTCGAGCGTTCGGCTGGTCTCACCCGCGGCGACCAGCGCCTTCAATTCCGACGCAAACGCGATCCGATCATCGTGTTCCGCGATGTACAGCGGCTTGATACCAAATCGATCGCGTGCCAACAGCAATGTCTGCTGGTCGGCGTCCCAAAGGGCGAAGGCGAACATGCCGCGGAGCGGCTCGACGCATCGCTCGCCGAGCTCCTCATAGAGGTGGACGAGTACCTCCGTGTCGCTGTGGGTGCGCAGTGTATGGCCGGAGGCGATGAGGCGCTCGCGGAGCGCTTTGTAGTTGTAGATCTCGCCATTCATGACCACGCCGATACGCCCGGTCTCGTTGAAGATCGGCTGATGTCCACCGGCCAGATCGATCACCGACAGCCGACGCATCGCGATGGCCGTGGGGCCGTCGGCCCACAGGCCCTCGTCGTCCGGGCCACGATGTCGCAGCGCGTTGCACATGCGCTGCACTGCGTCGGTGTCGGCCGGTCGGCCGCCCGTTCGCCAGAATTTTCCGGTAATGCCACACATAGCCGGCTCCTTAGGGAATCAGCCGAACCACATGTGGTCCGACGCGATTGGTAAATGCCAGCGGCAGCGAGCGCCAGATCTTTGGACCAAGCGACAACATCCCGTCATCGGGCGACGGCGTCGCCGTCTCGCCGGTCGTGGAGAACTGGTACCAGTGCAGGGGCTCGTCGTAGCCTCCCCATTGCAACTTGAAGCGATGCGTGCTCGCCCCCGGTGTGGAACGACCGAAGTTGAAGCGGGTGCATCCTTCGGATATCGCCTGCTGCAGCATGTCCCAGTACAGGAGCATGTTCGGCGCCACGCGATTGTACGCGCGCAGCGATGAGGCCCACGTGATCTCGAATTCGTCGTGCCAGCGAAACCCCATACCGCATGCAATGGGCCGATCATCGAGATAGGCGACCTTGACCCACGCCGCATGATCGAGGCGCTGGGCGAGATCCTTGAACACACGTTGACCATGGGTGGGCGTCCCCAGATCGCGCATGTGCGCCGCGAAGACGGCGTGAAAATCGTCGAGGCACTCATGCCCGGCGCGCACAACGACCCCGTCCTTTTGCGGGCGCCGAATCTGGCTGCGCAACTTTGCGGGAAACGACTTGAACAGCGCCTCCGCTGTCGGCGGGAGATCCAGCAGCACCCCCACTTTGCGGTGCGACACGGCGAGCGCAATCGGCAGGGCGCGGCGGCTCCGGAGTTCGAGCAAGTCTACGCGGTCACGCGTGGCGATACGTATCGCTTCGTTTACGAGCGCCTGAATCGCCTCGTCGGACCCCAGTGGCCCACCGTGATTCACGAACGGGAGTGACACCAGAAAATGTCCGAAGAGCCGGCTCCGCACGCGGACCAGCGGCAGCACCCCGCGCAGCGCGCCACCGGCCCCGCCGGAGCGCGCCGTCAGGTAGACCGTCTCGTGGGCCAACACGATGCGGTAGGTCTGTTCCCACGCCGACAGGTGAAATGAGGTCCAGCCCGGGCAGGTCTGCACGAATTGGTCCCACTCCTCAGCCGGTCGCTCCTGCGCCACGACAAGCGATGTGCTCATGCGCTGGCCAACCGTTCGCGGACCGACGTGAAGCGGAAGGCACCAAGCAGCCGGTCGAGACGGGACGCGACGCGACCGAGCCCGGTGTAGTGCCGGATGCGCGTGAGCAGACCAACGTCCATGCGTGGTTGTCCTGGGTCGATCTCCCACGGATGGATGTAACACATGGCTGGCGCTCCGCGCCGTCCGGCGTCGGTGACTGCGGCGTGCACCAACGCGTACGGCAGAATACGCAGGTACGCCCCGCCGGCTGCCGGCACGCGAAGGGAGCCGACGCTCACCGTCGCCAGCGGGAACTGCCACAGCGGCCCCGCGGCGGTCTGCATGACGAAGGGGTCGCGCGGGGCCCCGGGGTTGCCGTAGCCCGGACGCCAAATCGGGAACATGCTCGAGTCGTAAACGAAGGCCTCCTCGGCGAGAATGTCCCACGCCCATTCCACACCAGGGACGATGGAAAACGACGGCGCGCGAAACCCGATCACGCGTTGACCCGTCACCTGCTCGAGGACCTCACGCGACTGACGCACATCATCGCGAAACGCGACAGGGGTCAGCGTCGTGATCCGGCGGTGCAGGTGAGAGTGGGACGCGACTTCGTGGCCACTCTCAGCGATTTGGCGCACAAGCCGCGGAAACTTCTCGGCAATCCAGCCAAGCGTGAAGAACGTCGCGGTTGCGTGATGCTTGTCGAGCAGAGCCAGGAGCTGCTCGGTGGCGTGTTCCACACGTGAGGGCAGGCTGGCCCATCGCGCGGTGGGGGCGATGGCTTCGAAGGCACTGACCTGGAAATACTCCTCGACATCGACGCTGAACAAATGCGAGCCCGTCGTGGCCGGTGTACGTGCCGCGATGCTCTCGGTCACGACCACTGTCCGTTTCGAGCAATCACGGCGGGCCAGGCCAACGTGGACTCCGAAAGCGGCAGGTGCCAGCGCGCCACCCCCGCCTCCGATGCGTCCAGCGGCGCGAAGCCCACTGATCGGTACCAGTCCTCGACAATCTGATTGCGCGGGCCGGACACGAACTCACCGGTGAGTTCATCGCACCCCCAGTCGCGTGCGAGCTCCACGAGAAACGCGAGAAACGCCAGCTCCGCTTGGCGATTCATGACGCGGCAGCTCATGACAAACACGTCGATGACCGCGCGCTTCGCCGCTCGGGTCAACACGGCGGCCGCAATGATGCCATGATCGCCGAATCGGTCTGCGAGGCGCATATGGGCGATCCGGTGATCCGGGGAGTCATCGATCCAACCGGCCAACGTGGCTTCCGGATAGCGACGCAGCGTCAGATTGAACTGATTGGTTTTGCCGATGAGCTGGGCGACGCGAGCACGTTCGACAGGCGTCGTCGTGGCCACAACCGCCGTCATCTCGAGTGAGGCGAGGTAGTCGTCGACGGATTGATGGGTCGTGGCAAGCGTTTGCCGCTGCCGTTCGTTGGCGTAGAGGGTGGCGCGTTGCCGGTCTTCCGCGGAGGTGGCGAGCTGGTCGAACCACGGACAGGCCGCGAGCGCCCGGTGCAGCGACCCCCACGCTTCGAACTCAATCACTTTCACGGCCGGCACATGCTGACGCACCTCGGCCCGTTCGACCGGATTGTCGTCGAGGAACACAACGGCATCGAGCCCGAAACCGAGAGCGTGCGCCATCGCGGCAATCCCCGTGGACTTTGGCCCCCAGCCCACCTGGTGCGCGGCGAAATCACTCCACCGGAGCAGCAGATCCGGATGCACCGCGAAGGCCTCGCGCACGAGCGCCTCGTCATTCTTGCTGGAGATGGCGAGCAACACGCCGCGATCACGGAGGGCGAGCACCTGACGCTGTAGCGCCTTGAACACGTTTCCCGGATAGTCGTCGCCCATCTTGATGCCGTGAATCCCGTCATCCCCCAGGACACCGCCCCAGAGCGTATTGTCGAGATCAAGCACCAGCACCTTCGCCATAGGATACATCGCCGCACGAATCGTACGCGCCAGATGCTGCGCCATCGCCGGGTGATGCGTGCCCGCCACCGGAATTCGTCCGAGGAACCAGAGACGGTCATCGCGCCACCGGTCGCTGCCCTGGGCACGCACAAGCCCGGCGTAGTCCCACACGAACGCGCCCGGTGTCTCACATACGGTGGCGTGCAACTGATGGTTGGCCTGCGCCACCAAGGCACTTCGTGAGCCGTGCACCGACGCATCGCCCAGCCCGAAAGCGGCCGGTTCCGGCACGGCGAAGTTTGCCACCAGCGTGGTCCACCGCGCCTGTGCAGCGATTGACTGCAGGAGTCCGCGCACGCGGTCGATCACCGATGTCAGCGCCCCCGCGAACTCGTGGCCATCTTCCGAGCCAATACGCGCAACGAGGTCGGGAAACATGTCTTCGGGGCGCAGTGCCACCACCACCAGGTCGGGCTGGTATCGATGCAGCGCGCTCGCAGGGTCAAGCACCAGCGATTCGATCTCGCCAAATCCACCAAAGAAGAGCTCCGCGGGTACCCCGAGCCGCCGCAACTCGACGCGGAGAAACGGTTCAAGAAAGCCCATGGTGCACGAGGACAGCACGGCAACGCGCAACATCCGTCCCTCGGCGTCCGTCTTGAGGGCACGGCTGATCCGGTGGTACTGGGCGACATCCGGGAGTGGCGGCCCATACTCCAGGGCGAGGTCCGACGAGTCAGCCATGTAGGCTGGCTCGCACGCGTTCGACGACTGCGCCGAAGCTGCGCAGCTCCATCAGGTCTTCCGGTTCGAACTGGGTGCCGCACTCACCCTCGACCGCCAGCATGAGACTGATGTGCGTCAGCGAATCCCACGACGGGATGGTCTCCGGTGAGGCATCCGTCGTTAAATCCGCGTCCGTCACGCCGAGCACATTGATGAACACGTCTCGAATCCGTCGTTCCAGCAAATCGGTCACCGTCTGGTTCTCATGAGTCAAAAGGGGGCGTCGTGACGGGCTCAACGCCGCGACAGGATCTGGCGTCGAAGATCGCGGTATCGATGCGGGCCGAGGAGGCGTCGCACGGCAGACAACGTGGACAGGCGCATCCCTTCGCCGGACCAGCTCCCAGGCAGCTCGGTGAGCATCCGACGAAATTGCGTGATCGAGGTGCTACGGCGTACGGTATATCGACCGAACACGCCTCGGCGGACATCGCGAGCCGCATTACTGTGCCAACGACTCGAGGCGATGTATTGATAGCCCGCCTCCTGCACGAGATGACGGAAACGCGAGGGTGGCCAATCGCCGTTGGGAAGGGCGAGGGTGACGACCGCGTGTCCCAAGCGATCTTCGATCTCGCGGCGCGCGTCGGCCAATTCATGACCCAGCGCAGCTTCGCCCAAGGTGGACAAAACCGGATGCGACGCGGTGTGCGATTGAATGGACCAGCCCG
>JBBARJ010000202.1:0-6694 GCA_040399825.1 Gemmatimonas sp.
GGCACTGCGGCGCGGTATCCGCGGTATGGGGCCCGTCCCGGCTACGAAGAAACGCTGGCCCGTCGGATCAACGAGTGCATCGCACGAAGCCTGGCCGGGAAGATGTTACCGGAGGACGGTCAGGAGATGCGCGACATGCTGGCCTACATGGAAACGATGCGGGCGTCGGCGCGTCCAGCGCCGGTGGATTCCGTGAAACTGATCGGTGACGTCGCGCACGGTGAAGTCGGGTATGCGGGGCAGTGTGCGCGCTGCCATGGCGCGAACGGGGCCGGTCTCCCGGCCTTGGCGGCGCCGGCGGTGTGGGGCATCGAGAGCTACGCCATCGGGGCCGGCATGGCGCGGCAGTACACCTTGGCCACGTTCGTCCGTCACAACATGCCGTTCGACCACGCGGATACGCTCACCGCGCAGGAGGCGGCGGACATCGCGGCCTTCGTGCTTACGCAGCCGCGCCAGGATCACCCAGGGAAGGAGCGCGACTGGCCGAAGGGCGATCCACCGAGCGATGTCGCCTATGCCACGACGGCTGCGGCGGCCGCGGGTAAGCCACTGCCGCCCGAGCGCCCGCTGTTGCCGCGTCGTGTTTCGCCGGATTCACTCCTTTCTCGCCACTGAGCTTCGCCATGAATCACGATCATGACCGTGCATCGACCGCGGGCCGTCGTACGTTTCTCTCGCGTTTGTTAACAGTCGGGGCGACCTTGGGATTGGCCGCGCCGCGTTCGGTGGACGCGATCGAGCGGGCCGTGTCACCCGCCAGCCCACCGTCATTGGCGGCCGGTGACGATCCATGGATCTCGCATCTGAAGGGCAAGAACCGCGTGGTGTTTCACTCGCATCTTGCCAGTGACGGCATCGCCTTGCGGTGGGCGCAGACGTATCTCGACACGCAGAAGAGTGCGTACGGGCTCACCGATGCCGACAGCAGCGTCGTGGTGGGCTTGAACGGCCGAGCGATAGGCCTGCTGTTCAACGACGCAATCTGGGGGAAGTACCCGATCGGTGAGACCCTTCAGATGCCAGGCGCGCGCAACGCCAATGCCGCACTGGTGGCACAGCTCGTCGCACGTGGCGTGATCATTCTGGCGTGTAATAACTCCCTCCTCGCGGCTGGTCAGCGCTTTCTCCCGGAGGCCCAGCGGGGGGATGCGGCGTTGCGCACGGCCTTTTCCGACGACGCTCGGGCGAATCTGCTCCCCGGCGTCGAGGTCGTACCGGCGATGATCGTGACGCTGCAGCAGGCGCAGGACCGAGGCTGCCGGTACATCTACGGCGGCGGCTGATCAGTCCCTGAGTCAGCCGCCGCTCGTCGATGTCAGATACGGGGCAGCGTGACGCCGTGCTGTCCCTGATACTTGCCCTTCTTGTCCCCGTACGACACCTCTGGCGGCTCGTCTCCCGTGAAGAAGACCACCTGCGCGATGCCCTCATTGGCGTAGATCTTGGCCGGGAGCGGGGTCGTATTCGAGATCTCGAGGGTCACGTAGCCTTCCCATTCGGGCTCGAAGGGCGTGACGTTCGTGATAATGCCGCACCGGGCGTACGTGCTCTTGCCCACCGTGAGGGTCAGCACGTTACGCGGGATGCGGAAGTATTCCACGCTCCGGGCCAGTGCGAATGAATTCGGCGGCACGATGCACACGTCGCCTTCGAACTCCACGAAGCTCTTCGGGTCGAACGCCTTGGGGTCGACGATCGAGCTCAGCACGTTCGTGAAGATCTTGAACTCCCGGGCGACGCGCATGTCGTACCCGTAGGAGCTGACGCCGTAGGAGATCACGCCTTCGCGAACCTGACGATCCTCGAACGGTTCGATCATGCCGTGCTCACGCGCCATTTGCGTGATCCAGCGGTCAGAGCAGAGCCCCATGAGGCAGAAGGGAAGAGGGTAACCCGTGCTGGTTAGGACCGGCCGGTCCGCTCCATGACGCACGATCGATACGAAACATAGTCAAAATTGCAGTAGAAAATTACGGACACGTGCTGAGACACGCCAAACTCGCTTCACCGGTTACTTCGTCCAAGTCGGGGAGCGACTTGCAGTTGAGCGCGAGCGGTCCCTCTGGTAGCTTCCCCATGCTGCATTGTGAATTCTTTCACGAGCATACGGCGCGCCTCCGCGCGGCCATCCGTTCGCACCTGCGATGCTACGAAATTATCTCCCGGTTCTGCTCCTGTTGGGCTTCGTGATCATCAACGCGGTGCTGATCCTCGGCATCGCGCATCTCACGGTGCGGCCACAACCCACGATGGTGAAGTCGCAGCCGTACGAGTCGGGCATGAGCCCGCTCGGTGACGCGCGCGAACGCTTTTCCGTCAAGTTCTATCTCGTCGCCATGCTCTTCATCGTCTTCGATATCGAGACGGTGTTCATGATCCCGTGGGGCGTGTACTATCGGCAGCTCTCCTGCAAGGTCCCGATGATTGCTGGGGCTTGTCCGGTCGGGCAGCTGTCGTTCTTCGGCCTCGGGGAGATGCTCGTGTTCGCGGCCATTCTCGTCGTCGGCTTCGTCTATGTCTGGAAGAAGGGAGCGCTCACGTGGGATTGATCTCGCCCGCGGATAACCGCCTCGTTCAGGTCGATCCCGGCGCGCAGGACGGCTGGATTACGACCCGACTCGATTTCCTGGTGAACTGGGCGCGCGCCGGCTCACTGTGGCCGATGCCCTTCGGCACGGCGTGCTGCGCCATCGAGTTCATGGCGACCGCCGCGAGCCGCTTCGACCTTGCGCGCTTCGGTATGGAGCGACTCAGTTACTCACCGAGACAGGCGGATGTGCTGCTGTGCGCCGGACGCGTGCCGCTCAAACTCGCGCCGGTCATTCGTCGCATCTACCAGCAGATGCCGCAGCCGAAGTGGGTGATCTCGATGGGCGCGTGTGCGTCGACCGGCGGTATGTTCGACAATTATGCCGTGGTGCAGGGCATCGACACGATCATTCCGGTCGACGTGTACGTGCCGGGCTGTCCGCCGCGTCCGGAAGCGCTCATTCACGGCATCATGATGCTGCAGAAGAAGGTGATGCAGGAGCGCCTGAAGGACACCACGCGCCACGTGGAGATCGTGCCCGATACCGAGAGTCAGCTGTACATTCCGCCCTCGCGCATCGACGAACTCTCGGAGCCGTTCGGCAACTCGGTGCATCAGACCCGGTCGGCGCCGTGACCGCGCCGATCGTTCCGGCGCCCGAGCAGAGCACGCCCTCCGTGGCGCTGCAAGCCGCGATTGCGTCGGACTCCAACGGCGCGCCGATCACACCGACCAACATCGCGCATCGTGGCGGCCCGGTGAATCCGACGGCCGCCGCACTCGTGGCGCGCTTCGGCGCGGCCGTCGTGCGGACCGAGGTCACCTGGGGCGAGACCACGGTCTTCGTCACGAACGAGGCGCTGCATGGCATCGTGCGCTGGCTGCACGATGAGCCCAGCGAACGCTACGACTATCTGGTCGATGTCACGGCGGTCGAGTACCGCGACGCCGATCGGCCCATTGAGGTCGTGTGGCACCTGCGCGCGCTGGCCCATCGTCGCTTCCTGCGGCTCAAGGTGGAACTCGTGAAGCGCACGCAGATGTCCGTGGCGTCCATCATGGACATCTACAGCGGCGCGGATTGGCTCGAGCGCGAGTGCTACGACATGTTCGGCATTCGCTTTGAAGGGCATCCCGATTTGCGGCGTCTGCTGATGTGGGAGACGTACAAGGAAGGCCATCCGCTCCGCAAAGACTTTCCGTTGCGTGGCCGGTTCAGTCGCGCCGAACAGTTGAAGCAGGCGCTGGCGGCCGATCCCGAAGCCCGCTATTCCATGGAAGAGTTGTCGATAGCCGATGCATTCGATTCGCTACCTGAAGACATGAAGCGCCGTCTCGCCGAACGTGCCGAACGTGCCGAACGGCATGACGAGAACGACGTGACGGACGTCAACGACGAGGTGGGCGAATGAGCTCACGTCGCACGATCGAAGTCGCGCTCGGCACCAGTGGACTCGACGCGAACGGCATGCCGTTGCGCGCGCCGCTGGTGGCGCAGGGCGGAAAGGCGGTTGCGCTCGATACGCCGGTGATGGTACCGGAGCCCGAGATGGGCTCCGACCATATGCTGATCAACATTGGACCGCAGCACCCTGCGACGCACGGCGTGCTGCGCCTCGTCCTCGAGCTCGACGGCGAAACGGTGGTGCGTTGCATTCCGCACATCGGCTACCTGCATTGCGGCTTCGAGAAGATCGGCGAGTATCGTCAGTACAACCAGATCATCCCGTGGACCGATCGCGAGGACTACCTCAACTCACCGGGGAACAACGTCGCCTTCGTGCTGGGCGCCGAGCGACTCTTCGGCGTGGGCATGACCGATCGCTGCAAAGTGCTGCGCGTGATTCTCATGGAGCTGTCGCGCATCATTTCGCACTTGGTGTGGCTCGGCACGACGTCGGTTGATCTCGGGGCCTTCACGCCGTTCCTGTGGTTGTATCAGGAACGCGAGAACGTGTACAACCTGCTCGAAGGCTGGGTGGGCGCGCGCCTCACGACCACGGCCACGCGCGTCGGTGGTATGGCGGCCGACCTTCCCGATGGCTGGCTCGACGGATTGCGCGCGTTCCTCCGCGGCTTCCCGAAGACGCTGGAAGAATCGGTGCGCATGCTCGAGACCAATGCGATCTGGGCCGGGCGAACGGTTGGCCTGGGCGCGATGAGCGCGCAGGAAGCGGTGAACGCCGGTCTGTCCGGTCCGATGCTTCGTGCCTCGGGCGTCGCGTACGATGTCCGCAAAGACTTCCCGTATCTCGACTACGAGACGTACGACTTCGACGTGGTGGTCGGCACGGCCGGTGACGTGTACGATCGCTTCCTGGTCCGCGTGGAAGAGATGCGGCAGAGTGTGCGCATTCTCGAGCAGGCCTTGCAGCGCTTACCCGACGGACCCGTGAACATCAACGATCCTCGGCTCATTCTGCCGCCCAAGCACAAGGCGACGAGTGAGATGGAATCGATGATCCACCACTTCAAGCTCGTGATGGAAGGCCCGCGTCCACCGGCCGGCGAATGCTACGTGCCGGTGGAGAGTCCGAAGGGCGAAAAGGGTTATTACATGGTCAGCGATGGCACGTCGAAACCGGTGCGCTGGCGGATTCGTCCGCCCTCGTTCGTGAACCTTTCGGCGATTCCGAAGATGGTGGAAGGACATTTGCTGTCGGACGTGATCGCGATCAACGCGAGCATCGACATCGTGATGGGAGAGATCGACCGGTGAGTCATGGACCTTCCGCCAGTGGTGGCGCGCTCGTCGCGGCCCCGCCGCATGGCACGCACCACGATGAACCACATGCGCCCGTGTTCGTCGGCGACGCGCGCGTCGAACTCGATCGCATTCTGTCTCGCTATCCCACCAAGCAGGCGGCGCTGCTGCCGGCGTTATGGATGCTACAGGACGCGCGTGGCTGGGTGAGCGAGGGCGGCATCGAGGAAGTCGCCGCGGCACTCGACCTCACGCCGGCGTACGTGAAAGGCGTGGTCAGCTTCTACACGATGTATCACCAGCACCCCGTCGGTCGCCACTTCATCCAGGTGTGCACTACGACGCCGTGCAACGTGTGCGGTGCCGAAGACGTCGTGAAGTCGCTGCTGGAACACACGGGCTGTGGCGACCTCGGTCTCACCAGTACCGATGGCCGCTTCACGGTCGTCGAGGTCGAGTGCCTCGGAGCGTGCGGCTTCGCTACGCCGATCATGATCAACAACGATTTTGTGGAATCGGTGACACCGGAGTCGGTGCCGCGGATTCTGTCGGAGCTGAAGTAATGGGGTACCCGCATCCGTCGCATCCGCGTGAAACGCCGATTTTGTCCAAGTACTTCGGCGATCCCGAGGCGCGCACCCTCGCCGGGTGGCGCGCGCGCGGTGGGTATGAGGCGCTCGAGAAGGCACTCAATACCGACCCGCAGGAATTGCAGACTGTCGTGAAAGATTCCGGCCTGCGCGGTCGCGGCGGTGCCGGATTTCCGACGGGCATGAAGTGGTCGTTCATGAAGCCCGACGGCAAGACGCACTACCTGTGCTGCAATGCCGACGAGTCGGAACCCGGCACCTTCAAGGATCGTGAGATCATGCGCTGGACCCCGCACGGACTCGTGGAGGGCGTCGCGCTGGCCGCGCACGCGATCTACGCGCAGACGGCGTACATCTACATCCGCGGTGAGTTCACAGAACCGTACGCGCGCGTGTGCGCCGCAGTCGAAGAGGCGTACGCCGCCGGTATTCTCGGCCCGAACGCCATGGGTTCCGGCAAGCACGTCGATGTGCACGTGCATCGCGGCGCCGGTGCTTACATCTGCGGGGAAGAAACGGCGCTGATGAACTCGTTGGAGGGACGCCGCGGCAATCCGCGCATCAAGCCGCCGTTCCCCGCCGTGGCCGGCCTGTTCGGCAAGCCGACGACGATCAACAACGTCGAAACGCTGACCACGGTGCCGTACATCATCAAGAACGGCGCCGAGTGGTACAAGCAGTATGGTCGCCCGGACAATCCGAAGAGTATCGGTACGAAGCTCTTCTCGGTGTGCGGCAACATCACGCGTCCCGGCAATTATGAAGTCGCCCTGGGATTTCCCTTCAAGGATTTCCTGTATGATCTCTGCGGTGGTCCGCTTGAGGGTCGTGAGATCAAGGCCGTCATTCCCGGTGGTTCATCGGTGC
>JBBARJ010000203.1:0-6677 GCA_040399825.1 Gemmatimonas sp.
CGCCATGTCGATGCCACGTGCGCTGACCGGCCCGTGGGCGAGTCCCCATCGCGGGCCAGAGAGGGCGAGCCCCGCCAGCAACGCGATGAGCACCAGCCGCACCGTGCGCCCCCGTTCATCGGGGTCGGTGATCATGACGAGACGGCGCAGCGCCGACGACTCGGCGTAGCGCGCGAGACGTACGCGACGCTGACGCGTGCGCACCGAGCGCATCCACCACACGACGACCGGAAGCGCCACGGCCGCGAGCAGCAGCCACGGCACGTCGAAGATGAGCGGCGGGAGGGTGCCGAGGTTCATGGCAGCATTCCGCGACGGGCGCGCAACGCGAGTTCGCCGAGCAGCGCGGCGAGCCCCAACAGCAGCGGCCAGCGGAACCGCTCAGTGTAGCGGATGTAGGCGCGGGCCTCGACGATCGAGCGCTCGAGGGCGTCGATCTGCTCGTAGATGCTCTGCAGCGCCTCGGCGTCCTTGGCGCGGAAGTAGCGACCGCCGGTGTTTGTGGCGATCTCGGTGAGCAGGGCCTCGTCGATCTTGACCGGCCGATTCTCGTAGCGCAGGCCAAACAGGCCTCGCCCGACGGGCGTCGGTGCCATTCCCTCACTACCGACGCCAATCGAGTAGATGCGAATACCGAAGGCACCCGCTGCCTGGGCCGCGGTACGCGGATCGATGGCGCCGCGGTTGTTCTCCCCATCGGTGAGCAGCACCATCACGCGTGAGCGTCCGGGCGCGGTGCGCAGGCGATTGGCGGCGGTGGCGATGGCGGTGCCGATGGCGGTGCCGTCTTCGAGCTGGCCCACCTGCAGATTATCGATGGCGGTGAGCACCACCGGATAGTCGGTGGTGAGCGGGACCTGCGTGAGCGCCTCGCCGGAGAACGCCACGAGACCCACGCGGTCGGATTTCCGGCCAACGACGAAGCGTTTCACTTTCTCTTTCGCGACTTCGATGCGGTTCTGCGGCTGAAAATCTTCGGCGAGCATGGAGCTCGAGATGTCGACGACGAGCGCGATATCGATGCCTTCGCTGGAGACGCGCTCGGCCCGTGCGCCGGAGCGCGGCTGTGCCGCCGCGACGATAAAGCCGGCCAACGCGAGTACCCGCAGCCATGGCAACCAGCGCACCCACGAGAGCGACGGTTGCGGACCCTGCGCGAGCACGGCCGTGCGCGAGAACGGAATGGCGCGCTGCGGCGCGGCGCGGCGGCGCCACCATGACCAGAGGGGCAGCAGGAGCAACAACAGGAGTAGCGACGGATGCGCGAAGTTGATGCCGAAGATCGACCACGCGTCGGGGCTGAGTGAGCCGCTGAACTCGCTAATGAAGCCGCGGAACCAATCGAGTGCGCGGTTCATGTCGCACCCGCCTTGGGGCGGCGCGACTTGCGGCGCGCCTCGTCTTCATCGGACTGCTTCGCGTCGCGCTCCGCGTTGGCGGCGGCCGTACGGGCGGCTTCCTCGGCGGCACGTCGGGCGCGTTCAGCCGCTTCGATGTGTTCGACGACGGCACGCGCCTCAGTGGCCAGTTCGCGCGCGCGCGCACCGGACACCACGCGACGGGCGAACTTGATGCCATCGCCGTCGACCATGAGCGAGATGAGTCGATCGCGCGGAATGCGCACGTCGTCGGCGACGACGCCGATCAGTTCGGCGCTGGTGAGCGACAGCACCGCCCGCGGATTGCGCTGGGCGAGATACGTGCGCACGACATCGGTGGCCAGCGCAACGTAGCGTCCCCGCTCACCAGCGTCGGCCAAGGCCAGTCGGTCAAGCCGCTCGAAGTCGTGCACCGCGCGTGCATAGGGATCGAGCGCGGGGCGTGTGGTTGCGCCGGCGCGCGTGCGACGGCGCTTGAGCAACCACCAGAGCAGCGCGAGGGCAGCGAGCAGCAGCATGGCGGGCCACCAGCGTTGCCACCAGGGCACGACCCGCGGGAAGAGATCGCGCGGCGGCTTGGGCTTGTGCATCGACGAATCGCCGGGCAACACCGACTTGACGAAGACGCTGGCGTCGTTCAGCGGCACCTTGATCGTGGTCGCTCCGACACGCACGACCGCGTCGTTGAGACCAATCGGGAGCGCACCGACATTCCAGGCGGCCAGCGCATACTCGGCACGTTCGGTGCGACCACCAGCACGCATCGACTCCTGCGTCACCTTCGTGGGCTCGCGACTGACGACCATGGCCGTGGTGTCGTCGAGCGTGGGCCAGTCAATGCGCGCGCCGATGGGCACCACGACCGTCACGATGAGCGTAAAGGGATCGCCCACCTCGACGGTATCGGGGCGCACCAGAAAGCCGGCCTGGACCCGCGATCCGGTGGGTGGCGTGAGCACGCCACGCGACGCCGGCGGAGCGCTCGACGCCGCAGCCTGCGCGCCCGCGATCGATGGCGACATCGTGGACAGCGAGGCGGCGCCGAATGCGATCAGGGCCGCCGAGCGGCGCACGGAGGAGACGCGAGACATCAGCGGCTCCGCTGATCGGCCACGGAGACAGGCACATTCGGCGCGCGCACCGGTGCGGCGGTGCCGGCGGCATCGCCCATCGCCCCGCGCGGTCCAGTGCGTACCGCCCCGTGCGGACGACGGGTGCGTGCACGGAAGAACGACAGCAGCGCATCGACGTAGCCGTGCTCCGTGTGCACCACGATTTCGTCGAGCCCGAGTCGGCCGAACAGCTTGCGGCGCAGGGTGTCATCGGCCGTGACCTGCGTGGCGAACGCCGCGCGCACCGCGGGGTGTGACGTGTCGATCTCGATGACCGCGCCCGACTCGGGGTCCTGCAATCGCGCGGGACCGATATCGGGCAGTACGCGCTCCGACGGGTCTTCAAGCGTCACCGCGATCACGTCGTGCCGTTGCGCGAGTCGCGCCAGCGGCTTCTCCAGATCATCGGCGAGGAAGTCCGACGCGAAGAAAACGACCGAGCGATGCGGCAACAGGCGCATCAGGCGATCGACGGCCACCGCCACCGACGTCCCGCGACCGACCGGCTTGGTGGTGAGGAGATCGCGAATGAGGCGCAGCGCGTGCTTGCGTCCCTTGCGGGCCGGAAGCGCGTGCTCGACGCGATCGGAGAACATGAGCAGCCCCACGCGATCGTTGTTGCGCGTGGCCGCGAGGGCTAAGACGCCGGCCATTTCGATGGCCAGTTCGTGCTTGAAGTGGGCGCGCGTGCCGAAGCGCGATGAGCCCGACATATCGACCACGAGCATGATCGTGAGCTCGCGCTCCTCGACGTAGCGCTTGACGAACGGACGTCCCATGCGCGCCGAGACGTTCCAGTCGATCGAGCGGACCTCGTCGCCGGGCTGGTATTCGCGCACCTCCGCGAACTCCATGCCCTGCCCCTTGAACAGCGAGCGATACTCACCGGCGAAGCGCGAGTCGACCAGCCGCCGTGTGCGCACTTCGATACGGCGCACCTGCCGTAGCACCTCGGCCGGTGCCACCGAGAGCGGCGACACCGCGAGCGGTGACACGGTGTGCGGAGCGGCGGCCTGCGGAGCGACGTCGGACTTCGCCACGGCGATCAGGGCGCTTCGACGACAGCGAGGAGGCGCGACACGATGGTATCGCTGGTGACGCCTTCGGCATCGGCTTCGAACGACGTGAGCACGCGGTGGCGCAGCACGTCGGGCGCAATGCTCTTGACATCGTCGGGCGTGACGAACGCACGGCCGCGCAAGAAGGCATGGGCGCGGGCCGCCTGCGCGAGTGCAATCGTGGCGCGCGGCGAGGCGCCGAACTCGATGAGCGGGCGCAGATCGGCCGCGCCCACATCGGCCGGCGAGCGCGTGGCATGGACGAGATCGACGATGTAGTCGACGATGCGCTCGTCCATGTACAGCTCGGCGATGCGACGACGGGCGTCGAGCAGTTCCTCGGGCGACGCGATCGCATTGACGACGATGCTTTCCCCGCCGGCCATGCGACGGAGGATTTCCTTTTCCTCGGCGCGCGTGGGGTAGCCGACCCGCAGCTTCATCATGAAGCGGTCGACCTGTGCTTCGGGCAGCGGATACGTGCCTTCCTGCTCGATCGGGTTCTGGGTGGCCAGCACCAGGAACGGTTCGGCCAGCCGGTACGTGGTGCCACCGATCGTGACCTGCTTTTCCTGCATCGCCTCAAGCAGGGCGGCCTGCACCTTGGCCGGGGCGCGATTGATTTCGTCGGCGAGGATGATGTTGGCGAAGATCGGCCCGTGCTTGACGCGGAATTCGCCGGTGGGCTGGTCGAAGATCTGCGTGCCGACGACGTCAGCGGGGAGCAGGTCGGGGGTGAACTGAATGCGCTGGAAGCTCGTGCGCACGGTTTCGGCGAGTGTGCGTACCGTGAGCGTTTTCGCGAGCCCCGGGACGCCTTCGAGGAGCACGTGACCGCCGGTGAGGAGCGCGATGAGCAAGCGCTCCACCATGTACTCCTGTCCAACGATCCGCTTGGCGACTTCGCGCAGGACACCCTGCACCAGGGCCGCGTCCTGCGACGCGGCAACGCTCGTGGTCACGATCTGCTGCTCCTCTTTGTGGTGGCTCGTTCCGTCGAGCGTACCCGACAGTGTCCGGTCTGCTCCGCCCTGTGGCCCGTTGGCTCGTCCCGACGGGACTACTTGCCGCCGCCCATGAGGGCTTCGAGTACTTCGCGCTCGGTGCTGTTGAGGGCCCGGGCCCCGCCCGACGGGAGATCCCCGAGCCGCACGGGACCGAACCGCGTCCTCACCAGGCGCTCGACTTCGAGGTCGAGCGCATCACACAGGCGACGGACTTCGTGGGTCTTGCCCTCGGCAATGGTGATTTCGAGGGCCCAGCGACGACCACCGAGCGGGTGGGCGACGACTTCACGTGGAACGACCAGGCCGTCTTCGAGCTGGACGCCACGGCGGGCGACCTTGGCGGCGGTGACGGCATCCCCGCGGACGGTGGCGACGTACGTGCGCTCGACCTCATTGCTGGGGTGCGTGAGCGCGTGCGCCGCGCGACCATCGGTGGTGAGCAGCAGCACGCCTTCGGTCATGAAATCGAGGCGACCGACATACACGAGTCCCGGCACGTCGTCGACCAGATCGAACACCGTGGTGCGCTTCTCCGGATCCTTGCGCGTGGTCATGACCGCGGCCGGCTTGTGCACCACAATCCAGGTGTGCGACGTGACGCGCGTAATGACAGGCGTCCCATCTAACGTGATGATGTCGCGGAAGGGATCGACGACCTGTCCGATGGTCGCGATCGCCCCGTTGACCTGCACCCGGCCGTCGGCCACGGCCTGATCGGCCCCACGGCGCGAGACCACCCCGGCACGGGCGAGGGCTCGCTGTACGCGCATGGGGCCTTCGCGCTCGGCCTTGACGGTGCCACCGGCCTTGGACGGCGGCGCGTCGGCAGAGCGCTGCGGCTTGGGCCGGCGCTTTGAGGAGCCCGCCTCGCTGCGATCACGCACGGGCTTTTCGCGTGGTGTGGACTCCCGAGCTTCGGCGTCACGCACGCCGTCGCGCACGCTGCGCTCACGGGGGGGCTTGGGCTTGGCGACCGACGGGACACCTCGCTTTTCATTGGCGGCCCGGGCGGCAGCGCCACGCGCGGACGGCCCCTTGGGGGCCTTCTTCTGCGTGCCGCGGCGGTACTCGCCCTTCTTCTCGGCGGCCGATTTCTTCGGGGGCGTGGTCACTCCGGCACGACGGCGGTGTTGCCGGCGCCACGGAGGGCGATCGCCAACTCATCGGCGCGCGGGAGCTCTTCCAGGTGTCGCAACGCAAACTGCTCGAGGAACTGAGAGGTGGTTCCGTACAGCAGCGGACGGCCGATGCCCTCGCTGCGTCCGACGATGTCGATGAGCCCGCGCTCGTGAAGCGACTTCAGCACGGAGCCCACGGCGACGCCGCGGATTTCTTCGATTTCGGCACGGCCGATGGGCTGGCGATACGCGATGATGGCCAAGGTTTCGAGTGCGGCGGCCGAGAGTCGCTGTGGACGCACGGCGACCTGCGCGCGCTCGATGGCCTCGGCGAACTCGGCGCGCGTGAGGATCTGCCAGCCGCCACCCTGCTCGACCAGTTCGACGCCATGGCCATCGACGTCGTAGTGCTCGCGCAGTTCATCGAGCGCCGCCGCTACAGCGGCCGGACTCGATTCGACGTCCAACGCCGCCAGTGCGTCGAGGGCAATGGGGCGCGGGGCGGCGAACAGGGCGGCTTCAAGCAGCTTCGCTAACGGCGTCACGACAGATCTCCACAGAGGCGAACGCGTGATGCTGCGCGATCCGCAGTTCACCGAGCTTCGCCATGTCAAGCAACGCGAGCAGCACCGACAGGATCTGCCAGGGCTCGGCGTCACGACCAACCATATCAAACCACCGGGCCGACCGGCGCATGGCGAGCACCGCGCGGACCGTCACCATGGCGCCGGCGACATCGAGGGCACGCGGGATGACCTCATGCAGGGCGGGTTCCTTGGTCGTGCGCAGCACGCGATCGACGGCCGCCAACAGCTCCCCGAGGGAGAGCGAGAGCGGGGCATTGATCGGCGTGATATCGGCGGTTTGCGGCACCCAACGACGGGGGAACTGGTGCCGTCGCTCCTCGCCACGACGCTCGAGGAGATCGACGACTTCGCGCATTTTCTGATACTCTAGCAGACGGCGGACGAGTTCAGCGCGTGGATCTTCCCACTCTTCCTCA
>JBBARJ010000204.1:0-6673 GCA_040399825.1 Gemmatimonas sp.
CGCAGTCCGTCGTTCACGCGCGTGTACGGCGTGAGCGCCACCATCATGGATTACGCGCGCCAGAACTACATTGCGCAACCGGGCGACGGATTGCAGCCCAAGGACTTCATCCGTCGTGTGGGACCGTTCGACGATTTCGCGATCAACTGGGGCTATCGCGTGATCGCCGCGCCGAGTGCCGAAGGGGAGCGTGCGACGCTGCACCGTTGGCTGACGCAGCAGACCGGCGCCTTCCCGTATCGCTTCGCGTCGCAGCAACTCGCGGCGGGCGACCCGCGCAATCAGACGGAAGATCTGGGCGACGATCCGATCAAGGCGTCGACGTTCTCGACGATGAACTACAAGCGTGTGATCCCGAACCTGGTGGCGTGGACGTCAACGCCGGGAGAGGACTACACCGAGCTGCGCGAGCTGTACGAGGAGACGGTATCCCGCTGGTTCGGCAACATGAACCACGTGGCTACGATGGTTGGCGGCGTGGAAGTAGACCTCAAGACCTCCGAGCAGACCGGTGCGGTGTATCGGGTGGTGCCCAAGGCGCGCCAGCAGTCGGCGCTGGCGTTTCTCTCAGCCAATGTGATGACGACCCCCAGCTGGCTGTCGCCGCCGGGCATCGCCCAGCGGATCGGCCCGAGCAACGTGGTATCGACGCGTCAGGCTGGCGTGCTCACGTCGCTGCTCACGCCGGCGCGCCTCGGTCGCCTGGCCGAATCGGAGAAGTACGACGTGGTGAACGCGTACCCACTGGCCGAGTACCTGGCCGATCTCAAGCGCACCGTGTTCAGTGGAAACACGCCCGACGCCGGTCGTCGTCAGCTGCAGCGCGTGTACGTGCAGCGACTGGAGGCACTCGTGTCTCCGCCCACCGCACCGACCGCCGGCCCGCCGGGTGGCGGTGGTGGTGGCGGTGGCGCCGCCGCGCGATTTACGCCGTTCGTGACGGCTCCCGTACTCGCGCAGAGTGACCTGCCCGCACTGGCTCGGCTGCAATTGCGTGAGATCCAGCGCGACGCACGCGCCGCCGCGGTGGCGTCGGCCGGCACGGCACATCGGGCGCATTGGAGCGACATCGCGGATCGCGTGACCGCGATCCTGGAACCGAAGTGAGTAAGGGGTATGGAGTAAGGGGTATGGAGTAAGGGGTACGGAGTAAGGAGTAGGCGGTATCACGCGCGAAGGGCCCCGAACAGCACATCGTTCGGGGCCCTTCGTGTACTCCTTGCTCCTTACTCCTTACTCCTTACTCCCTACTCCCTACGTCGCCGTCATCACGGGAGCCGATCGGTGCAACCCTTGAAGTTCGGGTTGTTCCGCTCGTCGGTGACCACGGGAAGATTCACGTCTGCACCGTAGTTGCCGCCCTTGTAGTGCACGCCCTGCGGGAAGACGTTGTCGACCGTGCGGCCGTACTGACGCACGAGACGACGCATGTCGCCGAGGCGCTGGCCGCGGCTGAAGGTCCAGAAGGCCTTCTCGCGGAAGTGCAGCGACACGCGGCTGGCTTCCGTACCCGGATCGACCAGCGCCGTCATTGCGGCGGGCTGGATTTCACCAAGCTTCGGCGGCGTAGCACGCAGCGCGTTGTGAATGGCGAGCCACGACGTCACGTTGCCCGCCTTGAGCGCGGCTTCGGCTTCGATCATGCGCGCATCAACGCCGTTCACCACGTCCACCGCCGAGAATTGTCCCCACATGGTGGTGGTGCGGGTGTAGGTGAGTCCGTCCTGACCGTTCACCGAGCCCGACGTGGGCGTGACCACGGGGAGACGGTTGTCGCGCGCCGACGCAAACGGGATCGCATTCCGCACCGTGATAAGGCGTGCATTGCCCTCGGCGCTGTCACCCACACTGTAGCGACGGGAGCTGAGCCCCTGTCCCCAAATGGTGTTGGTACCAGCGTTGGCCGAGAACGTGTGCTGATACTGGAAGGCGGTAGGAATACCCGAAACCAGTGTACCCGCGCCCGCGAAGTCACCGCGGGCCAGCGCGACACGAGCGCGGGTGACACGGAGCGACCGGTTCATCAGCACGCTGGCGGCGTCGGTGCCGTTCGCGAAGGTGAGCCCGGAGTCGAGCGAGGCGGCCGCGATCGCGAACAGCTCCTGATTCGTCTTCGGCACCCCATCTTCCGGCGGCGTGGCGTTGCCGTTGCCGATCGGCACGCCGTTGCAGAAGTCGGAGGCGAGCTGCATCTCGGCGAAACCGCGCGCCAGATACATCTCGGCGATCAATGCGCGCGCGTCAGGACGCACCGCCTTCAACGCCGTAATGGCCTGATCCGCACGGGTGCGTACCCGGTAGAGATTGCGCAGCATGCCGGTGATCGAGGAGTTGAACTCCTGAATCTGCCGCTGGTCGGTCTCATCGTTCTGAATGAACGTGGAGCTGGTCGACCATTCATCGGCCAGGAGACCACCGAAGAGCCACGTGCTTTCGCCAGCGCCCGTGGTGGAGCGGAACGTGGCAATCGCGCCGTTGGCGACGGCAACGGCCGCCTCCGGCGAGACGACGTCGGATGGGTTGATGATGTCCGGGTCGGTGACCTGGAGGAGCTGATTATTCACTTCCTGACAGGCAGTGGCCGAGATGGCCAGTGCGAGGGTGATTCCGGTACCCAGGCGTCGCGGCATGGTGGACCGGCCCGTGGTGTGTTTCTGAGTCATGGGCTGTTCTCCTAGTAGCCGACGTTGACGCGGAAAATGAAGTAGCTCGGCGGCCCGACGGTCTGGAACTCCTGGGGTGCTTCGCCAGCGCCGGTGGTGTTGAAGCCCGACTCCGGATCGGTGCCGCGATACTTGGTGCTCAGGAACAGGTTACGGCCGGTGAACACCACGGACAGCGACTTGGCCCCCGTGAGCTTGGACGCGAGTTCCGGCGACATCGTGTACTGCACCGACATTTCGCGCAGACGGACGAACGCGCCCGGCTGGAAATAGCCGTCGAGCGTGCGGGCGGGATGCTCGTTGGCCGCGATGTTCGTGGCCTGGTCGATAAAGTCCGCCTTCAGGTCGAGGCGACCGGCACAGTTCGGGCGGGTGCAGCGAATGCGCTCCGTGTTGTTGTACCACTTGTTGCCACCGCGGTAGTCGAACATGGTGCTGATGCGCAGCTTGCGGGCGAAGAGATCCCAGCCCGAGCCCATCGTGACCATGTACCGCGGCGTGGGGTAGCCACGGAAGATCGCCGAATCGCCGACGAACACTTCGTTCTTGGCCGCATCAGCCCAGTACGTGAGCAGTCCGTCGCCGTTCTTGTCCTCATAGCCGGTGATCGGACGGGCCCAGAGCCCCGAGATCGGATAGCCGGCCACGGTGCGCGACGTGGTGCCGACCTGCGGCGGGTTGTTGCCCAGGGAGACGACCTTATTGTCGTTGGCCGAACCGGACAGGTTGATGTCCCAGCCGAGCTTGTCGCCCTGCAGGATCTGCGCGTTGATCGCGACTTCGACACCGGCGTTCTTCACCGAGCCGAGGTTGCGCAGCTGCGACGCCACCGAGCCGTACGACGGCGGGAGCACGGCGCTGATGAGCGCATCCTTCGTGATCTTGCTGTAGTACGTGGCGTCGAGGTTGATGCGCTGATTGAACATCTGCACTTCGAAACCGGTTTCCTGCTCAGCCGAGCGTTCCGGCTTGAGGTTGTCGTTTCCGAGCGCCGCCTGGGTGACCGTGGGCTGATCGGTCCCTGCGATGCTCGTGCTGTTGGCCGTGAAGAAGCGGAGGGCGTCGTTGGGGCCAGGCTGCACGCCCGATTGTCCGTAGGCGTAGCGGAGACGCACCGAGTTCACGAACGCCGGCGCCTTCCACCACTCCTCCTGCGAGATCAAATACGAGGCTGAGGCCTTCGGATACGCGATGCTCTGGAAGTTGGTACCGAACGCCGAGTTCTGGTCGCTGCGCACGGCGGCGGTGAGGAAGAGGCGATCGCCGACATTGAGCGCCTGCTCGATGAACATACCGAACGTCTTCTGGATCGTGGTGCCTTCGCTCACCGACGGGATGGTGCCCGATCCGACGATCGTGGAGCCCGGCGCGAGCTGCGTCGAACCGGTGGAGGCACCGACGGATTGGAAGCCGATGTACTGGGCACCGACCGTCGTCTTCATGGCGAACTTGGACAGCGCGTACGACGCCGTGGAACCGACATCGACCGTGGTGTTGCTGATGTTCACGCGATTGATGCCGCGGGCACCGAGACGCGTGGTCGCCGTGAGCGGCGGGCCTTCGCCACGGAGCAGCAGGTTTTCGTCGCTGCGGCCGGTGAAGTCGTTACCGACCGTAGCCCGGTTCGCGAGCCAGCTGAACGGGCGCCAGTTGGCGCCGGCCGACCAGATGAAGCGATTCACGTCCTGGCTGGTCTTTTCCTGCCACATGTAGCCGGGGGTCCAGGCGCGGTAGCCCAACAGCGGCGTGCCGAGGCCGGAGACCGTGCCGTTGTCGCGCGTGCCCGGACCGCCGAACAGGTGCGAGCCGAGACCGGCGGTGGCGTTGGATTCGAGCGAGTAGCGCTGCGCGACGTTGATGAAGTTCGTCGCGACGGCGAGGTCGAGCTTCGGCGAGAGCGCCGAATTCAGGTTCATGCGGAGCGACTTGCGCGCCATCACGTTGGGACGGCTCGTCCACGGTTGCAGCGGGAGGTTCGACGCGGCGAACCGGTCGCGCTCGAACTGCGGCAGCGAGAGGGAGCCGGTTTCCTTTTCGTCTTCCGCGGAGAAGAAATAGCGGACCGCTTCGGTACCACCCGACACCTGCGCGCCCAGCTGACGGAGCGCGCCCGTGCCGATCGGCGTGAGGTCCTTCTCGTTGAAGATGTTGAGCGACACGGTGGAGTCCGCCGTACAAACGCCGGTGCCGACCGTCTGCAGGCTGCAACCGTTGGTGCGCGACGACGTCGTGGCGGTCCCCGTCTTCGCGAACAGGCTGTACGCGTCGGGATAGTAGTTCCGGTCGGTGATGGCTCCGCCTTCGCCGTACACGTTCCAGCGGGCGGCGCCGGCACGACCCTTCTTGGTCGTGACCAGGATCACGCCGTTGGCGGCGTCAGTGCCGTACAGCGTGGCGGCCGACGGTCCCTTCACGATTTCGATGTTCTCGATCTCTTCCGGATTCAGGTCGCCGACGCGGCTGGCGTTGTTACCGCCGGTCGTGCCACCGCTGCCCGTGGCAGTATTGAAGTCTGCGTTGTTGCTGGTCATGCGAATACCGTCGATGATCCAGATCGGCTCGTTGGACAAGCTCACGGAGTTCATACCGCGCACGCGAATGCGCGAGCCGGTGCCGGTCTGCGAGCCGCTGGTCACCGTGACGCCGGGGGCGCGCGAGTTCAAGAGGTCGCTCAGGTTCGACACGGGCGCCGCCTGCAGCACCTTGGAGGCGTCGATGTTGGCGGTGGCGTTACCGATTTCCACGCGGCGCTGTTCGCCGGTCGCGGTGGTGACGACAGCCGCGAGGTTGACGGCCGCCGTGGCCATCGCGAACTCGAGGGTGACCGTTTGGCCGGCCGCGATGGGCACCCGCTTCGTCTGCTCGGTGTAGCCAACACGCAGCACGCGAATCGTGTACTCGGCGGCGGGAATGCCGCGCAGCGACAGGCGGCCATCGACACCGGTGGCACCGGCGAAGGTGGTGCCAACCAGAAATACACGCGCAGCTTCGACCGGGCGCTGGTTCGCAGCGTCAGTCACACGGACGGATAGCGTGCCGGGCCCGCTTTGTGCGCGGGCTTGCGGAACGGCTATCGCGATCGTGCCTGCCAGTACCAGCAGGGCACGCCAAGGGTGTTGCATGAGCAGTTCTCCTCGTAAGTGGGAAAGCACTGGAGCGCCAGCCGGCGGTCGCCGATCACGCGGTCGCCGATCACGCGGTCGCCGCGGTCCTATGTTCGGGCCGATGGTATCCAACGGGTATCCAACGCGTAAAAGATACAATCGGTTGCATATTTATGCGAGCCGAGTGACCCTGAATGCGACTTCACCCAACGAGGCGCGGAGGTACTAATTTCTCGCATCGCAGCAAAAGCCATACGGGTCAGAACTTCCTGCTCTACTCGCCACCGATACCGCACCGCCCAACGTGCCAACGTCATACTTATTCGCTGCCCTGTTGCAGGTCGTGCAGCCGGTGCCCCCGCCGCCGCCGTTGGCGGGCGCTCCGGCTTCCGGGGCGCCGGCCGCCGGGGCACCGGCCGCCGGGGCCTCCACCATAACAAACAGCGCAGCCGGTGGCTCGCGTCACGCCGGGGCCGTGTTCCACGGACGCCGCGGGCAACTGACGGTGGCCACACCGCGTCGCGAGGCGGTGACGGTGGTCGATGGCCGGCTGGATGAACCGGCGTGGGCCGATGCCGCCGTGCTGACCGGATTCTCGCAGTTCTTCCCAGCTGATGGAATCGCCGCGCAGGACAGCACCGAGGTGTTGGTGTGGTACTCCCCCACCGAACTGCACGTCGGCATTCGCGCCTTCGCGGCGCCGGGCACGGTCCGGGCCACCCTCGCCGACCGCGACAAGATCTCCGCCGACGACAACGTGCAACTATTTTTGGGCACGTACAGCGACAGTCGGCAGGCGCTGGTCTTCGCGGTGAATCCCTTCGGCATTCAGAGCGATGGCGTGCTCACCGAAACCGGCTCCGTGTTGGGTGGCGTAGGTGGTGTTTTCTCCCGCGTCGATCAACA
>JBBARJ010000205.1:0-6614 GCA_040399825.1 Gemmatimonas sp.
CTGCGCGACGACCGGCTTTGCCAGCAGGGCGAGCGCGACGAAATACCTGATGGAGAGCCCGGCCGATGGCGGGATCAGCCGATACGGTACGCGCGCACATGCGGGTCGTATGGCCGACATGGTTGGTCCCTCAATGAGGTGATTGAAGCGTGTTTACACACTTCGTCCCAGAAACAGGTCGACAAAAGTTGGACAAAGTGTGACGTTGCTTCTCAACCTAGCACGACGGTACTGACGGCAGGAAACCGTAACCAGCCGCGCTCTGCAGGCACGAACTCAAAATTTCAGGAGCAGGAATGCATCACGTCATGCGTCGGTTCATCGCCGCCGTAGCTACCCTGATCTTCTTACTCAGCCCCGACGTGACGCAAGCGCAGGCGACGATGACCATCACAGGTCGCGTCACCGCGAATGGCCAGCCGTTGGGCGGTACGCAGGTCGGCATCGTCGAGTTGTCCGCTGGTGCGGTTACCGACCAGCAGGGACGCTACTCCTTCAGCATCGATCCGGCGCGTGCCAGCAAGCCGGTCAGTCTGCTCGCGCGCAGCATCGGGTACCGTCCGATCCGTCGCTCGATCACGCTGACGGCTGGACGTAGCGAGCAGAACTTTGAGCTCGAAAAGGACGTGCTGAATCTCGAAACCGTCGTCACGACGGGTGTGTCGGACGCGACGTCGCAGAAGAAGACGACCTTCGCGGTGGCCGCGGTCGACAATGCGCAGATCAAGGAAGCGCCGGCGTCATCTCCGCTTGGCGCCCTCTCCGGCCGCGTGGCTGGTGCGAGTGTCACCGCCGTGAACGGCGAGCCGGGCTCGGCCCCGCGCATCCGCCTCCGTGGTCCGACGTCGCTCACGGGCAGCCAGGATCCGCTCATCATTGTTGACGGCACGATCTCGCGCCTCTCGCTCGCCGACATCAACTCGGAAGACATCGAGCGCATCGAAGTCATCAAGGGCGCTGCGGCGAGTTCGCTGTACGGCTCCGACGCCGCCAACGGCGTCGTGCAGATCTTCACGAAGCGTGGCGCGGCACTCGCCGCTGGCCAGACCAGCGTGACCGTCCGCAACGAATACGGCAGCAACGACCTCCGCACGACGATTCCGAACAACTTCTCGCACCCGTACAAGGTCACGGCGGCGGGTGAGTTCGCGCGCGATGCCAACGGTAATCGTATTCAGGAAGACGATAAAATCTCCGACAATTCGTACCCGAAGGTCTTCGACCAGCTGGGGAACGTGTTCCGCTCGGGGCAGTTCATGACGAACTACATCTCGGTCGGCCAGCGCAACGAGAAGTCGAACTTCAACGCCTCCTTCCAGAACTCGAAGGAGCAGGGCATCGCGAATCTGCTGAGCGGGTACAACCGCCAGAACTTCCGCATGAACCTCGATCTCGAGTTGCACCCCAAGCTTGACCTGCAGACGGGCGCCTTCTACGGCCAGTCGAAGGCCGATGCGGCCGACGACAGCTCAGGCGACGCGTTCTTCGGACTCCGCTTCCTCGAGCCGAACATCGACCTGCTGGAGGACAATCCGAACGGCACGCCGTACAAGGCCGCTATTCGCCAGACGCCGGCTTCGGGCAACGTCAGCAACCCGCTCTACAACTGGTCGAATATCCAGAACCTGAACGACCGGAACCGCTTCACGGGCACGCTCAAGGTGCGGTACCGCCCGTTCCAGTGGCTCACGTACGAGGCCAACACGAACTTCGATCGTGGCTCGCGTGAACTGCGGTCGTACACGCCGCTCGGCTACATCGGCTCGACGGGCACGGTCAGCAAGGGCAGCATCGCCAGCAGCATCGATCAGACGAAGGCCTACAACCTCGGCAGCACGCTGACGGCCACCAAGGCGACGTCCTGGTTCACGAACACCACCAAGCTGGCGTGGGTGTACGAAGACCAGAACAACACCGGCACCAGCGTCTTCGCGTCGTCGCTCACGGTGCCGCGCGTGACCGAGTTCTCGGCCGCCTCGCGCGATCCCGAGAGCCCGATCATTCCGGGCTCGTACACGCAGCCGATCCGCAACCAGAACTTCTTCGCGATCACCACGTTCGACATCAAGGACAAGTTCATCGTCGACGGTCTCATTCGTCGCGACGAGTCCTCGTTGTTCGGTGCCGATCAGCGCTCCAAGCTCTTCAAGCGTCTCTCGGGCGCCTATCGCGTGTCGGAAGACTTCAAGCTGCCCGGTGTCGACGAATTCAAGCTCCGCATGTCCTACGGCGAGGCGGGTCTCCGCCCGGTGTTCGATGCGCAGTATGAGCAGTTCGCCATTCAGGGTGGCAGCCCGGTCAAGATCACGCTCGGCAATCCGAATCTCCGTCCGGCCTTCTCGCGTGAAATTGAAGCCGGCCTCAACGTGAACTTCCTCAAGAACTTCACGTTCGAGTACAGCTACTCCAGCAAGATCACCGACGACCAGATCCTGAACGTGCCGGTGTCGGCTGCGACGGGTTTCCAGTCGCAGTGGCTCAACGCGGGTTCGCTCGGCGGCAAGACGCACGAAATCCTGCTCGGCGCCGTCCTGGCCAGCAAGAAGGATTTCCTCTGGCGTGTGAACGTCGCGGGTGACCGCACGCGTCAGATCGTGCGCAGCCTCGACGTGCCGCCGTATCTGGTGGGACCGGTGGGCAACACCACAATCTTCCGTCTCGCCGCCGGACAGCCGTTCGGCATCGTGTACGGCAGCCGGTGGCTCCGCTCGGCCGAGCAGGTCAACGAGATGATCGCCTCCAAGCGCCTCTCGGGTACGGCCGCCGACTACGTGCAGAACGAAGAAGGCTTCTACGTCGCCAAGAGCGCCTGGCGCACCGGCGCCGAGCGCCCGCTCAAGTTCGCCGATGCCACGGGTAACACGCTGTTTCAGATCGGCGACGTGAACCCCGACTTCAACTTGAACTTCAATACCCAGATGAACTGGAAGAAGTTCTCGGTGACGGCGGTGGTGAACTGGGTGCAGGGTGGTGACATCTACAACTACACGCGTCAGTGGCCGTTCTTCGACCAGCGTGATCCCGCGTTCGACCAGCGCAGCAAGCCGGAAGTCGAGAAGAAGCCGACCACGTACTACGCCACGTTCTACAACAACTTCGACGCCAACGACTACTTCGTGGAAAACGGCAGCTACGTGCGTCTGCGCGAACTCGCCGTGAACTACGAAATCCCGGCGTCGCTGGTCAAGCGCGTGGGCATGGGTGACGGACGCACTGCGCGTCTCGGCATCGTCGGCCGCAACCTGTTCACGTCCACGAAGTACTCCGGATACGATCCGGACGTCTCGGGTGGCGGGTCCAATCCGTTCGCCTATCGCGTCGACTACTTCACGTATCCGATCTTCAAGACGTTCACGTTCATGCTGGAGCTCGGACTGTGAGCGCCGCCAACCGGAGTTTTGAATTCATGCGAAATCGCACCCTCGCGGTCGGCATGGGAGCGCTGTTCCTCGCCGGCTGCAACACGCTCGACGTGGAGAACCCGAACGCGCCCGATTCCAAGCGCGCGCTGGCCGATCCGGCCGCCATCGAAGCGGTGGCCGGCGGAACCCTGCGGTCGTGGTTCAATACCTACGACGGCATGGAAGGCGGCGGTCCGCTCAACACGATGGCCCGCACGTATTCGGCCTCGTGGAACAACTACAACATGAACTTCTACTCGTCGATCGACGCCGATGGGACGCGTAACACGCGCGCCTATCAGAACGATCTGGCGTCGGCCGGTCGCTCCACGATGATCGCGTACTGGCAGGGCTACCACTCCACCCTGTCGTCGGCAGTCGACGTGCTCACGGCGATTCGCAAGAACAAGCTCGTGATCACGACGGCGGCGAATACCAAGCGGGCGGAGACGATCGCGCAGCTGATGCGTGGGGCCTCACTCATGGGCATCGCGCTCAACTACGACAAGGGGTACGTGATCGACGAGAACACGGACCTCACCACGCTCGAGTACAAGACGCGCAAGCAGGTGCGTGATGCGGCGGTTGCCTCCCTGGCGGAGGCGGCGACGTTGGCCACGGCCAACACGTTCACCACGCCCAGCGGCTGGACCAACGGCACGTCGTACACCAACGTCCAGATCGCCCAGCTGGCACGCACGATGGCGGCGATGACGCTCGCCTACTATCCCCGCACGCCGGAAGAGAATACCGCCGTCGATTGGGCGGCCGTGTCGGCGCTCGCCGCCGGTGGTATCTCCTCGGGCGCGAAGTTCGATTTCAACTTCACCGGCGATGGCTGCTCGTCCTGGTGCCACGAGATCCTGTACTGGTTCAACGCGTTCGATGGCGGCCGCGTCAGCACGCGCGTGGCGAATCTGCTCGATCCCGCTACGCAGCGCACGCCGTATCCGGCTGGTGGCAACGCCCGTCCCAATTCCCCTGACAAGCGTCTCGGGGACGGCTCCTTCGGGCCTGATGACGAGGACTTCTCGGGCTACTTCGGTGTGCTGCCCAAGACGGCGCGGGGTGGTTCCGACTTCGTGTACTCCACGGAAGAGATCTACCGTCCGGATCGCGGCATGTATCATCAGTCCAATATCGGACATGTCCGCTACGACCGGTCCGGCGAGCAGTCGCCGAACGCGATCTACGGTGGCTTCGGCGTGGCGCCGGTCATCTCCCGCCACCAGAACGATCTGCTCTGGGCGGAAGCTGAACTGCGTCGCTCGGGTGGCAACCTGACGACGGCCGCGAACCTGATCAACAATACGCGCGTCGATCGTGGCGGTCTCTCGGCCGCGACTCCCGGTGAAGGACAGGCCGCTCTGCTCACGAAGCTGATCTACGAGCAGGAAATCGAGCTGCTCGGCCTCGGCGCTGCGCCGTACTACCAGCGTCGTCGTGTCACCGGCGGCCTGCTGGTCGGGACGCCGCGTGAAATGCCGGTGCCGGCCAAGGAGCTTGCTGTGAAGAACCAGGAGTTCTACACGTTCGGTGGCACGGGGCTCGCCAACAGCGTAACCCCGCCGTGATGCCGTGCGCACATCCGATCAGCATCGTGTGATCGGGTCGTGAGTACAGAGAGGCCGAGCGCATACGCGCCCGGCCTCTCTGGTTATTCAGGCGTCTTCCCGGTTTCTTATGCACATGGCATTCGGTCGTCGGCTTCATCCTCTTCGATTCGCTGTGGCGCTCGCGCACGGAGCCGTTGTTGTGGGCTGTCGGGACAGCGCGCCGGCCGCAGCGCGTGTCGAAGTGCCGTTGTCGGCGGCACCGGAAATGCCACCGGTGCTGGCGCTCACCGTCGTGGCCACGGAAGCGCGATGGGAAGCGCGGGTGGCTGGTGACACCGCCATCCGCTTGCTGGTCACGCCTCGCGGCGATGATCGCACAACCGCGCGCCTGTGTGGCCATTTGGTCACGCGCAGCATCGCGGCGGCGGCCATTCCCTTCGGGCTGCCCATCGATACGACCATGCCTCCACTGGCAATCCGTTTGGTCGATGGCGACAGCGTGAGTGGGATTCGCTACCTCGTTCCCGGTGCTCAGGGGACGTACCGTTTCGAGGGGGTATCGCGTGACGGGTCGCGACGCATCAGCGTGCGCTGGCCGATCACATCCAACCCCGCCCGCCCCATCCCGGTTGGTGCCGCGGATTCGCTGATCGAAGCGGCAGTGACCCCGAATCCGTACATGCTCGACAGCGCCATGCGATCCATGCGGCTCGGCACGAGCGCGATCCAAACGGATCTCAGTGCGCTACTACCTGCCGACTCGGCGCGTGCGGTGGCGATGCCGCTCGTTCGGGACTTTCCGGACCAACCATTTCTGCTCAGTGAGGCCTGTCCGCAGGCGACCATCCTGTTGCCGGTGCTGGCCCGCGTCGATCAGAAACTCCGCGTTCCGGTACGTCCCGGCGATCGGATCAGTGCGCGGGCATTGCAGGGCGAGGGCACCGTACAGCTGTCGTTCGACGAAGCGCCGCCTGCTTCGGCACCCCCCGCTGCGCGCGACGCAGTGCCCGAGGCATCGTTCATCGCGTCCGACAGCGGACGCGTCACGCTGCGGGTGCGTGTTCAGGTGGTACCGCGCGTGCAGCAATCGGAGCAGAGCCTCGTGATCTCGGTCGGACGGACGGCAGCGAGGCGCAGCGGCGGGACGTAGTTTCGGGGAGACCTTCAACCCACCTGTCTATGCCCCTCGCGCGTTCGCAGACTCGCACACTTCGCGGTGCGCTCATCCTCGGTGCCCTGGCGAGTCCGGCGCTCGCGTGGCCGGTGCTGGCCGGTGCGCAGGGCGCCGGCAGAGCGACTATCGAGCAGTTCATGTCGCCGGCCTCACCGCTCACCTTGACGTCGGCCAGGAAAGCGGACCGCATTGCATGGATGGTGTACGATCGTGGTCTTCGGAACGTGTACACTGCGGCGGCGCCCGATTTCCGTGCGGTGCGCGTCACCAGCTTCCTCAAGGACGACGGCACCGACCTCTCGGATGTCGAAGTTTCCGACGACGGCAGCATCATCGTGTTCGTGCGCGGTTCCGCGCCCAATCGATACGGTTGGGTCGCGAATCCGTCGCATGATCCTGCTGGCGCCGAACGCGCGATCTGGGCGGTTCGCTCCACCGGCGGACCGGCGTGGCGGGTAGCGCAGGGCGGGGCGCCTGAGCTGT
>JBBARJ010000206.1:0-6607 GCA_040399825.1 Gemmatimonas sp.
GAGGCCGGCGATTCGGGGGCGGCGCTTCCCCCCGTCCCACCGGTCACGCGCGACGCGCGCGATCAGCCTCCCACTCATCGAACGGGCCATCGAAGTCCATCAGGCGGGTTCCGTTAAACCACCACACGCGCGTGGCGACCTGGCGCAGGAAGGCGCGGTCGTGGCTTACGAGCAGCACGGTGCCGTCGAACTCGTCGAGCGCATCTTCGAGGACTTCAATGTTCTCGACGTCGAGGTGATTCGTGGGCTCGTCGAGTACCAGTAGGTTGGCCCCGGTGAGCGTCATGAGCGCCAACGCCATGCGGGCCCGCTCGCCGCCGCTGAGGGTGCGGATTTCGCGGAACACTTCGTCGCCACTGAAGCCGAAGGCGCCGAGATGATTCTGGATGTTGCCGCGGCTCCAGAGCGGCCGCTGTGCCTGAATGGCGTCGGACAGCGACAGCTTCAGCGGAAGGTCGGCCAGATCCTGTCGGAACCACGCTGGCGTAATCGAACTGCCCACGCGCGCCTGCCCACCGGCCGGTGCGAGATCACCGAGCATCGTGGAGATAAACGTGGATTTGCCGGCGCCGTTGGGCCCCACCAGCGCCACAAAGTCGTTGCGCCGCAACGTCGCGGTGAAGTCGCTCACGAGCACGCGGCCCGGCACCTCCACGCGCAGCTCATCGATGGAGACCACCTGGTCTCCCCCGCGATCCGCGATCTTGAACTCGAGCGACATGGCGGCCGGATCGCCCACGGGAGGTGCGAGGCGCGGCAGACGTTCGAGCCGCTTGCGTTTGCCCTTCGCCTGGAAGGAGTTGACGCCGGCCAGATTCCGCCGGATGTACTCCTCTTCCTTTTTCACGTACGCGCGCTGCTTCTCCACTTCACGCTCGCGCGTGAGGCGTCGTTCGGCGCGCTGCGGCACGAACTGGCTGTAGTTCCCCTTGTACGCCTCGCTCGTCTTCGCCTCGATGTGCAGGATGTTCGTGCAGATGGCATCCATGAACGCACGATCGTGCGACACCACGAGCACGGTCTCGTCGCACTCCTTGAGCCACTCCTGCAGCCAGGTGGTGGTGTCGAGGTCGAGGTGATTGGTGGGTTCGTCGAGCATGAGCAGGTCGGCGGGCGCGATGAGCTGCGCCGCCAATCCCACACGTCCGCGCTCTCCGCCCGACAGCGTGGAGACCAACCGCGTCTTCGACTCCTCCGCGTCGAAGCCAAGGCCCTGCAGCACGGCGTCCACGCGGGCGTGGTACACGTAGCCGCCAAGGTCGGCGAAGCGCTCCTGGTCGTGCCCGAATTTCTCGAGCATCTCGTCGGTGCACTTGTCGCCCATCTCCCCGAGGGCCATGGCCTGATCGGCGATCCGCTGCTCGAGGGCGATGACGTCGCGCCAGGCCGCGGCGCCGGCCTGCCACACCGTGGTGGCGCCTTCGAAGGCCCGGTGCTGGTCGAGCAGGGCATGACGGAGTCCGGGCTTTCGGGCGACGGCGCCGACCGTGGGCTGGATGTCGCCGGTAATGACGCCGAAGATCGACGTCTTGCCGGCACCATTACGCCCGATGATCCCCCACCGCTCACCCTCGGCGACGGTGAAGGTGATGTCTTTGAGGAGTTCGGTGGCTCCGAAGGAGATACCGATATTGGAGCAGGAGAGGAGAGTCACGCGGCGAGGAAGGCGTCAGGTGGAAAAGGTCGCTGTAAATTACACCGCATGCGTACCCTCCTCCCCGTCCTCCTCGGCCTCGCGCTGCTCTCAAGCTGCCGTCTCCCCGTAGGCAAGACCGCGCAGCTCCCCCGCAAGGCCGTTTTCATCCTGCTCGATGGGATTCCCGCCGATGTAATCGAACAGGTGCCCACACCGATGCTCGATGAGATCGCCCAGGCGGGTGGATACGCCCGCGCCCACGTGGGCGGCGAGCTGGGCGGCCGCACCGAGACCCCCACGATCTCGGCGCCCGGCTACATGAGCCTCCTCACGGGCACCTGGGCGAACAAGCACAACGTGTGGAACAACTACAACCAGTCTCCCAACTACGCGTACTGGAACGTCTTCCGCATCGTGGAGTCGGTCGATGCCTCCCGGAAGACCGCGCTGTTTTCCACGTGGTTGGACAACCGCACCGTGCTCGTGGGCGAAGGACGGCCGGGGGCGGGCGACTTCCGGCTCGATCATGCAGCCGACGGGTTCGAACGGGATACGGTCGCCTTTCCGCACGATCCGGCGTCGCGATACATCCAGGCCATCGACGAGCGCGTTGCCTCCGAGGCCGCTGCGTACATCGCGGCGAACGGGCCCGACCTGACGTGGGTGTACCTCGAACACACCGACGATGTGGCGCACGCGCGCGGCGACGGCGACGCATTCCACACATCGGTGCGGGAAGCGGATGCACGGGTGGGGCGCATTTGGGCGGCGGTGAAGCAGCGTCAAGCCCTCGGCGAGGATTGGATGATCGTGGTCACGACCGATCATGGGCGCGACGCGCGTACGGGTAGGGGGCACGGCGGTCAGTCGGAGCGTGAGCGCACCACCTGGATCGTGACGAATCAGTCGCGTCTCGGCGCGCGCTTCATGAGCGGAGCATCGGCGATCGTGGACATCGCGCCCTCGATCCTCCAGCATCTGCGTATCGCGGTGCCGACGGCCGTGAGCCGAGAGATGGATGGCGTCTCGTTCCTGCAATCGCGTGCGCGATGAGCCCTCGCGCGGCGTCGCGTACGCGCTCTCGATCCCCGTTCTTGCCCCTCTCGCACCCAGCGGAGTAAACCATGGCGCGTGTACTTGTGATCGGCGGCACCCAACTCATTGGGCGCGCGCTGGTGGAGCAGTTGCTGGCGCGCGGCGACGAGGTGGCGCTGATGCACCGTGGCCACGACACGCCCTTTGGCGACCGCGTACGATCCATTCGCTGCGATCGGAACGATGGCGCGGCGGTGCAGGATGCCCTGACCGGTGAACGGTTCGATGTCGTGTACGACAACGTGTACGATTGGCAGCGCGGGACGACGCCCGAGCAGGTGCTGGTGGCGGCGCGCGCCACGGCTCCCGGTCTGTCCCGATACGTGTTCACGTCGAGCGTCGCGGTGTATCCGACGGGTGGCGTGTATACGGAGGATTCCGCGCTGGTGGCCGAGGATCATCCGGAGGTGTACAGCGCGCAGAAAGCCAATACGGAGCGCGCGCTGTTCGCGCTTGGTACGCACGAGGGGGTGCCGGTGAGCACCTTGCGTCCGGCATTCATTTACGGACCGCATAACGCATTCGATCGAGAGGCGTTCTTCTTCGACCGCCTCCGTGACGGCCGGACCATCATCATCCCCGGTGACGGGCAGGCAACGATGCAGTGGGTGTCCGCGCACGATGTGGCCCGGGCGGCGATCCTCGCCGCTACGCACGACGTCGCGATCGGGCAGGCGTACAACCTGGGGAGTTTTCCGCCGATTACGCAGCTTGATTTTGTGAAGCTGCTGGCGCGGGCGTCGGGGCACGCCTTGCGGGTGGCCCACGTGCCGCGCGCACAGATTCAGCAGATGGGCGGCGGTCTGATGCAATCGCCCAATTACTTCGGGGTGTATCTCGATCTCCCCGCCATCACGGCCGACGACTCGCGCGTGACGGAGCAGCTCGGCCTGACGCTGACGCCGCTGGAGGCGGGGATGCGCGACACGTATGCGTGGTACGCCGCGCAGCCGCGCGTGACGCGGGATTATGCGTGGGACGACGCGCTGCTCGCGAGTGGTGGCATTGAGGTCGTGTCACACCACGGGTAGCGCGCGCCGGTCAGTCGCGTGATCGATGCCGTCAATCGGCTCGGCCGGCGCGTCAACGAAGATGGAGAGGCGGAGCCGTCGCCTGTCGCAGAACGCCCCCGCACCGAGTTTCCGATGCGAGGGCGTTCTCACGTGTAGCCACAATGACGCTTCGTGAGGTGCTACGCGCGATGCGCGCGGCGCGCGGTGGCGCCGAGCATCAACATGCCGATGGCCATCAGGCCGACGGTGGCTGGTTCCGGCACGGTCGTGGTCGGGTCTGCCGAGGACAAATACGCGGACTTGTTGTCAATCGAGTAACGCTGAACGGTGCAGCCACCGTTGCACTCGATGAAGTTCCACTTTTGTCCGCCCCCAACGGTAGTCACCGCCAGATTCACGCTATCGCTTTTCACATCGAGGTCCGCGGGGACAACTCCGAAACCAAAGCTAAAAAGGTCCCACCCACCATTCGCGGTGAATCTCAGATATCCGTTGATGGTCGTTACCGAGTTGTCGGCCAGAACATTTGAGTAGCGCAATGGGGAATTCCTGCTGTCATTCCCAGCATAGAAATTGCTGCTCATGATAATGTCCCAGCTCAGGATTTGGTCCGTATCAGGAGCCCATTCGAAGCTACCGGTCGCCGTGGCGCCACCCGCGAACGTGTAGTTGTTGAGTGTCCACACGACTGACGGCGTCGGTTGGGCACGCGCCGCCGCTGGCAAGGCGAGCGCCGCTGCCGCCAGCAGTGCGGTCCTCAGGATCATTTGCTTCATTGTTGGTCTTGCTCTCTTGGGAGGGGAATCGGGGGGCTGGCTCGACCGTCAGAAGCGGGCGCGACTGTTTTCGGTCGGTTTCGAGCACGGCCCCGTTGCAAGAAGTACACCGTATTTTGCAGGTTTTGGAAATTCGTAACTGCTTGTTCTGTAAACGGTTAAGTGCAATGCACGAGTCCGCTCTGCAAGGCTGAGGTCGGATCTGCTGTCCGCAGGCGACAGTCCAGCGCAACACCCCTCGCGGACAATCGATCAGTCGCCGGTGCTCGATTTTCAGCGCCCGCGTACGGGCCTCCGCGTGCTCGAGCCAAGCGCTACGACGCGAGGAGGTCTCAGGCGATCGCCGTCTAGTGCGGCGCCCGTTCGCGTCGTATCGTCAAGTAGATTGCCTACGCTACGACTCTCTTTCGCCTGGCTCGCGTGTTGACCCGGCACACCGATGGAGCACCCCTCATGATGGCCTGCCGCCCGATCGTCACCCTCTCGGTCCTTTCCCTGCTGGCGGGCGCCTCGTTGTCTGCATCCGCTCAGGCGGGCATGGACCACAGCATGCACCGCATGGGCCCCGAGATCGTCATCCCGAACGGCGCGCTGTACACGAAGGCGGACGTCGAATTCATGCAGGGCATGATCGCCCATCACGCGCAGGCGATCGTGATGTCGCGCCTGGCGGAAAAGAACGGCGCCAATCCGCAGGTGCTCAAGCTGTCCCGGAAGATCGATCAGTCGCAGGTGCCCGAGATTCAGATCATGCAGCACTGGCTCGAACGGTACGGCCAGTTTGCACCGGACACCGCCTCCTGGCACGGCATGCGGATGGATGGCATGCTGACGGACGAGGAAATCACGGCGCTCGATCAGGCGAAGGGCGTGATGTTTGACCGGCTCTTCCTCGTCGGCATGATCAAGCACCACGAGGGCGCGCTCAAGATGGTCGACGATCTGTTCAAGGTGAAAGGCGCTGGCCAGGAAGTGGACGCCAACACGTTCGCCAACGATGTGGTCAGTGCGCAGACCGCCGAGATCGGCATCATGCGCGGCCTGCTCGCCAAGCTCCCCCCGAAGTAAACCGGGCGGTCCGCGCCATCCGGCGTTCCGTCTTCCCCATCCCACCTAACTGGAGTGTGTCCTGATGCGCGTCATGCGTGGCTTGATCCTGCTGTTCGCGACCGCCGTCGTCCCGGCGCTCGCGTCGGCGCAGACGTATCCGAGCAAGTCCGATCCCCGGAACAACCTGAAGCCGGGTCGATACGATGCGGGCGTCGCGGCGAGCAACATGAAGCTGCTGTCGTTCACGCCGAAGCCGGCCCAGTTCGACACGGTGCGTGGTCTGACGTTCGTCAACTCGGACCTCGCGTTCGGTACCCACTACGTCTACCAGGCCAACTTCGCCGGCTTCTCGATTTGGGACATTACGGATCCCGCCAAGCCGACGATGACGGCCGTCGTGCAGTGCATCACTTCGCAGGGTGACCCGTCGATCTACGGTAACCTGCTGTTCATCTCCGCCGAGGGGGCGGGCAACCGTAACGACTGCGGCAGTGGCGGCGTGCAGGACCCGAAGGACCACATGGCCGGCGTGCGTATCTTCGACGTGTCGAATCCGAAGGCGCCGAAGCTCGTGAAGAATGTGCAGACGTGCAAAGGGTCACACACGCACACGATCGTGCCCAGCCCGACTGATCCGCGCACGATCTACCTCTACGTGTCGGGACAGCAGGCGGCGCGGCCTGAGACCGAGCTTGCCGGGTGCAAGAACGGCAGCGATCCGGCCGATCCCACGAATTCGCTCTTCCAGCTCGACATCATCAAGGTGCAGCTCGATCGTCCCGAGCAGGCCAAGGTGATTCCCGGCGCACGCGTGTTCACCGGTTTGGATGGCGCGAGCGAGTGCATGCGCTTCTGCGCGCCGACCGATGCGCGCCGCGCGGCGGGTCGCGCCCGCCCCGTGGCCGATCCGACCATGCCGACGGGACCGCGCAACTGCCATGACGTGACGGCGTATCCGTCGATGAATCTGCTGGCAGCGTCGTGCTCGACGCACTCCATTCTCGTGGACATTTCGAACCCCGAGAAGCCGTTCCGCA
>JBBARJ010000207.1:0-6581 GCA_040399825.1 Gemmatimonas sp.
GTACAGGCTGACGGAATCGGTCTTTGGGACGGACTCTGGCCCGTTGGTGCCGACGGGGACACTCGTGACCCGGGTGTATCGGATGACTGCCCCCCTGGGTTTCCCACCCGACCTGCAGCCCAACGGCTTGATGATTAATCCGAAGTTCGAGGTGAAGGAGCCTCGGGCGCATGCGGTCATCGATACGGACCACTTTGCTGAAGGCCGTATGCCGATCGATATGGACAACCTGGGTAAGCAAGTGCTCTCGCTGCATGCGACCATCAAGTCTGTTTTCGAAGCGACGACGACAGGTCACGCGCGCGACGCTTGGGCCTAAACCAGTCTAAACGGATGCCATGTACACCGCGACCCTACCTACCTACCGACCGATGCCGTTCGCCGTGCCGATTGGCGCTGCCGCCACCGCAGCTTTTGCGTTGCTTGGTTCGGCCCTTGCGGTCGGTGGCACAGGCAGCGTCTTCGACCTCTCTCGCGCAGGAGACTGGCGCAGGATGTTGGAAGCGCGAGTTCCCTTCCACTTCGACGTCGACGTCGGGATGGCTGATGTCAGCCAGAAGCCACGCCCTGATCTTCGATCAGCATCTGACCACCTCGGCAACATCCGCCAAGTGTTGAATCCGGCCATCTCCGATCTGGCCACAGTATTCGGCGTCTCCAGGCAGGCAATCTACAAATGGATCGGCGGAGAAGCGACGCCCGAGCCTGACAAGTTCGAGCGGATTCGAGCCCTGAGCCATGCAGCCGACGCTTTCCGAGACGCTGGCATCACTCGTGCGTCTTCAATGCTGAAGATGAAGGCATTTGAGGGCCGGTCCTTGCTGGACCTCGCTGCTGCCGGTCAGCTCTTGCAGTCGCAGATCCTGTCGCTTATCGCCGAAGCCCAGGCGATGGATGCGGCTTACGAACGATCGGGCTTGGCGAAGTCGAAAGCGAAGCCCTCGGACGATTGGCGTACCGAGGTGTCCATTCCCGGGTTCCCCGAGCGATAGGTCGGGGGCGATGGATGCTGGCGCGCGATACGGACTGGCGACAGGGTGATCTCCTAACATGCGAGGCATCTGCTGCATTGGGTTTGGTCGGCGCGACGGACCAAGGACGCCGCGTGATCGTCATCACCCATGACTGCGACTTGCCGCATGTAAGCGAGCTCTGCGTCGAAGTCATCGTCGCCGAGTTGGTTGTCAAGGACCCCAAGCCTGACCCGCAGCTCTCCTACGCCAAAAATCCGCGACGACTCCACGTCGCCTACGAGGGCATCTACGCTTCCCCGTTGATTCTTGAGCTCCGGCATGATGATCGCCGCAGCGTACCGAAAGCCGACTTTGCCGAGCGGGCAGTCAAAGACAACAGCCTCGCGCTGCCGGTTGACGCGAAGCGTGCGCTAAAGCAATGGCTTGCCGCGCGATACGGCAGACCAGCCTTCCCCAATGCTCTCGAGGAACGCCTGCGCAAGTTCTCTGGCAAGCGCACCGTCGAGCAGCTGATCGCCAGGATTCTGGAGCCCGACGCGAAGTACCTTGTCGGGCTGTTCTTCGATCTGGGTGAGCAGCGAGGCGCGGAAGCGGCCAAAGGGGAGCCCTACGCCCTGTCAATGTCCGTTGTGTACGACGCAAACGAGGGCGGCAGCAAGGCGAGGCTGTCGGCTGAGCGGGTCGCCGGGCTGCTGCGCGAGCTTTTCGAAAAGACCTACGGCAAGCCCGACGTTGCCACGGAGATCGTGCTCGACGCCTGCGAAGCCGTGGCAGACACGCGACTGACGCTGGCTGATCTGCGCCGCGTGGATCAGTGGCGCCTGGAGTACATCAGCCTGCGAGATGACGATCAAGGCGACTTTCTGCCTGTCGGCGAAATGCCAACGTGAAGGACCAAGGATTGTTCTGCGAGCCGACCGGGCGCCAGCATCGCGGAGACAGCCCTCCGGCTATCGCTCCCAGAGACATTCCAGCACATGTACGTGATCGACCTAACCCACTACCTGGACGCCAAGGGTGCGATCGCGCCAGAGCGGGGGCCCGCCCGAAAGATGGCGGACTTCCTGACCACCGTGGTCGCCCACGCCTCCGATTTCGATCGATCCGACGATGCGCCGGGCCCGGTCTGCTTCAAGTGCCGCAAGCGCGACCAGCGCATTGTCGAGACCGGCATCACTGAGAGTGATGTCGTCGTCTGGCACTGCCCTGCTTGCGGCACCGAGGGACGTATCTCGAATTGGCAGGGGACGTTCTGGGACCTCAGCCACGGCACGCCATCCGACTGACTTTCGCCACCGTGACCATGCCACCCAAGCCGGCCGACGATCTTGAAACCTTCCTGAAGCGCCAGGACCCGTCGACGCTGGTGGGCGTTCTGATCGAACTGGCCCATGACCACGAGGTTGTGCAGGCGCGGCTGGCGCGGATGCAACTGGCCGACCGGCCGGACAAGCTCGCGATGGGCTTTCGCAAGACGCTGACCGCCTGGCAGCGTTCATCCAAGTTCTTCAGCTACCGCGAGGCGGGCGAGTTCGGGCGTACGCTGGAAGCCTGGCTAGACCAGGTCGAACGCGAGTTGTTGCCAAAGGATCCTGCCGCCGCACTGGTGCTGTTCGAATCGTTCATCGAGGCAGACAGCACGTTCTTCGAACGCTCTGACGATTCCGACGGTTCCATCGGCGACGCGGTGCGCGCAGCTTGTCGGCATTGGCTGCAAGCGGCTGCGCGCTGCGAATCGCCCGCGAGCGCGTGGCCAGGCCGGCTGGTGCGGCTGGTCAGCGACGACCAATACGGCGCCCGCGACGAGTTGCTGCGCCGTGCGGAACTGCTGCTCGACCAGACGGCGCTGCGCGAACTGGTGGCGTCATTCGAGTCCCGCATGGCAAGCGCCCTCGCCGCCCCCAGAAACAGCGATGGTCCACCGCACCAGGTGTTCAAGATGTCCGCCGCTCTGTCGCTGCTGGCCGAGGCCTTGCATGACCCGGATGTCAAGGTGCGCGCCGTGCTGAGCTACAGCCCGCAGCCCAACCCATTGCAGCAAAAGGACTTCGCCGAGGCCTACCTCGAGGCCGACCGCCCTGCCGATGCGTTGACCTGGCTTGAAGGGCCATGGGGGCACATGGAAGACACCCGGCAGAGCCTGGAATCGGACGCCCTGGGCCGCCTCGGCCGTTACAGCGAGAGCGCACCCATCCGGCAGCGCATGTTCGAACGGTCGATCTCCGTGTTCGACCTGCACCGCTGGCTTGAACACCTGCCAGAAGCGTCCAGGCATGAGGCCATGGCGCGAGCCCGGGAGCTCGCACTGCGCCACGACGACCCGGCGACGGCAGCCGCGCTATTGCTGGACATCGGCGACGATGAAGCGGCCGAAGCGATGCTGCTGGCCGAGCCAGCCCGCATACGCGGCGACAACTATGGTGCGCTGGTGCCATTGGCGCAGGCCTTGAAGTCGCATCAGCGCTTGCGCGGCGAAGCTGCCATCTACAGGGCTCTTCTCACGGCCATCCTCGCCCGGGCCTATGCCCGCGCCTACGGGCACGCCGCCCGTTACTGGGCTCGTCTGCGGGAGATTGCCGCCACGGGCGTTGGGTTGCTGCCGCTGGAGTCGCACGAGGCCTTCGAGGCCGCGATCCGGGCGCGGCACGCACGCAAGACTGCTTTCTGGGCGCATGTGAACGGAAAGCGCAGCGACAGCGCCGCCGAGGACGAGGACTAATGTGACGGCTGCGCATCGCCGATCGGCGATCCAAAGCGCTTATCCACGGCCGCGCGATCGGCGCCTCTCACGCAAGAATCGCGCGGCGGTGGGTAAGCCGTCTGGCCCGCCAGTGCGGTACCGCTGTCAGCCATGCTGACAGACTTGAGGCAATCGACCTGACCTGCCCATTGGGTCGCCGGAAACGGTCGCAACAGTACCTGCTGTTGCAGTCCGCATGATGTTGGCGCAGCATCGGCCCGTTTGATTTCTCGCCGGCTGAGTCAGCCCGATTGATGCCCGTCACCGCATCGCCCATGCCCGCTCACGCGGGCGCGATCGCCGGCCTCATCTCCTGAAACCCGGCAGCCGAAAGGCTTGGAGATACGCGTCAGGCTTCGGGCACGACAGGCGCCCGCCCTGCCCCAACCGGCATCCCTGCCGCGCCCGTCGGCCTGCTGCGCTGCCGAAGCCAGTCGGCCAGACCGAAGCGGCGACAGCCGAAGTCCAACTGCTGCAACCTCGCCAGCGCCCTGCTGCTGATCCCCGCTGCGCCAACCGCGTCGTCACTACGCGGCGCCAGCCAGTAGTGACGACGCGCACGCTGCCCCAGCGCCCCAGGGCTGATGCCGGGCAGCCGCAAGTGACGACCCCACGTGATGGGCTCACCGCGCGTCAGAACCGCAGAGCGTGCAACGCGATCTGCCCCACCCGCTCCCAGCGGGCATGTCAGCCACGGCGCCATCCGGCGCACCCAGAGCCTTAGGCAATGGCTCAACCCGGTGGACCGACTTGCAGCAGCAAGCGCCATCGAAGCCAATGCCGCGTGCCGCGGCGGCCAGCAGCAAGACCTCGGCACAAAACGGGAGTGGTGTCCCGTGTCCCTCGTGGTTCTCGCAGCGCTCAGGCGTTCGGGACGGACAGAAACACTGACCTGACCTGAACACACCAGCGACAACGAGCGATACCCCGGGGCAACCGACAGACAAGGGGATGACAAACCGAGAGACAGCGAATGCGGGATCTGAACTACGAGCTGAAGCAGCTGTGCCGGCGCAACCGCGACGGCAGCTATGCGACCCAACGTGATCGCGAGCGCGTGCTCGACCTGGTGGCGGGCCAGCTTCAAGAACTCGGCTACCGGCACATGGCTGCAGCAAGCCTCAAGCCCAAGCACGTCGAGGGGCTGGTCGAGCGATGGCAGGCTGAGGGCCTGGCGGTCGGCACCATCAAGAACCGGATGGCCGAACTGCGCTGGTGGGCCGAGAAGATCGGCAAACAGAACGTCATCGCGCGCGACAACGACCACTACGGCATCGGCAACCGCCAGTACGTCACCAACGTCAGCAAGGCGCGCGAGCTGTCCGGCACCGAGCTCGGCCGCATCACCGACCCGTACACCGCGATGTCCTTGCGGCTGCAGGCCGCATTCGGTCTGCGGCGCGGTGAGTCGATCAAGATCCGGCCGGAATGGGCCGACCGGGGCGACAAGCTCGCGCTCAAGGACACCTGGACCAAGGGCGGCCGCTCCCGCGAGATCCCGATCCGCGACGACGAGCAGCGCCTGGTGCTCGATGAAGCCAAGGCACTGGCAGGCAGGGGCAGCCTCATTCCTGCAGACCGAAGCTACGTCGAGCAACTGCGGCGCTTCGAACACCAGTGCGCAGCGGCAGGCGTGCACCGCGTCCACGGGCATCGACACCAGTACGCGCAGGTCCGTTACAGGGAACTCACGGGATGGACGGCACCGGCAGCCGGTGGTCCGAGGTCCAAGGATCTGACCGCCGAACAGCGCGAGCTGGACCGGGAGGCTCGGCTCACGATCAGCGCAGAGCTGGGGCATGAGAGGGAGCAGATCACGGCGGTGTATCTCGGCCGGTAGGTACCGATATTGCCGTCGGTCTGGGTCAGCCGACGCCCAGGATCCAGCCCTCGACACCGGCCACCATGCGCTCCGGCAGCGTCAGGTTCGGTTGCAGAAACCGCTCGAGCTGGCCAGACCGGTCAGCTTCACTGAGCCACGACGCCACTGCGTACGCGTCGTGCTGATCGGGCGTGCGGTCATCGGCCGGGAAGGCGTGCTTCCAGAGCGACGGGTAGACCTCGACGACGGCAGACTTGCCGGCGGGGACTGAACAACCATCGAACGGCCAGAAATGCAGGCGGCTGCCGAGTTGCCTGCGCAGGTACAGCAGCCAGGGGATGCCGGCATGGGTGGAGTTGGCCACCGAGCCCTGGACGTCGAAATGGAACACCGACTTGGCCGAGCCGGCACGTTGTTCGGTCATGCGGCGCCAGCGGGTGTTGCCGGTGCGCGCTGCGCCGTTGCCGGCCAGGCCGTCGCGCACGAAGTCAACATAGGTGTGCTCGGCATCCGTGGGCCAGTGGCGCTGAAAGTCCTCCAGGAACTTGGGCCAGTCCGGCTCCAGCCGGTGCACTTCGAAATAGCGCAGCGGAAACGAAAACCCGTGGTCGATGCCGACGATCGTCGGGACATCTTTGGCCAGGCGGTCGGCGAGCCACTCGGCGATGCCGCGTCGTGTCCAGTACTTGCGCGGGCTCGGTGGCGGCGCCACTTCTTGGGCTGCAGCATTGCCATCGGCGCAATAGACCCGAAGCCCCTTCAGGCTGGCCTCGGGCGTCTGGGCACCGGAATAGTCGACGCCGATGTACCGGGTGAAGGTCGTGGCCATCGGCGTCACTCGGCAATCAGTGGGCGTCGGCCAGCAGACTCTCGTAGGGAATCTTCAGTCCGTCATGCAGGCTCTTGACCATGCGCAGGCTCAAGCGTCGCTTGCGATTGAGTACCTCGGACACCCGGCCACTCGGCCCGATGAAGGGCTCCAGGTCGCGCGCCGTCAGGCCCTGCTGCTCCATCCGGAACTTGATGGCCTCAACGGGGTCGGCCG
>JBBARJ010000208.1:0-6541 GCA_040399825.1 Gemmatimonas sp.
GCGTCGTGATTTGCTGCTGCGTATCGCGCTCCAGCGTCGGCGCCGACTCCAGTCGGGCAGCACGCTCGGCGAGCTTGGCGTCGTCCTCGGCCACCGTCCGCACCCGCTCCATCAACGCCTGCCGTCGCGCGTCGGCCGCCGCGAGCTGCTCCAGCGATTCCAGTTCAGCGCGTAACGACAACAGCGGCAGCAAGGCTTCTCGTAAGGGTGCCAGCTCGCAGTGCGCCACGGCCACCGCGTCGAGCTCGCGATCGAGCCGCTCCACTTCGCGGGCGAATCCCATCGCCTCACTCTCGGCCACGCGCAGCTCGGCCAGCAGCTGCTGCATCTGGTCGCGCTGCGCCTGCGCATCGAGCCACTGCGGTGCCACAGCGCTCAGGCGTTCCGCCGTGCTGACGCGAGCGACCTCGGATTCGGCGGCACGCGTTCGCGCCACGGCCAGACGCGCTTCGGCATCGGCCACGCCGCGCCAGATGGCATCGGCGTCGGGCATGCCCTGCTTCAGGCCGTTGATCTCCGCCATGAGCGCGCGACGACGCTCACGCGCAATCTCCTGCGCGCCGCTGATCCGATCATAGCCGAGCACGCGCGAGAGGAAGCGGGCCCGCTCCGCCGGTCCGAGCGAGGCCATGACGTCGAGTTCTTTCTGCCCGGTGAAGTAGGTGTGAAAGAACTCCGACCGTGTCATGCCGAGCCGTCGTTGCAGCAGCTCGGTCGCGCCGGTGATCGTGTTGGCAATCGGCACGTCCCCGCCGTCGAGGAAAACCTCGGCGTTGGTCAGGCCGCGCATCACACGGTACCGGTGGCCGGCCAGCTCGAACTCCAGCTCTACTTTCACGGAGGCGCGCGGCGCTGCGCGCGAGAATCGGATGGAATCGCGCGTGCCGCGTGCGGCGGGCGTGCCGTACAACGACCAGGCAATCGCTTCCAGCAGCGTGGACTTGCCCGAGCCGTTGGGCCCAATGATGCCCGTCAGTCCGCGCTCGAACTCGATGCGCGTGTCCGCGTGTTGACGGAAGTTCTGGAGGCGGAGGGAGATCAGTCGCATCGGTCAGCCCTCCAGCACAGGAAGCGCGGCCATCGCCGCGTCCTCGGCCTGCTGCAGATAGCGCAAACCGAGCGAGACGAGTTGCTCGCGATCCACCCCCGGCGGCAACGGACGTTCGTTGAGGCGCTCCGCCACCAGTTCGGGCAACGTCGCCCGACGACCCGGTGCGCCTTCGCCCTTGCCCCGGCGCGCCAGCACTTCCGGCCGACGCGCGTCGAGGTGGAAGTGCATGGCGCGCTTCCGATACTCGCGCAGCGCGTCGTGATTGAGCTCACGCACGATGTGGCGCGCGATGTTCCGCACGGTGACGCGCACGACGCGATCATCGATGCCGCCAATCGCGCTGTCGACCCGTGCGCGCAACGCGCTGTCGACCTCGACCGCGCCCATCCCGCTGGCATCGATCGGCTCGAGATCCAGCAACGGACGCGACGGCGCGACCGGATGAAACCGGTGTGCGCCCGACACGAGATCGTGTTCGATAAAGCCCTTGCCGGGGATGCGCTGCTCGCGTTCCTCGCGCAATTCGCCCCACGGATTGGAACTCGTGTAGTCGAGCGAACCGCTGTAGTACGCCCGCGTGGCCACTTCGCGGTACACGTGGTAGTGGCCGAGCGCCACGTAGCTCCACTGCTCGGCGTGGAGTTCCGCCGGGTCGATTTCGATGGCCGCGCGATCGGCGGGGGCCGCGTGCGCGGGCAGCATGCCGGCGATCTCCCCATGCAACAGCAGCACCGTGTGCTCGAAGCCTTCGGGGGGTACGAACGGTGGACGATCGATCCCCGGCACGTCGGGCACCGCCAGGACCGCCAGCGAACGCCCCGCGAAGGTGAACAGCTCCGCCTTCGCATCGGCGACGTGCACGTCGATCTCCCGAAAGAGCCGCAGGATGCACCCCGTCTCCGACGTGCGCGGCGCGTCGTGATTGCCGGCCACCATCACGATCGGCGTATCGGGGAGTCGATCGCGCAGGGCCGAGAAGGTGCGAAAGGCGTGTAAAATTGCCGGGTTGGATGGGCGCACCGTGTGAAAGACGTCACCGCCCACCACGATCAGATCGGGGGCACAGGCAATGATCTGGGCGACCGCCCGCGACACCGTCGCCGCGACATCAGCTTCGCGCTGGTTGATTCCGGTCGGCGTGAGCCGCTGATACTGGCGGAATCCGAGATGGAGATCGCTGAGATGAACCAGGCGCATGACGCAAGCTACAGAGCGACCGCGCCCGCTCAAAGCGCGGGGCCGTACTCACACCGCTCAGCGCACGCGAATGCGCTGCACCAGGCGCAGCTCGAGCAGCACGGGTGGTGCCGCATCGGCCGGACCGGGCGTCACCTCGGACTGCACGTCGATCACGGTGCGGGCATCGACGATCCAGGCACGGCGCCGATCGAGGCGCATGGTGCCGCGGACGGTACCGGCCGTGACCACCCGCGTTCCCGCCGGCAGCTCACGCGCAGCGCCGTCCCGTCGGAGTTCGCCGTCCATGGAGACCCAGGCGTTCCGGCCACCCTGGGTGAGTGAATCGAGGCGGAATCGCGTGCGCACCACGCCGTCGGCACGATAGGTGGCGAGGGGAAGCGACGGGAGTACAATGTCGCGCTCCCAACGCTCGCCCACGCGCACGGCATGGTCAGGCAGCAGCGCCGGCATCGAGGCCAGCGTCGCCCCGAGTGCCATCGCCCCGATCGGTGAATCGCTCACCCGCATGGCACCATCGGGCGTCACGCGGACCCGTACCTGTCGTCCGTCGGCGGGAAGCGGGAGCATCTCGGGACGCCCGCGTTGCTCGGCCGCCCCTGCCCACAGTGCCATCGAGTCGGTCGTGGCCAGCAACGTCGTGGTCGACAGATCACTGGCCTCGACCAGCGAGTGCGCGTACATCACCAACGTGGTGACGCGGAGCGCAGCGCGAGCCCGACGCGGCCCGTACTCCGGCGACGTGGGCGCCGTCGTCCTGCCATCTCGACGCCCGTCGATGCCAGCGCCAGAGCCAACCGGCGGTACCGACGACGCCGTCCGAGGCCCACGTACCTCGATCATCTGCTCGATCTGCAGACGCAGGGTGTCACCGACACGCGGTCGCACAATGAGCGACACGCCATCAGGGCCGGCCCGCATGGACTGCGCGGGCAGCACCGGCGCGAACGCGCACGTGAGCATACACGAGCCGGTGAGCACCCCGCATACCCGGGCGATCCACCACCCACGGATGCCCACGACGGACGTCATCCGCCGTATTCGTCCGGGGAGAAGGACCGCAGGGCGCGTGGACGGGGGGTCACCGCCTCAACGTCGCTGGCGGTCGGACGGGCACGTCGTGCCAGCTCACGCGCGAAGGCGCGCTTCACGTCGTCGGGCCGCGTGCGAACGACCGCATTGCGCGCGGCCAGCACGACCGGCTCGTCGTACAGCAGAATCGTCTGCTGCACGAAGCCCAGTTCGATGGTGTCGTCGAGGCGACGCAGCTCGCGCGTGACCGCCTGCGCGAGCGATGGCTCCGGCGCCTGCGGGAAGCGTTCGACGCCCTCACGACCGGACATCACGGACGGACGCGGAAAGCGCACGAAGACGGGCTGCGTGAAATGCGGATGGCGTACCATGAGCTGTCCCTTGTCGAGCGTGGCCATGCGCGCCTTGATCGCCGGGCTCAACACCTGATACCCGGGCGATGCCAGCTCGTCGCCATCCATGCGCCCGTACAGCGCCGTGCCGGCGTTACCCGTCACGCGACGATGCACCTGCGAACGGAATTGCTGTGCGCCGAAGAGGACGAGCCCGAGGTACCGTCCACGTTCGGCGATATCGAGCAGCATTTTGCGGACGTAGGTATCGGGACCATCATGAGGCGCATACTTGTTCAGCTCATCGACGAAGACGATCACGTGATCGACGCCGAGTTCCCGCCGCTCGAGTTGTTCACGCAGACGGGACACCACCCGGGCGAAGACGAGGTCCTGCGCGTCTTCCTCCACATTGGCGACATCGACCACATACACCGCGCGATCCACAAAGCTCCCGAAGGGCAGATCGGACACGGCGCCATCATCGGTCACCAGGCCCGCGCAGCGCGTGGACAGATTGGAGAGGCGATTGCGGACTTTGCGTACGGTGGCCGCGTGGTGGGTGCGCCAGGTGTCGCCGTTGGAATCCTCGAGTTTGCGCAGCACATCGCGAAACCAGGCGTCGAGATCGGCGAACGACTGCACGCGGTGCGTGCGCGAGAAGCCGGGCTCCTCGAAATCCTTGCCGACCACGCGCTCCCGGATGAAATCGATGAGCGCGTCCGCCTTCGCGTCGATGTCGTCCTTGTTCAGCAGCACCTCGGCGAACTGCAGCACTTCACCGAGTCCCCACGTCAGCGGCGACACACTGTCCGCGAGCGCCGGATGCGAGCGCAACGTGTTCAGCGCGAAGCCACGGGCGGTGAACGGCGCGAAGTAGCGCACGTCCTGAAACGGCGTCGGCGGCACGCCGAGCATGTCGTACATCTCGAGATCGGCCGGCTCGAGTTTCCCCGGCTGATCGAGGAAGCACAGGTCGGGCCCCTTCACGTTGAAGCAGACGGCCGCCACCGTTCCGCGATGGGCGGGGAAATGCGCGAAGATCGACTGCAACAGCCACTCGATCGCGCTGGTCTTGGTGGCGAGTCCCGACACCCCGGAGATGTTCAGATGCGCGGCTTCCGGTCCCACGAGAAAATCGGCGTCGAGGAAGATCGGCGACCGCATGCCACCGGCCCGGTATACACCCACCGGAATGCCGGTGGACGATTCACCCGTGATGTAGCCATCCATGCGCAGTGCCACGGCGACATCGGCATCGTCGGCGAGATACACGGCCCCGAGCGGCACCGGCTGCAGCGGTTCTTCGGGGATGTGCCGCAACACGGACGCCGTGTACAAACGGATTTCCGTACGATCGGTGTGCGACAGCGGCCCCGCGTGCGGACGGCCATCGTGCCCGAGCACATCGTGCAGCGGGGACTGGAGATCGCTGTAACTGAAGCCTTCCACCACCACACCGTACACGCGCGGAATCACGTTTTCTACCGGCGTGTTGCCCTCCACGCGGACGATGGTACCGATGCCAATGGGCGCATCGATGGCGGTCCAGAAATGAAACTCGTGCGGCGTATTGGGCTTTTTCTCGGTCGCGACGACACGACCGAGCGGCAGCGACACAGCATCAGGAACAGCGGAAGGCGAGGTCACAGCGTCACGACGAAGAAGGTCAGATGCCGACCAGCGCATCGAGATACATCTCACAGGCATGAATGCCGTACGTGAGGGTATCCCATCGCGGATCGGGAAGCGAGAGCGGAGCCCGCTCGGCGAGAATACCGGCGGAGAGCCGGTCACACTGCGCGGTCAACCGAGCGCGCGCGTCGTCGGTGATGTGATCGGGGTCGAGCATATCCATCGACGGCGAGATCTCCACGCGCACCAGCCCATGCAGGGGATCGCCTCCCGCCATGGTGCGCAAGCGCAGATACCAACTCGCGACGGCGCGACGCGGACGATGGCCGACCAGGAAGGCCGACGAGCGTTCCTCCGACTTGAGGGCGAGTACCGACTCCACCTGCTCCGCGCTCCCGTACAGCGTGGTGTGCGATTTCACCACGCCGAATGCCGTGGCTCGCTCGTCCACGGCCAGATTACCGGAGATACCGCCATCGATCCAGAGCCATCGGGATTCACTTCGACACCAGTCCGCGGCGAGACGACGTTCCAGCCCTTCCCGCTCCAGCGCGACGAGATCAAGCGCCCGGGCACGGAGCGCGAAGGGGTGGACCGGGATCGCATCGTCCGACACGTCGGCGGTGATGTCCACCACGGGGACCCCGCTCTCCACCAGTTGGTTCCACGCTGTCTCCCCGAGCTTGCCGCGGGAGGCGAAGAGCGCCCGACGCAGACTCGGCTCGCGCCAGGTCTCGAGGCGCCGCGCCACGCGCTCGCGGACCGCCGCCGCGACCGACGCGTAGATGAGCGGTGAGCCGGCGAGGTAGCCCACCACGCGACTCCGCTGCACGCCATCAAGGAAGGCCGCGACCAGCGGTTCGGTCGGCACCGCGATCTGGCGCGCACCGGGCGCCTCCAGCGGCACGCAGGGCGCCACCGAGGGCGGATCGCTGCGCATGGCGATGCGTTCAAGCGGCGGGCCACTGCCGGCTGCCACCAGCGCCCCGTCACCGAATAGCGTACGGAGGGAGCGCAGCGCGCCACGGAGCGAGGCATCGATCGCCGGAGCGGCAGTGGGAGGGCGTTCATCGGTCACGAGGGGCACGCTAGCGGGGAGGGCGCCCGCAGACAACGCAGGCCATCCGTGTCGCGCGGGGATCCCGTGGCCTCCGGTGGTGGACTTCGGCGCTCCGGTCCACGAAACTCACGGGGTGAGACTCTGCCGACCTTTTACAATCGCTCCCCCGCGACTCTGCGGCGTGGCCCTCCGTGTCCTGCCAGTGGCGCGCGCGCTCCTCGGGGCGTCCTGCGA
>JBBARJ010000209.1:0-6506 GCA_040399825.1 Gemmatimonas sp.
CGCAGGATGATCGCTCGTTTTACGTTCCGTGTTGCCGCTCTCGCCACCCTCCTCGCACCGGTGCTCGCCCCGTCGCTGGCCGGAGCTCAGGATCGCGCGCAGTCGCGATCGATGGTGTCGTCCAAGCAGGGCGTCGTCGCCAGCGAGAGCGTACTGGCCTCGCAGGTTGGCGCGTCCATCCTCGAACGTGGTGGCAACGCCATCGACGCGGCGGTGGCGATGAACGCCATGATGGGACTCGTCGCACCGATGAACGACGGCATCGGCGGCGATCTGTTCGCGATCATCTACGAAGCCAAGTCCGGCAAGCTGTACGGACTGAACGCGTCCGGATGGGCGCCCAAGGGGCTCACCGTCGAGCATCTGCGGGCCAAGGGACGCACGTCCATGCCGGGGCGCGGAATCGATGCGGCGACGGTACCGGGCGCGGTGAACGGCTGGGAGAAGTTGCTCACCCGTTTCGGGAAGCAGCGGTTCGCCGACGTGCTGGCGCCGTCGATCGCGTACGCCGAGGCCGGCTTTCCGGTGGGCGAAGTGGTGAGCGTCTACTGGAAGGACAGCGAGAAGGTGCTGCGTGAAGATGCCGCCACCACGAAGACGTTTTTGCCCGGTGGCCGTCTGCCACAGGCGGGCGAGCTGTTTCGCAATCCCGAGCTGGCGCAGAGCTATCGTGAAATCGCCGCCGGTGGTGCCGCCGCCTTTTACAAGGGCGCCGTAGCGGCCAAGCTGTTGGCCAGCAGCAAGACGCACGGCGGCACGATGACGGCCGCTGACCTCGCCGAGTTCGACAGCGAATGGGTCGAACCCATCTCGACCACGTATCGCGGATGGACGGTGTATGAGCTGCCGCCGAACGGGCAGGGGATCGCCGCGCTCGAAATGCTCAACATCATGGAGACGTTTCCGCTCGCCACGATGGGCCACAACTCGGTGCCGGCGCTGCATCACATGATCGAGGCGAAGAAGCTCGCGTACGCCGATATGCAGCGGTATGACGGCGATCCGCGCTTCGTGAAGATCCCCGTCGATGCGATGCGATCGAAGGCCTATGCGGCCGAACGCGCGAAGCTGGTGAATGTGGCAAAGGCTACCTGCAGCCCTGATGCCGGCACGCCGAGCGGGACCGACAACGGCACGACGTACCTGAGTGCGGTGGACAAGGAGGGGAACATGATCTCCCTCATCCAGAGCAATTACTCGACGGTGGGTTTTGGGGCCGGCATTACGGTGGCGGATGCCGGGTTCGTGTGGCACAACCGTGGCGCTGGCTTTTCCTTCGATCCTGCCAGCGCGAACGTGCTCGCCGGACGCAAGCGTCCGCTGCACACCATCATTCCGGCGTTCATGGAGAAGGGCGACACGCGTGTCGCCTTCGGCATCATGGGTGGCTGGAATCAGGCGCAGGCTCACGCGCAGTTCGTGTCGAACATCGCCGACTTCGGCATGAACATTCAGGGCGCGCTCGACGCCCCGCGCTTCTCAAAGGAGACGTTTCCGGGCTGTGATGTGAATTTCGAGTCGCGCATTCCCGATGGCGTGCTCAAGGCACTTGCCGCCATGGGCCATGAGATCGTGATGCGCGGAGACTACTCGAGTACCCGCATGGGCGCCGGTCAGGCGGTGATGCGCAACTTCACCACGGGGATCAACGCCGGCGCGTCGGACCCGCGCAAGGATGGATCGGCCGTCTCGGAACTGTTGCCGGTCGGGCCACGCGAACCGATGCGTCGCCCCGCGCCCGCCCGGAAGTCAACGCGCAACATCGCCGCGCCGCCCGTGCCGTAATGGTTGTGCCGTGGGTTACTCGACCTGTCATGGGCCGCTAACCTTGAGCATGTCCAACTTCAGTTTCGAAACGCCGCCACGGGTGATGTGCGCCGACGGCGAGAGCGAGCGACTGGGTGATCTGCTGCATGAGTTTGGTGTCAGCCGCCCCCTCGTGGTCACCGATCGCGGCATCGTAGAGGCGGGGCTGCTCGAGCCGATGCTCGCGCGCCTGCGCACGCTGGGTCTCGATGTCACGGTCTTCTCCGATGTCTTGGCCGATCCGCCGGCGTCGTGCGTGGAGGCAGCGGTGGCGGTGGCGCTGGCGACACGCGCCGACGGCGTGATCGGATTCGGCGGCGGCAGTTCGCTCGATGTCGCCAAGCTCGTGGCCCTGCTGTCGCGCTCCGGTGAGACGCTCGACGCGGTGTTCGGCGTCGGTCGTGCGGTCGGGCCACGCTGGCCGCTGATTCAGGTGCCGACGACGGCAGGCACCGGCTCCGAGGTCACGCCGATCGCGATCGTGACGACGCCGAGCGGGGAGAAGCAGGGCGTGGTGTCGCGGCGGTTGTATGCCGATGTTGCGGTGCTCGATGCCACGCTCACACTTGGACTGCCGGCCCGCGTGACAGCGATGACCGGTATCGATGCGATGGTGCACGCCATCGAAGCGTACACCAGTCGTCACGCCAAGAACGTACTCTCCGACACGCTCGCCGTGCGCGCGCTGCGCTTGCTCTCCGATCACATCGTCGCGGCGATCGAAGATGGCAGTAACCTGCAAGCGCGTCGTGCGATGCTGCAGGGCTCCATGCTGGCCGGCATGGCCTTCGCCAACGCGCCCGTGGGCGCCGTGCATGCCCTGGCGTATCCCATTGGCGGACAGTTCCATGTGCCGCATGGGCTGAGTAACGCACTGGTGCTGCTGCCGGTGCTCGAGTTCAACCTCCCCGAGGCGGAGGCGATGTACCGCGAGCTGGCCGATGCCGTGCGGGCCAGCGAGCGCACGTGGCACCGGACGGCGAGTGGCCGCGCCTTCGTGGATGCGATGGCCACCATCGTCGGTGAGCTCGGACTCGAGCGCACGTTGGGCGAGTTGGGTGTGATCGAGGCCGACCTGCCCGGGCTCGCCACCGACGCCATGAAAGTGCAGCGGTTGCTGGTGAACAATCCCCGCGACGTAAGCTACGAGCAGGCGCTGGCGCTGTATCGCGAGGCGCTGTGACGGGCGCGGCCGAAACGCGGGCGCACTACGCGCATTGCACGACGATCGATACGCGATGGATGGACAACGACGCGTATGGTCACGTCAACAACGTCGTGTACTACAGCTTCTTCGACACGGCGGTGAATCGCTGGCTCATCGAGCGCGGCCTGCTCGACATCGCGGGGAGTGAGGCCATCGGTCTGGTGGTGGAAACGCAGTGCCGATACGCGTCACCGATCACCTTCCCCGATCGTGTCACCGCGGGCGTTCGCGTGGTGCATCTCGGGCGGTCCAGTGTGCGCTACGAGCTGGCGCTCTTTCGTAACGATGACGAGGCACCGGCGGCCACCGGGCACTTCGTCCATGTCTATGTCGATCGCACGTCGCGGACGTCGGTGCCGATCCCCGAGACGGTGCGGCACGCGCTCGAGGGGCTGCGTCTGTCAGCCTCTCCGACCTCAACCAGCTAAGTCGCATGCGCGCTGTCATCTGTCGGGCCTTCGATCAGCCCGAAACACTCACGATCGAGACGGTCGCGGACCCCGTGGCCGAGGCTGGCCACGTCGTTATTGCGGTGCATGCGGCGGGGGTGAATTTCCCCGACGCGCTGATGGTGATGGGGCAGTACCAGGTGCGTCCACCACTCCCATTCACGCCAGGGGGAGAGGCCGCCGGCGTGATCGTCGAGGTGGGGTCGGGCGTCACCCATCTGCACGTCGGACAGCGCGTGGTGGCGTTCACGCGAATGGGCGCCTTCGCTGAACAACTCGGTGCCCCAGCGTCGGCCGTCACGCCGATTCCCGACGCGCTGTCGTTCGGCGTCGCGGCCACGCTGCCGCTCGCCTACGGCACGGCGATGCACGCGCTGATCGATCGCGCGCAGCTCGCCCGAGGCGAGACGTTGCTGGTGCTGGGCGCCTCCGGTGGCGTGGGACTGGCCGCCATCATGATCGGCAAGGCACTGGGCGCACGCGTGATCGCGGCGGCGAGTACCGACGAAAAGCTGACGCTGTGCCGTACGCACGGGGCCGATGAAGTCATCAACTACACCACGGAATCGCTGCGCGATCGGCTCAAGTCGCTCACTCACGGCCTCGGCCCCGACGTGATCTGTGATCCGGTGGGTGGTGACCTTGCCGAACCTGCATTCCGCAGTATTGCGTGGGGCGGTCGATATCTCGTGGTCGGCTTTGCGGGCGGTGCCATTCCCGCGTTGCCGCTCAACCTGCCGCTGCTGAAAGGTGCGTCGGTGGTGGGCGTGTTCTGGGGGGCGTTCGAGCAGCGCGAGCCGGCGGCGAACGCGCGACACCTCGCGCAGTTGATGGTGTGGGCGACCGACGGCACGATCACGCCGGTGGTCAGTGCGCGGTATCCGTTGGATCGGAGTGCGGCCGCCCTGCGGGCGATGCTCGACCGCCAGGTCGCGGGGAAAGTCGTGGTGGCGCCGCGCGGATGAAGTGCCTGGTCGCCGTTACCACCTACGGGGTGTGCAGGCTTTCCTGACATCGCGGTTGGCGAGCTCGTGGCAACTTCGTCCCATGAACACTTTCCCAGATCGCCACGTGAGTACCGCCGCGCGTTGGTCCGGTCGCGTCGTGGTCCTCTTCACCGTCGCCCTCCTCTCGGCCTGCGCGACGGTCCACACCGGGGCCGACTTCACGCCCGGCCTTCGGCTCGACCAGTACCGGACGTTTGACTGGGGCGGCGGCGACTCGCTGCCCGTGGGCGATCCCCGACTGGACCAGAATCCCTTCTTCGACGCGCGCGTGCGAGCCGCGGTCGAACTCGAGTTGGCGACGCGCGGCCTCATGCGAGCGACCGTCTCACCCGACCTGCTGGTGCACTACCACGCAAGTGTACGGCAGCGGGTGGACGTGATCAGAGCGGATGAGGGTCGCGGCTACTCCTCGCCGCGGGACAGCAGGAGCGACATGGTCGTCGAGTACGAGGAGGGCACACTGATTGTCGATGTCGCGGAGCCCAAGGCCAAGGCGATTCTCTGGCGGGGCTGGTCACAGACCGACGTCGGCGGGCTGATCGAAAATCCGCGCGAGATGGAGAAGCGGATCCGCGAATCGGTCCGGCTGATGATGCTCAAGTTCCCGCGATAGCATCCGCGAGCGCAGGCGTGGTCGGATGCCTGTGGTGGGGGCGTTCGGTTACGTTGTGAAGAGCGCCGGCCCTCCCGCCCCGATCACACGTATCGCCTTGCCCCACGAACAGACCGCCACGTCACGCACCCCCGAAGCCGTCCTCCGCGACGTCTTCGGGTTTGACGAGTTCCGGCCAGGGCAGCGCGAAGTCATCGACGCCGTATTGGCCGGCAAGGATTGCATTGCCCTGATGCCCACGGGCGCGGGCAAGTCGCTCACCTATCAGCTGCCGGCGCGACTGCTCGACGGCACGGTGCTGGTGATTTCGCCGCTGATCTCGCTCATGAAGGATCAGGTGGACGCCGTCGCCGGCCTTGGCTTCAAGGTCACCGCCATCAATTCCACGCTGGAGTTCGACGAGCGACGCGCGCGCATGGACGCCTTTCGCGCCGGCGCGTACGAATTGGTGTTTCTCGCCCCCGAAGCGCTCGACGGTTACCTCGGCGACTTCGTGCGCGGCTGTCCCATCTCGCTGTTGGTGGTCGACGAAGCGCACTGCATCAGCCAGTGGGGGCATGATTTTCGCCCCTCGTATCGTCGACTGCAGGGGCTCAAGGAGCAGCTCGACGTCCCCGTGCTCGCCCTCACGGCAACTGCCACCCGACGCGTCGCGCTCGACATCCTGCGGCAGCTCGGCATGCGCAAGCCGGCCGGATTCAAGGGCTCGTTCTTCCGCCCCAATCTGCAGATCGCGACGCGCAAGAAAGGGCAGGGCGGCAACACCCGCGCCGAAATCCTCGCGCTCATCCGCGCGCACGACGGCGAGAGCGGCATCGTGTACTGCCAGAGTCGGAAAGGCGTGGATCAGACCGCTGAGTTTCTGTCGGCACAGGGTATTCGTGCCCTGCCGTATCACGCCGGTCTCGATCCTGACGTGCGCGCGCGCAATCAGGAAGCCTTTCAGCGCGACGATATCGACGTGATCGTCGCGACGGTGGCGTTCGGCATGGGCATCGACAAGTCCAACGTGCGTTTCGTGATTCATCGCGACATGCCCAAAGACATCGAGTCGTGGTATCAGGAAATCGGTCGTGCTGGTCGCGACGGCGTGCCGAGTGATTGCGTCATGTTTTACTCGTGGGCCGACGTGAAGCTGCATGAGCGCTTTCTGGATAATCTCGATGACGACAGCGTGCGCGAACGCACGCGACTCGCCACGGTGGCGTTATTCGATCTCGTGGAGCGGTCGCGCTGCCGGCATCAGGCACTGGTCGCGCACTTCGACGAAGTCATCGGAGCATGCGGGAGCTCGTGCGACGTCTGCACGGGACAGCAGACCGACGCGCGTATCGCCGAGCTGGTGGCATCGCAGGTGGGGACGGCGCGGGGTCGCCGTGCCGCCGTGACCGCGGGCCCGAGCGGGCGCCCATCGCGCGGTCCCG
>JBBARJ010000210.1:0-1350 GCA_040399825.1 Gemmatimonas sp.
GTGCAGCTCGCACCTGCGTCTCAATCCGATCCTGCAGTGGTTCACCGGCAGCATCGGTCTGCACCACGTGCACCACATCGGCCCGAAGATCCCGAACTTCCGCTTGCAGGAAGCGCACGACAACAATCCCATCTTCGAAGCCGCGCCCACGATGACGATTCGTGAGGGCATCAAGGCCCTGCGTCTGGCGTTGTACGATGAGGACTCGAAGCGGCTGGTGCGCTTCAGCGACGTTACGCCGAGCGTTCGGACGCAAGGATAGCGGCGGCGGCCCGCCAACCTGACGCGACGGCGCCATCGAGATACCCGCCGCCGACCGCGCTGGTTTCCGCTCCGGCCCATACCAGACGGCCATTCCACGCGTCGTCGGTGAAGTGCCGGTGGCCGTAGTCGGGATGGGCCGCGGGTGGCACGTCGTCGTTCGGTCCGCAGCTTCGTGCGTCTCGTGTCCAGTCGTACTCGGCGTAGCCCGTTGCTCTGAGCGCCTCGATCCCGAAGAGCCGTGCGAGCTGCGTCAACACGGCCGCGCGTCTCGCCTCGGCGCTCGCGTCGCGGAACGTTTGCGCGGCCGCGCTGGTGCGCGGCGCCACGAAGCCCATGAGCGCGTAGGCGGCCGGCGTGCCCCCGTGCGGCGGCGTGCAGGCGTCGTGAATCTCCTGCAGCGGTCCGCCCCAGCTCACCGCGTATCCGGAGCGCCCCGCGCTGCGCCAGAAGGGCTGGCCGTACGTCGCCACGCATTTCATCGCGTGCCCCATCCACGTGACGGTGTCGGAGAGGGTCTGCTGCAGCGCGTGGGAAAGCGGCGGCGCGAAGGTGATATCGCGGGCGACGACGCGCGGTGGTGCGGCGACCACGACGCGGCCCGCGGTGCAGCGGAATCCGTCGCCCGCGATCGCCACGCCGCCCGGCCGCCACGAGAGCTCTCGCACCGCGGCATCGAGATGAATCGTGACGGGCGTGGGTGCGGCCTGCGACGCGGCATACACAGCGCGCGTGAGGGCAGACATACCTCCGACCAGCCGGAACGAGGGATCGGCACTCCCCGACGGATCGAACGACTCCGGCGGGCTTCCGACGCCCGCCTCGTACCTCGCCAGCCCGTCGCGGTGCTGCTCGAACACGGGCAGCGCCAATTCGGCGACGAGCGCGCGAATGTGCTGTTGGTGCGGCCAGAACCAGGCCGGCCCCAGATCGACCCAGGGGACCCCGCTAACGGGCACCACGCCTGCGGTCAGCATGCGGCCGCCGAGGCGGGAGCGGGCCTCGAACAGGGTCACGCGTTGTCCGGACGCGGCAAGGCGGCAGGCGGCCGTGAGGCCCGCCAGACCGCCGCCCACGACGGCTACGTCG
>JBBARJ010000210.1:1360-6443 GCA_040399825.1 Gemmatimonas sp.
TCGGTGCCGTACGGCTTGGGTGGGACGATGCGTATGTCGGTCATTGGGCGGGCAAGCTAGCGTGAATCGACGCGCCAAGCACGACCTGTGCAGTAGACTTGTGGCTCTGCCCCGATCTTCCAATCAGCCAGGACATGCCTATGCGCTCCGTCTCATTCTTCGCCGCCACACGGGCCACCGCCGTGCTCGGTACCGCGCTCCTGCTCGCCGCGTGGAGCACGTCCAACGATGCAACCGTGAAGGTGCTGGATGCGACCGGTCGTGAACTCGGTGTGCTGACCTTGGCTGACGCCGGCGCCGCGATTGCGGTGACTGGCACGCTGCGTGGTCTGACGCCGGGTGTGCACGGGATGCACCTCCATACCATCGGCCGTTGCGATGGCGCCGGTTTCGCCGGCGCTGGCGCGCACTGGAGCCCGACGCCCAAGCAGCATGGCAGCGCCAATCCCGTCGGTCCGCATCATGGTGACCTCATGAATCTCACGGTCGGCGCGGACAGCAGCGTGGTCGTAAAGATGTCGACCCCGGCCGGATCGCTGCGTGGCGAACACCCGCTGCTCGACACCGATGGGGCCGCGATCGTGATCCACGCCACGACCGACGACTACACGACGGATCCGTCCGGCAACTCGGGCGCTCGGATTGCCTGCGGTGTGGTGTCGGGCGGTTGAACGCGCCGTGAATACGCATTCGAGCTCGCGCACGCCTTCGCGCAGGCTGGTAGACCTGAGCCACCGCATCGAACATGGCGTGGTGTACTACAAGGGGCTGCCAGCGCCGGTGATCTGCGACTACCTCAGTCGCGAGGACTCACGCGCCCGCTATGAAGCGGGCACCGAGTTCCATATCGGTCGTGTGGAGCTGATCACCAACACGGGCACCTATATCGATTGTCCGTTCCATCGCTACGCCGATGGACGCGACACGGCCTCAATGCCGCTCGAGCGGTTCGTGGATCAACCCGCACTCGTGGTGCGCGCCATCGCGCGCGACGGGCGCGCGATCGACGTGGCCCAAATTGCCGCGCAGCTCTCGGCGCCCGACGTGTGCGGCAAGGCCGTGCTGGTCCACACGGGCTGGGACGCCCTCTGGGGCACCGACGCGTACTTCGAGGGGCACCCCTATCTCACCGAGCAGGCCGCCGTCTGGCTGCGCGACGCCGGTGCGGTGTTGGTGGGGATCGATTCATTCAATATCGACAACACCGAGGGGGGCACGCGTCCGGTGCACACCGTGTTGCTGCGTGAAGAGATCCTGATCGCCGAGCATCTCTGCAACCTGCAGTCGTTGCCCGACGCCGGCTTCAGCTTCACGGCCGTGCCGCCCAAGCTGGTGGGGGTGGGCACGTTTCCGGTGCGTGCGTTCGGGACGGTGCGCTAGGACGCGCCTGCCCGCGGTGCAGGCTCGGTCGAGGTGCCGACGCTACCTTCCGGAGCAAGCGGAGAGCTCGACAGCGGTCTACTTTTCCCCCATGCCTTCCGCCAACTCCACCGTCGCGACTCCGTCCAGCGCCGGGCCGACGCGCTCCTTTGCGCTCGATCACACGCTCGCCTTCGCGCTCTGCCTTGGCGCGGCGATGCTGTTGCTCTGGCCGCTCCTCACCGGACAGATGCTGTTCGGTGGCGGTCGCTCCGACATGTTCATCGCCGGTTATTCGTTCCGCCTGTTCGGCGCCGAGTCGTTTTTGAAAGACGGCGCGATCCCGCAGTGGAATCCGTATCTGTTCGGTGGACTGCCATACATCGCGGCCATGCACGGCGACATTTTCTATCCCACCGCCTGGCTGCGCTGGATCATGCCGGTGGATGTGGCGATCACGCTCGGCATGGCGATCCACTTCGTGCTGACCGGATGGTTCACGTATCGCTTCTGCCGGTCGCTCGGGCTCTCGTGGAACGCGAGTGTGATCGCCGGCGTAGCGTACGAACTCACGGGGATCGTGGCGTCGCAGATGAGCCCGGGACACGACGGCAAGTTGTTCGTGTCGGCGCTCACACCGCTGGCGTTCTGGACGCTGCTGCATGCGATTCGCCACGGCAAAACGTGGTGCTACGGTGCCTTCGCCTTCGTGGTCGCACTCATCGTGCTCGGCCACTACCACATGGCGTACTTCCTGTTGCTGGCGCTCGGGTTGTGGGCGATCTACCTCGCGTTCTTCGACGCCGAGCGTCCGGCCGGTTTGAATCCGTGGAAGGCGCTGGGCTTCTCGGCGATCGCGGTGGCGGTCGGTGGCGGGATCACGGCGCTGCAGGTGATGCCGTTCCTGGAGTACATCCCGTTCTCGCCGCGCGCCGAAGGTGGTCCCGATACCGGCTGGGAATTCGCCACCAGCTATGCGCTGCCGCCGTCGGAGATCTTCACGCTGCTGCTGCCGCAGTTCAACGGCGTGCTCGATCAGTACTGGGGACAGAACCCGATCAAGTTCCACACCGAGTACATGGGCTTCCTGCCGCTGGCGCTGGCGGCGCTCGCGTTGGGTGATACGGCGCGTCGCCGGTTCGTGATCGCGTTCAGCATTGGCGCGCTGTTCTTCCTCATGCTGTCGTTCGGCGGATACACGCCGTTCTACCGGCCGTTCTACGAGCTGTTGCCGCTGGTGAAGAAGATCCGCGCCATGGGCATGGTGTTCTACCTGCCGGCGTTCATGCTGTGTGTGCTGGCGGGCGTGGGCTTCGATCGACTGCTCGCGCGCGCCGTCCCGATGCGCACGGTGCTGATCGTGATCGGCGGTGCGGTGGCGTTCGCGGTGCTGGGCACGGTGGGTGGCTTGCAGGGACTCGCCGAATCGCTGGCGATTCCGGAGCGCCTTGAAGGCGTAGCGGCCAACGCGCCGTATCTGCAGAGCGGGGCACTGCGCTTGCTGGTGTTCGTGGCACTCGGCAGCGTGGTGCTTTGGGCCGCGGCGGCGGGACGTATCGCGCCGCGCGTAGCGACGGCCGCCCTGCTGGTGTTCCTCGGACTCGACTTGTGGAGCGTGGACAAGCAGTTCTACACCTTCTCACCGCGCGCCAGCACGCTGTTCGCCGACGATGCCGTCACGACGTATCTGAAGAAGGTGCCGGCGCCGTATCGCGTGATCGACGGCGGCAACAGCTATGGACAGTCGATCCTGATGGCGTATCGCATTCCGAGCGCGATGGGCTACCACGGCTTCCAGCTGCGTCGCTACAACGAGTTGGCGGGTGCGAAGGAAGGATTTCGCAACCTGCTCACGCCGAACATGTTCGACTTGCTGTCGATCCGGTATCTGATCCTGCCCGACACGCAGCCGGTGCCGGGCTTCCACATGGTGGTGCCGCCGTCGCCAACGGCCTTCAGCACGACGGCCACGTTGTACGAAAGCGACGCCACGCCGGCGTACGCGCGCGTGCTGCCGGTGTCGGCTAAGCTCAGCGAAGAGCAGGGGCTGGCCACCGTGATCGATCCGCGCTTCCCGGTGAACAACGTCGCGTTGCTCCCCGATACGTCCACCGCCACGTCGCCCAACGCCACGCCGCCGTTCCCTGCGCCGCAGGTGAAGGCTACGGTCACGGAGTGGAGCGCCGGACGTATGCGCATCGCGCTCACCGGCGCCGAAGCGGCCACGAGTCAGCTGGTGGTGTCGGAGAACTGGTATCCCGACTGGCACGCCGAAGTGGATGGCAAGCCGGGCAGCGTGCGTCGCGCCGATCACACGCTGATCAGCGTGGATATTCCGCCGGGAGCGAAGGAGGTGCGGTTGTGGTTCGACTCGCCGACCTACGCGCGCGGCAAGACGATCAGCGTGATCTCCCTGCTGCTGGCGGCGGCGATGATGTTCGTGCCGATGTTCATGCCCGCCGGCCGGAAGCAGGCCGCGTAGTTACGGCCGGCTGCCCATCGGTTCACCCATGCGCACGGCCACTTCGGTGGCCCAGTGCGCGGTGAAGGCGACGGTCTTGGGCGGGAAGAGCATCACCACGGTGGAGCCCAGCAGAAACCGTCCCATCTCGTCGCCCTGGGCGAGATGGATGGACTGGTCGGTGTAGTGCCACTCGCGCACGGTGCCCGGGCGCGGCGGGTTCACGATGCCGTGCCACACGGTGGCCATGCTGCCCACGATGGTGGCGCCCACCAGCACCATCACGAACGGCCCCTGCGCGCCCTCGAACAGGCACACCACGCGTTCGTTGCGCGCAAAGAGTCCCGGCACGCCACGCGCGGTGGTGGGATTCACCGAGAACAAGTCGCCCGGCACGTGGATCATGCGCACCAAACGGCCATCGCACGGCATGTGAATGCGATGATAGTCCTTCGGGCTCAGATAGATCGTGGCGAAGGCGCCGTTGGTGTAGGGCGCGGCCAGCGAGGCATCACCACCCACCAACGCGGTGGTGGAGTAGCTATGCCCCTTCGCCTGAAAGACTTGATCGCCGCTGATGGGGCCAAGCTGACTGATGGCACCGTCGACCGGACACACGTAGTCGGCCGCAGCGATGGGCCGCGCGCCGGGCTTCAGCGCCCGCGTGAAGAAGTCGTTGAAGGTGGTATACGAGGTGATGTCCGGCTCGGCCGCCTCGCTCATGTTCACGCCGTACTTGCCTACGAACCAGCGGATCACCGAGGTGGTCTGCTCGCCGCGCTTGGCCCGCGCGAAGGCGCCGGCCAGCGAGGTGAGGGCCTGCTTGGGGAGCAGGTACTGGGCGATGACGAAAAGAGGCGAGGACACGAGACAGAATGTAACGTACAGGGATGAATTATTGGCGACCTCTCGTTCTCGCGGCGGCCGTGCTGACCGCAGCCGCCTTCGTGCGTCCCGCCGCGCTTCCCGCGCAGGTCGTGGCCGGCCGCGTGATTGACGACCGCACGATGCAACCGGCCGTCGAGTACGCGGTGCGCCTTATACAAATGGCCGACACCGGCCTGGTGACGCTCGACGAAACGACCACTGACGCGAAGGGGCAGTTCGCGGTGACGGCGCCGAGTGCGGGGAGCTACCTGTTGATGTTCGGACGCGCACGTCCGCGCGTGCATCGGGTGCCGGTGGAGATCGCCGCAGGCGTGACGCTGATGCCGAAGGATTTCCCGCTGCCGATTCAGCGGGAGTAGGACACGCGGCCGTATG
>JBBARJ010000211.1:0-6397 GCA_040399825.1 Gemmatimonas sp.
GCGACATGCGCGAGCGACTGCACGGGATGCCGACGGATCGTTTTCTGCGCGTGTCGTTTCGACTGTTGTCGGCCGATGCGGGGGCGGAGACCGTGGCGGTCGTGGTGCAGGGCGGTGAGACGTGGAGCGGGGGCGCTGAGTGGGCTGCGGCGCTGCTGCGCGCCTCGTCGCCGGTCCGGGCGGTGTGGTGGTTGCCGCGCGGTGGCGAGGCGGTCGGGCTGGCGGGCGACGTGGCGACCGACGCGGCGGGCGGGCGGGCCGCCCTGCAACTGGAGACGGCGCCGCTGGGTGGGCATGCGCCGGCTGACGAAGTCGCCGAGGCCGGACGCTATGCGCCGGATGCGCGCGAGGCGCTGGCGTTCGCGCAAGTGAATCCCATGGTAGCGACGGCGCTGCGCGATTTCGTGTACGCGTCGGTGCAGGCATTCTCGCCATCGCGCGTGATTGATGCCTATGCCGGTAGCGGCGAACTGACCGAGCGGTTCGCGCGCGACGGTGCCCACGTGGTGTCGATCGAAGCCGACGCCTCTGGCACCGCGGCTACGCGCCGTCGGGTCGTCGAGGCCGGCCTGGCCGAACGGGTCGAGGTGGTCACCGCGTTGGTGGAGTCGGCGCTGGCGTCCGCGCTGCCGGCGGATGTGGTGGTGCTCAACCCGCCGCGTGCGGGCGTGGCGATCGGCGTGACGGCGCTCTTGGAGCAGGCGGCGAGTCGCGGCGTGCGTGGCATCGTGTATGTGAGTTGTGATCCGGCCACGCTCGCGCGGGATCTCGCGCGCGTGCCGGGATGGCGCATCGACGCGGTGCGCTGTTTCGACATGTTCCCGCAAACCGCGCACGTGGAGACCGTGTGCGTGCTGCGCCCGGAGGCGACGACATGAAGTACATCGTGGATGTGAACGGCGAACGCGTGGTCGTGGAACTTGATGGCGCGCACGCCGACGTGGACGGCGTGCGCGTCCCCGCGTCGCTGTCCTCGATCGAGGGGACGCCGGTGCGGCTGGTGCGGATCGGGGAGCAGGTGCATCGGTTGGTGGCGCGTCGTGGCGCGTCTCGGGGGCGTTGGACCCTCGACCTCGACGGGCAGCGCGTGGACGCTGAGGCGCTCGACGAGCGCATGCGGGCGATCCGCGATTTGACGGCGGCGGCGGCGGGGGCCAGCGGACCGGCGCCGCTGATGGCGCCGATGCCGGGGCTCGTGGTGCGCGTGTCGGTGGCGATCGGTGACACCGTGAGCGCGGGGCAGGGGCTCGTGGTGGTCGAGGCCATGAAAATGGAGAACGAGCTGCGGGCGTCGGCGGCCGGTGTGGTCACAGCCGTCCTGGCGGTGCCGGGGCAGGCGGTCGACAAGGGCGCGCTCTTGGTCGCGTTGGGGCCGATCCCGTCGGAATAAGGCGACGGGATCGGCCCCGATCGGCGGTCACCCCGTCGCGGGCGCGTTCCGGCGCATCCGGTTCACACCCTTGATCACCATGAACAGGGTGAACGCGACGATCACGAACGTCAGGACCTGATTGGCGAACAGACCGTAATTCAGGGTCGCTACCCCGGCCTTTTTCGCGTCGTCGAGGGTCGCGAACGGGCCGCCCTGGAGCGCCAGAAATCGGTTCGAGAAGTCGACACCGCCGGTCGCCAGGCCCACGATCGGCATGATGATGTCGTTGACCATGCTGTCGACGATTTTTTGGAAGGCGCCGCCGATCACGACACCGATCGCGAGGTCGAGCACACTGCCCTTCATGGCGAATTCCTTGAACTCCGACATCATGGACATGCAAACTCCGTGCGGGGGGATTGGGGGGCCGTCGACCGAAAGGTACAGCGTGGTCGAGCGGCGGGCGGCCCGGCAAGCGAACGCGAGCATTGAGATTCTGGGCCCATCCGCTGGAACGACCCTCAACCCTCGGATTGACACAGACTTCAATGCTGAGTAAGCTACGAGTCTGTCCCGTTTTTCGGGCGAATCAGCTTTTCGTAGTGCGATCAGCAGTGCCTGTTGTTCCCTTCGTAGTTCCTTTATCTCTTTCTGAGCGCCTCTGGTGGCGACTCCGAATCACGCACGGATCACGTTAGCATGAAGACCTACAGCGCGACCCCGAAGGATATCGACCGTCGGTGGTACATCGTCGACGCGGAAGGAATGGTCCTGGGCCGTCTCGCGTCGGAAGTCGCGAAGATCATCCGCGGCAAGCATAAGCCCATGTACACGCCGCATATGGACACGGGTGACTTCGTCATCGTGATCAATGCGTCGAAGGTACAGGTGACCGGCCGGAAGGCCGAGCAGAAGACCTACTTCAGCCACACCGGCTACATGGGCCACGAGAAGCACACGCCTTTTGCCTCGGTGTTGGCGAAGCATCCGGAGCGCGTGATTGAGAAGGCCGTGTACGGCATGCTCCCCAAGACGGCGCTGGGTCGTCAGGTACTGCGTCGCAAGTTGCGCGTGTACGGGGGTGCCGAGCATCCGCATGTCGCGCAGGTCCCGGCGACGCTTTCCTTCTCCTCCGCCGAGGCTAAGTAATGTCAGAGCAGATTCAGACCATCGGTCGTCGGAAGCGTGCGGTGTGCCGCATGTATATGACGCCGGGTTCAGGCAAGTGGGACGTCAACGGCCGCACGCTCGGAGAGTACTTCCCGCGTCCGACGCTCGTCTCCGCGATTCAGCAGCCGTTTACGCTGACCGACACACTGGGCAAGTACGACATCAAGGCCGTCCTCGACGGTGGTGGCGTGGCTGGCCAGGCCGGTGCCGTGCGTCTTGCGATCGCCCGTGCCCTCGTCAAGATCGATGAGAGCAACAAGAAGAAGCTTCGCGAATACGGCCTCATGACGCGTGACGCGCGTGAAGTCGAGCGTAAGAAGCCGGGCCGCGCTGGCGCCCGTAAGCGGTTCCAGTTCTCCAAGCGCTAGTCCACGCGGTTCGCCGCGCGGTACTGCGTATCTCTCACGCTGTCCGAGTCGGCTGCGGGTACCGAGTTCCTTCCTGGAGCCGGTCGCAGCCGACGGTGACGACAGCGGACGAATTCTAAAACCTCCACGCACTCTTTTCATGACGACTCCGTCCCTCGAGCAGCTGCTCGCCGCGGGCGTTCACTTCGGGCACCAGACCCGTCGTTGGAACCCGAAAATGCGCCGGTTCATCTTCGCCGAGCGCAACGGCATCCATATCATCGACCTGCAGAAGACGCTTCGCCAGATCGAACTGGCGCAGAAGCTCGTCCGCGAGGTCGTGTTGCGCGGTGAGAACGTGCTGTTCGTCTGCACCAAGCGCCAGCTCGCCGCCATCGTGAAGGCCGAGGCCGAGCGCTGCGGCGGCATGTTCGTGACCGAGCGTTGGCTCGGCGGCATGCTGACGAACTTCCAGACGGTCAAGAAGCAGGTCAAGAAGCTCAAGGACCTCGAGGCCGGCACGGAAGACGGGACGCTCGCGAACTACACGAAGAAGGAACAGCTTCTCATGTCGCGTCAGCGCGAGAAGCTCGGCAAGTACCTCTCGGGTATCAAGACGATGAACCGCCTCCCGGGGCTGCTGTTCATCATCGACTCGAAGAAGGAGCGCATTGCCGTCTCCGAAGCGAACAAGCTTGGCGTGCCCATTGTCGCCATCGTGGACACCAATGCCGATCCCGACCTGATCACGGTGCCGATCGCCGGTAACGACGACGCCATCCGCTCGGTCGAGTTGATCGCCAAGGTGATTGCGGACACCATCGACGAGGCGCGCCGTGAGGCGCCTGCCCGTCCGAGCGACGAAGAGCAGGAGAGCTACACGTTCTCGAGCGATCGCGGCACGGAGCCGGCGGGTCGTGGTGAGCGTGGTGGCCGCGGTGGAGATCGCGGTGGAGATCGTGGCGGGCAGGGTGGTGGTGGCCAGGGTGGCGGACCGGGTGGTGGGGCTGGGAATCGCCCGCGCCGTCGCCGCGCCAAGCCGGAAGCCATCGCCGCGCGCCTGAAGCCGGGCTCCGAGGGAACGGCCGCTGAAGGCGCCGCCCCGGACGTGGCTGGTGACGCCGGAGAAGCGGGAGCCGGGTCGGCCGAACAGGAGTAACATTCGGTCGGTTGCATGACCGCCGGATCAGGCTTCCACTGCAGCACCGCGACGCCGCCGGCTCAACACCGGCGGCGTTCGTACGCAGTAGCTCGGCATTGTTCGCAGTACCATCGCATCGCAGTTACTGACACTCAGCATATACAGGGCTCGAAGATGACCACGGTGATCACCGCGAAGGCTGTTTCGGAACTCCGCCAGCGCACCGGCGCCGGCATGATGGATTGCAAGAAGGCACTCGAGGAGAATGGAGGCGATATGGACGCCTCCGTCGAGTACCTCCGCAAGAAGGGCATCGCCAAGGCCGAGAAGCGTGCCGACCGCTCGACGAGCGAAGGCATCATCGGCGGCGAGATCTTCAACGACGGCCGCTCCGGCGTGCTCGTTGAAGTGGCGTGCGAGACGGACTTCGTCGCGCGCAACGAGGATTTCGGCAAGGTCGTCGCGCAGCTCGTCGCGCAGCGCGTGCATTCCAAGGCGGCTGACGTTGAGGGCTTCCTCGCCGAGCCGTTCGCGGCCGACTCGTCGCAGACGGTGGCCGAGTTCGTGAAGATCGCGTCGTCGAAGACCGGTGAGGCCGTAAACATCAAGCACGTCGCGCGCTTCGATGCCGGCGAAAACGGCGTGGTTGGCATGTACCGCCACCACAACGGCAAGCTCGCGACGCTGGTGCAGGTGACCGCTGCCTCGCCGGAAGTTGCCGCGCATGAGTCGACGCAGCAGCTCGTGAAGTTCATCGCCGAGCACATCGCCGCGTCGGCCCCGCTGGCGGTTGATCGCAGCGGCGTGCCGGCCGAGAAGATCGAAAGCGAGAAGCGCATCGCCGAAGAGCAGGCTCGTGAGACGGGCAAGCCGGAAGCCATGATCGAGAAGATCGCCACTGGCAAGATCGAAGCGTTCCTCAAGGACGTCACGCTGCTTCCGCAGGCGTGGGTTCGCGACCCGGCCATTACGATCGCCGCACTGGTCAAGGACCACGCGGAGCGCGCCGGTGGCACGATCACCGTCGATCGCTTCGCTCGCCTCCAGCTCGGCGCCGAGTGAGCGCCGTGGGCGCCGCGGATAGGAAGTACACGCGCATTCTGCTGAAGCTCTCCGGCGAAGCACTCGCCGGAGATCGTGGCGTCGGTTTCGATTTCGAACGGATCGGTTCCTTCGCTGACCAGATCGTCGAAGTAGCGCGCATGGGCGTGCAACTCGGTTTGGTCATCGGAGGCGGTAACATCGTGCGCGGCACGCAACTCTCCCAGATGGGAATGGATCGTGTCGGCGCCGATTACATGGGCATGCTCGGCACGGTCATCAACGCGATGGCCATGCAGGATGTGCTCGAGAAGAAGGGGCTCGACACGCGCGTCATGACGGCCATTCGCATGGAAGAGTTGGCCGAGCCCTACATTCGCCGGCGCGCGTTGCGCCATTTCGAGAAGGGGCGAACGGTCATCTTTGCCGCTGGTACGGGGAATCCGTATTTTTCGACGGACACGGCGGCGGTGCTGCGGGCGATTCAGATGAAGGCAGATGTCATCATCAAGGCCACCAGCGTCGACGGGGTGTATTCGGCGGACCCGAAGAAGGATCCGAACGCCACGATGTACGAGTCGATCAGCTATCGCGATGTGATGCTCGAAGAGCTCCGCGTCATGGACCAGACGGCCATCACGCTGTGCAAAGAGAATCAGTTGCCGCTGATCGTGCTGAACCTTCATACGCCAGGCGCGATCGCACGCGCCATCAACGGCGAACGCGTGGGGACACTGGTCTCATGAGCACTGCACAGATCCTGAAGGACGCGAAGAGCGGGATGGAGAAGGCCCTCGAGGCCTCGAAGCGCGACTTCGCCGGTATCCGTACCGGTAAGGCGTCGCCGAGCATGCTGGACACGATTAAGGTCGAGGCGTACGGCTCGCTGGTGCCGCTGAATCAGGTGGCACAGGTGTCGGCACCCGAGCCACGCATCCTGCTCGTCACGCCGTTCGACAAGGGACAGGCGAAACTGATCGAAAAGGCCATTCGCGAGTCGGATCTTGGTCTGGATCCCGCGCATCAGGGCGGCGTGATCCGTGTTCCGCTCCCCTCGATGAACGAGCAGCGTCGCAAGGAACTGGTCAAGGTGCTGAGCAAGTTGGCGGAAGACGGGCGCATCGCGATTCGTCATGCTCGCACCGACGCGCGCGACAAGGTCAAGAAGCTGGACGGCGTCTCCGAGGACGACAAGAAGCACGCGGAGAAGGATCTGCAGAAGGCACATGACGATGGCATCGCGAAACTTGAGGCGTTGCTCAAGACGAAGGAAGCCGAGATCATGGAGGTTTGAGTCCGCCCTGCGGACCGCTCGCTGATATGCCC
>JBBARJ010000212.1:0-6390 GCA_040399825.1 Gemmatimonas sp.
CAGCGACCCGTTGGCCAAGGCGCTGTCGGTGGCCGGCCTCTCGACCGCGAGCTGGATCGTCGCGGCCGGGGCGGTGGTCTCGATGTCCGCGGTGTTGCTGGTGTTCCAGTACGGCCAGCCTCGCATCTTCTACGCCATGGCGCGCGACGGCCTGCTGCCCAAGTTTGCGGCCAAGCTGCATCCGAAAACACGTACGCCCCACGTCACGACGATCATCACCGGCGTCGCCGTGGCACTGGGGTCGCTTCTCGCTGACGACGCCGCCACCTACGACCTGACCAACATCGGCACGCTGGCCGCGTTCGCCGTGGTGTGCATCGGGGTGCTGGTCCTGCGCATCCGAGAACCCGAACGCCATCGTCCGTTTCGCGTCCCCTTCGTGTGGCTTGTCACACTGGGTGGGGCAGGCGCCTGTGTCTTCGTCATGCGCGGATTGCCGTCGAGCGCCTGGAAAGCCTTCGCCGTCTGGATGGTGATCGGCCTCGCGCTCTATTTCGTTTATGGGTACAAGAACTCGGTGCTGCGTCGCGGAAACGCACCGGTTTCTCCCGAGTAAGTCACCAGCCTCACCACGTCTCCTCAAACCAGCATTATGGCTCATCAGTCATCCAGCGCGTCGTCGGCGGCGCCGAGCAAGGGATTCCTCGGGATCGGATTCTCGCAGTGGATCATCATCTCGATGATCGTCGGTATCTTGATCGGCTGGCTCGCGCCCGATTTCGCGCCGAACCTCAAGCCCTTCGCGAACATCTTCCTGCGCATGATCAAGTCGTTGATCGTGCCGCTGCTGTTCAGTACCCTCGTCGTCGGGATCGCGGGACACGGCGATGACATGAAGAAGGTCGGCAAGCTCGCGCTGCGCTCGATCATCTATTTCGAAGTGGTGACCACCGCCGCCCTCGCGATCGGTCTGATTGCCGTGAACTATGTGAAGCCCGGCGTCGGCCTCTCGATCAGCTCGGCCGCCGGAAGCACCGAGGAGTTCCAGCAGCTCGCGGCCAAGACGCCGACGTTCGCATCGGTGCTCGAGCACACGGTGCCGCAGAGCTTCTTCGAAGCCGCGGCGCAGAACGAAGTGCTGCAGATCGTCTTCTTTGCGATCATCTTCGCCGTCGCACTGGCGCGGGTCGAGGGACCGTCGAAGAAGTTGATGATCGATGGATTGCAGTCCCTCGCCGACGTCATGTTCAAGTTCGTCGGGATCGTGATGGCCTACGCCCCGATCGGCATCGGCGCCGCAATCGGCGTGACGGTCGGCAAGAGCGGGCTCGGGGTGTTGCTCAGTCTCGGCAAGCTGGTCGGAACGCTATACGTCTCGCTCATCGTGTTCGTGCTGATCGTGCTGGTGCCCGTTGCGATGATCGCGCGGATCCCGATCATGCGCTTCTGGCGCACGGTAAAGGAACCGTGGCTCATCGCCTTCTCCACCGCGTCCAGCGAGGCCGCGTTCCCGCAGGCGATGCAGGCGATGGAGAAGTTCGGCGTGCCGCGTCGGATCGTGTCCTTCGTGCTGCCCACCGGCTATTCGTTCAATCTCGATGGCAGCACGCTCTATCTCGCCATTGCCTCGGTGTTCGTGGCGCAGGCGGCCGGCATTGATATGCCGCTCAGTACGCAGCTGCTCATGATGCTCACGCTCATGCTCACGTCGAAGGGTGTGGCCGCCGTCCCGCGTGCGTCGCTGGTGATCCTGTCGGGTGCCCTCGCGCAGTTCAATCTGCCACTCGAAGGGATCGCGCTCATTCTTGGCGTCGACGCCATTATGGACATGGCCCGCACGTCGGTCAATCTGCTCGGCAACTGCCTCGCCACAGCCGTCATGGCGCGTTGGGAAGGCGAGCTGAACATCCCCGCTGAGGAAGTCGTACCGGCCTGAGCGTAGATCGATATGGGGATCATCCAAGCCAGCATTCCGCTGTTCTTCATCCTCATCGCGGCCGAGTTGCTCTTCACGCGACTCGGCCGTCGGTCGTTCTATCGACTGAATGACTCCATCAGCGATCTCTCGGCCGGCACGCTCAGCCAGATCGCTGGCATTTTCACGAAGTTGCTACTCATTGGAATTTTTGCGTGGGTGTACGAACACGCGCGCATTCAGCGTTGGCTCGCTATCCCTGCGTGGCCCGATGGGGCGATGCTGCAGGTGCACCCCATCGGCGCGACGGTCGACTGGATGGCGGTGGTCGGGTGGGCGAGCGCGTTTGTCGTCGTTGACCTCGCGTACTACGGGTTTCATCGCGTCTCGCACGAGGTAAACCTGTTCTGGGCTGGTCACGTTGTGCACCATTCGAGCGAGGAGTACAACCTTGCCGTTGCGCTGCGCCAGAGTGCCGTCGGTGGACTCCTCTCGTGGATCTTCTACGCGCCGCTCGCGCTGCTCGGGATGTCGTGGGAGCAGTTCGCCGTCTGTTATGCCCTCAATCTCGTCTACCAGTTCTGGATCCATACGCGCGCCATTGCGCGATTGCCGGCGTGGGCCGAATCCGTGCTCAACACGCCCTCGCACCACCGTGTGCATCACGGTGTGAATCCAGAGTATCAGGACCGCAACTACGCGGGCGTCTTCATCGTCTGGGATCGATGGTTCGGCACGTTCACCGAGGAGCAGGCCGAGCCGGTGTACGGACTCACGGTGCCGTTACGTAGTTGGAATCCGCTCTGGGCGCAGTTGCACCAATACGTCGTGATCGCTCGCAACGTGCGTCGCGCCGCTTCCTGGCGTGATCGCTGGCGCAGCGTCTTCGGCTCGCCCGGTTGGCGCTCGGTGGCTGATGGTGGCGCCGTCGTCATTCCTCCGGTCACGCCGCACGCGGTGATCAAGTTCGACACCGTGGTGCCGCCAGCGCTCTCTCGGTATGCGCTCGTGCATTTCGTGCTCACGGTTCCGCCGGCGCTGTGGCTCCTCTCGATGGCGGAGCGGTTGCCCGCCGTGCCACTCGGGGCGGGGGCGTTCTATGTCGCGCTCTCGCTCACGAACGTGGGTGGTGTGCTGGAAGGGCGACGGTGGGCCTTCGCCGCGGAGCAGGCGCGGCTCGGAGCACTTGGCGCCGCGACGACCGCGTGGCTCCTACGCAACGAGGCGCCGCTCTGGATCGGCGGCGCCTCGCTGTGCTGCTGCGTGGTGAGTCTCCTCGTGTTGTGGAGCCATCGCACCGCCTTCACGCTCTCCAGCGACGAGCGCATGGATACCGTGCACCGGGAACTGGCGGGGCGTTAGACCTCGACGCCGAGCAGGCGACGCGCGCGACGAACCGCCCCGCGCGCGGCGTCGACTTCCTCCGCGCGCACAGTGGCACCTGGTACCGCGCTCTTCAAACGCTGCTCGAGGCGCTTCCGCACCAGCGAGCCCTTCGATAGCAGTCCGCCCGCAAATGCCACGGGAATGGCCGCACGCTCGTCCATGAAGCAACGACGGGCCAGTGTGCGAACGTGGAGCGAGAGCTCTTCGACACAGAAGCTGATGAGCGCGTTCGCGCGCAGATCGCCCGTCGCCGCCACTTTCGCGACGACCGGAGCCAGAGTGGCGTAGTGCCCCGGCGTAGCGTCTGCGGCCCACGGGATCAGATCGTCGAGCGACTCGAGTTCGAGCGCCGTAAGAATCGCCCCCGTGAGTGCCGTGTCGGGCTCGCGGCCATCGTTCGCCGCCGTGATGACGCCGAGAGCCCGGCGACCCAGCCAGGCCCCGCTGCCTTCGTCGCCGATGTTCGGCCCCCATCCACCGCAACGCTCCAAGCGACCGTCGGGCGCCCGCGAGTAGGCTACCGATCCCGTTCCCGAGATCAGCAGCACACCGGCGGAATCGCCGAAGGCATCATCCATCGCGATCGTGGCATCCGCTTGCACTGACACATCGTCGGCGACGCGCCGCGACGCCAGCGCCGACCAGAGCGCCTGCGCCGCGCGCTCCTGTCCGGCGCCCGCGACACCGACCACACACACGGCCGGTCGCGTCTCCGTGCGATCGACCGACGTCAGCACATCGGCGATCAGCGCCTTGATAATGTCGGCGGCGACGCCTTCATGGCCCGGCGTCAGCGCCGTGCCGGCGCCTTCTACACGAGCCAGCACGTTGCCGGCGGCATCCGCCAGAACAACACGGGTTCGGCTACCACCGCCGTCTACGCCAACGACCAGTGGCGTCGGGTCGAGAGGTCCGGCACTCATGAACGATTCCCCTGAAAAGTGCGCGGCGCGCTTGGCGCCGGGTGAGTGAATGAGGACAAGACGCCCGTCACGAACGTGATCGACAGTCCGATCAGGACATACCATGGCCAGGCGATTGACGCCACGCCATGGAGCGTCGGTTCCATGGCCGGATACGCCGCCACGATCTGCTTCGCGAACACGATGAACGCCATGCAACTGATGCCGACGCTCATGCCGAGGATCGCATCGCGCTGAATGGCGCGCGGCCAGAAGAGACCGAGGAAAAACCCCCCAAGCAGGCCGCCCTGCGTAAACGACGCAATCGACAGCGCGATCACGACGACAGGCGTACCCTGCTCCTTGAACATCAACGCGCCGGCAGTAAGCGCAATACCCCACGCTAGGGCGAACAACTTGCTCAGCCGAAGCGTCCGGGGATCGTCCGCCGAACGCCCGGTGAACGGGAGATAAATATCGTAGACCGATGACGCGGCCAAGGCGTTGATGGCACCGGAATGGGTACTCATCGTCGCGGCAATGATCGCGGCGACGATGAGCCCGATCAACCCGTGCGGCATGCGCTCAATGATGAATGTCGGAAAGATCTGATCGGCCGTCGCGAATGTCTGTCCGCCATACACGACCCACAGGCCAAGTCCGACCATCAGGAAAAGCGCCATCTGTGCGAACACGGCAAAGCCACTGCCGATGATCGCCACTTGCGCCTGTTTCAACGAACGACTCGACAGAAGACGTTGAACGATGATCTGATCGGTGCCATGCGACGCCATTGCCAGGAAGGCACCGCCGATGATACCGGCAAACATCGTGTGCGGTCGATCGAAGCCGGTATACCAGTCGATGCCTTGCAGTTTGCCCGCCTCACCAGCACGCGCAAGAATGGTCGTCCAGCCGCCATCCACTGCTTGACCAATCAACACGATCGCCGAAATGCCACCCAGCAAGTAGATGCTCGCCTGCAGTAACTCCGTCCACACCACCGCTTTCATGCCGCCGCGGTACGTGTAGAGCACCGTGAGTACACCGAGTACCACGATCGCCGCGGGCATCGCGTACTCCTTAGGGACCACCGGCCCGATGATCAGGGCGACCGGAATCGCCGTCGCAAAGACGCGGACCGCATCCGCCATCGCGCGCGTGACCATGAAGACGATGGACGTGAAGCGCCGCGTTCCGAGGCCGAATCGCGTCTCGAGCAACGCATAGGCCGTCACCAGATTCCCCGCGAAGTAACGGGGCAAGAGCGTATATGCCACCACAATGCGGCCGACGATGTAGCCGGCCACCACCTCCAGAAACCCGAGATTGCCCGTGTAGGCCAGTCCCGGAATGCTGATGAAGGTGAGGGCCGAGGTCTCGCTGGCCACGATCGAAAAGAGGACCGCCCACCAAGGAATCGCGCGCTCGGCGACGAAGTAATCACTCGTCGAGCGCTGGGTCCGCCCGATCCACATACCCAACGCCGTGGTGCCGCCGAGATAGAGCAGCAACACGAACAGGTCGAGGAAATTGAAGCGGCCGGTCACGAGGTCACACCGGCATCACGCGATGACATACGCCTCCATGGCGAAATACTCGGCGAGGCCGAGTTGGTCGAGCTGGGCCGACGTGGCCTTGTTGCGCTGCTCCACGCGCTGCCAGAACTCACGCGCATCCTGGCCGGGAAACGGCGCGGAATCTTTTTGCGACTGATGCTTGAAGATCGCTTGGATCTTGAGGGTCAGTTCTTCCTGCGACATTGGCACCAGCACGGTCGCCTCCGTCACCGGCCACTCCTGCCACGCGCCGCGGTACAGCCACACCTGTGGGGCCGGCGGCGCATTGGGACCACCGTAGACCTCCAGGAGCGCGCGATCGATCGCCTCCTTGCACATGCGGTGCGTCCCGTGAGGATCGGACAAGTCGCCGGCCACGAAGATGATCTCGGGCTGCAACTCCCGCAGCAGGTCCGCCACGATCGCCACATCGGCCGGACCGATCGGGTCCTTGCGCACCTTGCCGGTCTGGTAGAAGGGCAGATTGAGGAAGCGCGCATGGTCGCGCGTCAGCCCCATCACTTCGATACCGCTCACGGCTTCCGACTCGCGAATGATGCGCTTGATGTCCTGGACCTCGGCGATATCCACCTGACCGGCATGCTTCGCCTCGAGGAACTGATGCACCGTGTCGGCCAGTGCTCTGACGGCGGTCCCCTCGCCGATCCGCTCCTGATCGAGTCGCACC
>JBBARJ010000213.1:0-6379 GCA_040399825.1 Gemmatimonas sp.
CCGGCCAGCGCAGGCCGCGTGGCTCACCCCGGAGCAACGCACCGCCATCACCGCGCAACTCGCCCAGGAAGACACCGCCGCGCACGGCGCCGAGAGTGTTGCCACGACCGGTGTCGCGACCGGCGCGGCGCAGGCGCTGCGCAGCGGCCGCGTGTGGGTGCTGGCGCTCGTGTATCTGGCCGGCACGTTCGCCCTGTACGGCGTGAGCTTCTGGATGCCGACCATCGTGCAGGAAATGGGCATCGGAAAAACGGCGTATCTCGAGATCGGGCTGCTCAGCATGATTCCGTGGGGGACCGCCGGCATCGTCATGGTGTGGGCCGGCGCCCGCTCCGACCGGACCGGCAAGCGCCGCCAACATGTGGCGGGCGCGTTGTTGCTGGCGGCATCGGGGCTCATCGGCCTCGTACTCGTTGGGGCGCACGTGGTGCCGGCGCTGATCGCGCTCTGTTTCGTGACGTCCGGCGTGCTGTCGTTTTTCGCGACCTTTTGGTCGCTGCCCACCGCGTTCCTGCGGCAAACCGCGGCGGCCGCCGGTATCGCCTGGATCAACGCGGTCGGGAATCTCGGCGGCCACTTCGGACCGGACATCGTCGGCCGCATCCGAACGGCCACCGGCAGTGCGAACTCCGCGTTTCTTTTTCTGGCGGCGCTGGCGGGGGCCGCGGCCCTGCTCACACTCTTCGCGACGGGTGAACGCGAGCGGATCATCACGACTCAGAACGCCTGACCGTGACGCGGCTGGCGCAGGAGCACGCAAACACGTCATGACGAAGAACGGCCGCTAGACCTCCACGCGGACCCGTTCGCGATTCCACTGGAGCCCCGCCGCGAGGAGCACGGCCGCTCCCAGCGAAAAGGTGATCCCCCCAAAGGCCGTACCTGCCAGTGCAGTCTTGGCGCCCTCATCCTCGCGTAGCCGGTGTCCGATCGCCGCGCCAAGGGTCGCGACGACGACCAGCAGCCGGATGATCCAGAGACCGTGTTGCCGGGGCATGCGCGGGAGGCGGTGTTCGCCGCCGTGCGTTCCGGCAGACTGACCGGCGCCGCGCCATTGCCACACGGCCCGCTGGCGCACGATGCGTCGCCAGAGCACCAGCGTCACCACGGCAAAGATGACCGTGCACCACAGCTGCAGCGCGTCGTACAGGGGGACCGTCCCGCCGAAATGCGGAACGGGCGTGCGCAGGATCGGGAACCACGGGACCAGCCACCCCGAGTGATTGCCGTGTGTCACGCCGTCCAGCAACACGTGGGACATGCCGCCCACCCACGCCGACACGGCCACACGTCCCCACGCGCGCAGCGTCTGCGGGGGGCGAATCGCTGCCAGATCATGGGGCTTCCACCACGCGTGATCCGGAACGTACGGCAGTAAGGCGGGAATCAGCAGCACGGTCGTGATCCACACCAACAGCGCGGTCAACGGGATCGTAAACCAGAATTGCGCCGACAGGGTGTGACTGAGCAGCCAATCGTCGTGCAGTCGGCCGATGAACTCCAGGTCCGGGGCCATACTCCCGATACAGAGCGCAATGCCGGAGAACCGCGCGGGCCAGCGGAGCTTCAGCGGGAGTACGAGCGCCTGATGGGACAGGAGTGTGGCGGGCATATCTCTTTAGTGTCGTGATGATGGCGGCATCAGAGCAATTCGCGATGCACAGTCGCTCACGACCTCGACAGTCGCCCGACGATCGCGTCGCGGGGTGGCGTCAGTCAGGCAACGAACTCGCAACGCCGACGGCGCCTCGGCGGCACCTCGACCGTCGGCCGGGGCAGCATGTGTCCCGCCGACGCGATGAATCGTCCATACCGCAGAGCGCGGCCGTGCCAGAGCGAGCGCATGGCTGTCGCCGCAGGTCCCACACGTCTTCCAATGCCGTGATATCGTGCCCCAATTAGACCGCGTGCTGGCACGCCTCGAGTCTGGCGCCGCCAGCCAGATCATTCTCGAAGCCGACGCCCCGATCCGCTGCGTCACCCCGACGGGACCGCAGGCGATCAGCCAGCAGGTGCTGTCGAACAAGCAGGTGCTGGCACTCGTCGGCGAGATGGCCGAGGCGGACCAGAAAGCGGCGGTTGCCATCGGTCGCGGTATCCGGTTCCTCTACGCGTGGAACGACCAGCAGTGGCTCGTGGAGCAAGACGGCAGCGCCGTGCACACACGACTCACCGTCCGGAAATACGTCGAACAAGCCGCCATGGCGCCGGAAGCGCTTGCGCCGGAAGCGCCGGTGCCGGCAGCGCAGTCCGCGCCGGAGCCCGCGCCGGCCCTTCGTCGATATCGCACCACCGACGTCGCCTTCGATGATGCCGCCGACAGCGCACTCGCCCAGGAGCGCTTCGAGGTATTGCTGCTGGAACAGGTGCGCCGCGGCGCGGCCGATCTGCACCTGCGGGTGGGAGAACCGCCCATTCTCCGCTTGGGCGGGGACCTGGTTCGTCTCGAAGATCAGCCCACCCTCGACGACGTGTCGGTCTCGCGCATGGTACGCTCGATTATGCCGGCCAAGAACAAGGCCGAGTTCGACGAGCACTGGGACACCGACTTCGCGCACGAGATCGCAGGCGTGTCGCGCTTCCGCGTGAACGTGCTGCGCGACCGGAATGGCGTGGCCGCCGTGATCCGTACGATCGCCAGCACCACGGTCACCGTGGAGCAGATGGGCATCACCCCCGAAGTGCAGCAGCTCTGCGCGCTCACCAAGGGGCTCGTGCTGGTGACCGGCCCCACCGGATCGGGCAAGTCGACGACGCTCTGCGCACTCGTCGATCTGGTCAACCGCTCGCGGCACGATCACATCATCACCATCGAAGATCCGATCGAATTCGTCCATCAGAGCAAGAAATGTCTGATCACGCAACGGCAGGTCGGCGTGCACACGCAGTCATTCAAGAGCGCCCTGCGCGCCGCGCTGCGCGAAGATCCTGACATCATTCTCGTGGGTGAGCTGCGCGACCTCGAGACGATCGCCATTGCCTTGGAGACCGCCGAAACCGGTCACCTGGTCTTCGGTACGCTGCACACCTCGACGGCCGCGTCCACGATCAATCGTATCGTCGATCAGTTCCCCGCCGACCGCCAGGATCAGATCCGCGTCATGCTGGCCGAATCGCTCAAGGGCGTGGTGTCGCAGACGCTGTGCAAGAAGATCGGCGGCGGACGGGTCGCGGCGCGCGAAATCCTGCTCGTGAACAAGGCCGTGAGTTCGATGATCCGCGAAGGCAAGACGGTGCAGATCAACAACATCATCCAAACCCAGAAGAAGCTGGGCATGGAAACGTTGAACGACGCGCTCATGCACCTCGTGAAGAACAAGACCATCGAAGCGGAAGAAGCGTATGTGAAGTCGGCCGAAAAAAAGGATATGGCCTCCAGGCTGCGTGCGCTTGGCTACAACCTGGATGGACTCGCCGCCGACGAGTAGCGGCGGAGGAGCGCCGGCGTCACCACTGTCAGGCGATTCACCACAGCCGCACCCGGGAATCGCCGACAGCCGTCGCGCAGTGACCTGATCATGCTTCGGGTCTATGACTACACAGGCTTCCCTCCCGGTGATCATCCAAGGCGGAATGGGCGTCGGCGTGTCGCGCTGGGTACTCGCGCGTGAAGTGTCTCGCCTTGGCCAGCTGGGCGTCGTCTCGGGCACAGCACTCGATTCCCTGCTCGTGCGTCGTCTGCAGGACGGTGACCGCGACGGCGAGATGCGTCGCGCCATCGATGCCTTTCCGATCCCCGACGTGGGCGCGGCCGTGCTGCGCCGCTATTTCCTGCCCAACGGACGCGAGTCCGGACAGCCATACAAGTTATTGCCGCTGTACAAGCAGCACGTGAGCGTGGCGCGGCAGCAGCTCACGATGCTCGCCAACTTCGTCGAAGTGTTTCTGGCGAAGCGCGGACACGAGGGCGTGGTCGGGATCAATCTGCTCACCAAGCTGCAGCTACCGAATCTCGCGTCGCTGTACGGTGCGATGCTGGCCGGCGTGGACTACGTGCTGATGGGGGCCGGCATTCCGCGCGAGATCCCGCTGGCGCTCGACCGTCTAGCCCTGCACGAACCGGCGACGTTGCGCTTCGACGTGGACGGCGTGACCACGGCCGATGCGTCGGTGCTCACCTTCGATCCGGTGGCGCACGGGGCAGACGTCACGCGCCCCCTCACGCGTCCGCGCTTCCTGGCCATCGTGGCCGCGAATTCCCTTGCCGCCACGCTCGCCAGAAAGGCCTCGGGGCGCGTGGACGGCTTCGTGGTCGAAGGCCCGGCGGCCGGCGGCCACAACGCGCCCGCCCGTGGTGGCGGGGCACTGTCGGCCACGGGCGAGCCGATCTACAGCGAGCGCGACGCGGTCGATCTGGCCAAAATGCGTGACCTTGGCCTCCCGTTCTGGCTGGCCGGCGGCACCGGGTCGCCGCACCAGTTGCAGCACGCCCACGCCGAAGGCGCGGCCGGCATTCAGGTGGGCACGCTCTTCGCCTACTGCGACGAGTCGGGTTTCGACACCGCACTCAAGGCCACCGTGCTCGAGCATGCGCGGAGAGGCGACCTCGCGATCCGTACCGACCCGCGCACGTCACCCACCGGATTCCCGTTCAAGGTCGTGTCATGGCCCGGTCATCCGGCCACGATCGACCGGACGCGTCGATGCGACCTCGGCTATCTGCGCACCGCGTACCATCGCGACGACGGGCGCGTGGGCTATCGATGCCCCGCTGAGCCGGAGCAGGACTACGTCAGCAAGGGCGGCCTGCTCAGTGATACGGTCGGTCGGCAGTGTGTCTGCAACGGCCTGATCGCGGCGGTTGGGCTGCCGCAGGCAATCGACCCCGACGAACAGGGCCACCGCGAAGAACCGGCGCTGATCACCAGCGGCGATGAGCTGCTACACATCGGCGCCTTCCTCGGCGATCGCGCCTCGTACACGGCGCGCGACGTGGTGGAATACCTGCAGAGCGGCAGCTAGGCCGTCTGGCGCTCAGGCCGGCGATTTCGCGGCGGCCGCGCACTCGATCTCGACCCGTGCGCCGAACAGCAGCGTGGCCTGCACCGCGGTGCGCGCGGGATAGTTGCCGTTAGTGAAGTAGCGGCGATACACCTCGTTCATGGCTGGCCACTCTTTGAGGTCGGCCAGGAACACGGTGCACTTCACGACGCGGTCCATGCCCACGCCGGCCGCGCCGAGCGTGCTCTTGATGTTCTCCAGCAGCTGTCGCGTTTCCGCCTGGATACCACCGGGCACCAGCGTCCCGTCGGGCTTGGTGCCAAGCGTACCGGACACGAAGATGATGTTCCCGACGCGCACGGCGGGCGAGAACGGATTGGCGGGCGGGCCGTCGGGATGAATGAACTGCGGCTCGGCGGTGGTATGCGCGACGGCACGACAGGCCGAGGCGAGCGGCAACGCCACCAAGAGAGCGAGCGACGCGAAGCGTCGCAGCAGAGTTTGCACAGGAGCGATCATCAAAAACCAGGGGCGCTAAAAGTGAACGGCGCGAAGAATGAACCGCGCTAAGGTTACGAGCGCCAAGAGTAAAATGCGAAACGGCGAACAGCGCGCTGAGCACTGATTCGCCGTTTCTTCTTCGCGCTTTTTACCTTAGCGCGGTTTACTCTTAGCGCCGTTCATTCTTCGCGCCGTTCATCAGTTCACTTCCGCGCGACCGCTTCCATGCGCATCACCGCCGTCGGCTTCGCTTGTGCGTCATCGATCGAGAAGTAGATAAACCCGTCCGGTCCCTGCTTCACCTCGCGGATGCGTCCCTGCGTGCGTACCAGATTGTCCTCGACGTTGAACACCGTGCCGTTGTGCGTGAGACGCACGATGCGCTGTCCGGCGAGTCCACCCACGAAGAAGCTGCCCTTCCACGCCGGGAACTTGTCGCCCGTGTAAATCATGAGACCCGACGTGGCGATGGAGGGCACCCACACGTTCTTGGGCTGTTCCATGCCAGCGCGCATCGTCGAGGTGTGAATCGCCGTACCGGTGCGGTAATTCACGCCGAAGCCGATCACCGGCCACCCGTAGTTGAGCCCCTTCTGAATCAGGTTGAGCTCATCGCCGCCCTGCGGTCCGTGCTCGGTAGCCCACACGTCGCCCGTGGTGGGGTGAATGGCGAGCCCCTGCGGATTGCGATGACCGTAGCTCCAGATCTCGGGCTTCGCGCCCGACGTGCCCACGAACGGATTGTCGGGCGGCACGCGGCCGTCGTCGAACAGGCGGATGACTTTGCCATGATGGTTCGACAGGTCCTGCGCCGGATGCTTCTCCAGATCGCCGGTGGATGGCACCTGACGCTCGCCGACGGTGATGAACATCATGCCGCTCTGGTCGAACGCGATGCGTGCGCCGTAGTGGCCGGGCGCGCCCTTGGTGTCGGCGA
>JBBARJ010000214.1:0-6357 GCA_040399825.1 Gemmatimonas sp.
TGACGGCGGCGGCGTTCGGCGATCGCGACTACCGCGCGGGGCCGGACTGGTCTCCCGATGGGCGCCTCGTGGCGTTTCAGTCTCGAAACGGCGGCACCTTTCAGATCATGACCATCAACTTGCGCGACCAATCTGTGAAGTTCGTGACGAACGACGGCCGGAACGATGACCCGTCGTGGGCACCGGATTCCCGGCATCTCGTGTTTTCGTCGACGCGGGGTGGAACGCGCCAGTTGTGGATCGTGGATATCGAAACCGGACGCTCACGCCAACTCACCTTTGGGTCCGAGGCAAGGTTGTCAGCGTGGTCCCCGCGGTTGTTGTCGCAGTAACCACTGTCCTTTTCACTTTACCTCTCGGAGTTTTCCGACATGATGCGTGTGTCTCGTCTGACCTTGGTGTTGGCCTCCACCACGCTGGTGCTGGGTGCCTGTCGCAAGAAGCCGGTGGTTGCCCCGCAGGCCGAGCCGGCCCCTGTTGTGCAGCCGCAGCCGACACGGCCGACGGCGGCCACTCCCGCGGCGCGTGACACGATGGAGGAGTATCGTACGAAGCTGGCCGCGACGCGTGCGCGCCTCCTCGAGACGATCTACTTCGAGTACGACGCGGACGAACTCCGCGATGAGGCGAAGGCGAATCTCGATGCCAAGATTTCGGTGCTGAACGCCAATCCGGCGGTGAAGATCCGCATCGCGGGTCACTGTGACGAGCGTGGCAGCGACGAGTACAACATCGCGCTGGGCCGTCGTCGCGCCGAGGCTGCGAAGCGGTACCTGACCGACCGCGGCGTCGATGCGTCGCGTATTGAAACGGCGTCGTTCGGGCGTGAGCGGCCGGCGGTTCAGGGTACGACGGAAGAGGCGTGGTCGCGCAACCGTCGCGACGAGTTCGAGATCGTCGCCGGCGGCGATCAGCTGCGCGCCCAGTGATGCGCGCCGCCGCACTCGGACTTCGGCACACGCTGCGCTCCCGGGTGTGGCGGCTCGCTCCTCTCGTGGCGCTTGTCGCCACGGGAGGGTGTTTTGCGACCCGTGGCGATGTACGCATTGTCCAGAACGATATTGCCGCGCTACGGGCGGAGCTCCTCAAGAATCAGCTGACCCAGCACGAGGCGCTGATCCAGAACCGGCAGATGCTCGAGAGAACCGGGGATTCGTTGTCTAAGGTCAGTGCACGAACGGTGAGTATTCAGGGCGACCTGCGCGGGGAGCTGCGAGCGATTCGCGAGCAGATGCTTCAGGTGCAGACCTTGCTCGGTCAGAGCCAGGCGACGATCGCCCGATTGCGCTCGGAGATCGAATCGCGGAGTGCCCCACCGGTGGCGCCGCCGCCCGCTGGCATCGTGCCGCCGGCGGTCTCGTCTGCCGGCGGGCGCCCGTTATCGACGACCGTTGTCGACAGCGCGCCTGCGCGCGCGCCCGGTCCGAACCAGCTGTATACCGATGGTCGCGATCAGCTGACGCGCGGCAGCAGTGCCACCGCGAGGATCTATTTTCAGGAACTGCTCACGAACTATCCCACGTCCGACTATGCGCCCGATGCGCAGTTCTGGATCGCGGAGTCGTTCGCTAAGGAGAAGAATCTGCCGGCGGCGGATGCCGCGTATGCCGCCGTCGTGAGCGCCCATCCCACCGCGGCGAAGGCACCCACGGCACTTTACAAGCGGGCGCAGCTCGTGTTGCAACAGGGAAGCACCCCGCAGGCCAAGCAGCTGCTCGGGCAGGTGATCGCGCGCTATCCGCGCAGCGATGAGGCCGAGCTCGCGGCCGAACAACTCAAGACGCTGCGCTGACCGCGCGATCAGGACGACTTCATCGATGTCCAGCAGTAACAGTGTGGAAATGCCGTTTCTCGATCATCTCGAGGAACTGCGCTGGCGGCTGTTCAAATGTGCCGTCGCGATCGCCCTTGGCGTGGGCGTCGCCTTCGCGCTGTTGTACAGCAAGCAGGTCGACATCATCGCCTTCCTGTCGCAGCCGATTCAGCCGTATCTGAAGCAGCCGCTGATGGTGACGCACGTGAGCGATCTCTTCGACATCGTCATGGACGCGTCAATCACGCTCGGTCTGATCGCCGCGTCGCCCGTGCTGGCGTGGCAACTCTGGGGTTTTCTCTCCCCCGCGCTGTACGGCCACGAGAAGAAGGCCGTGATCCCGGCACTCGTCGGAGCGGCGGTGCTCTTTCTGGCGGGTATGGCGCTGTCGTTCTTCTACGTGCTGCCCGTGACGCTCAGTTTCTTCATGAGCTTTCAGAGCGGCTCCGTGCAGATCATGCAGACGGTCGATCAGTACGTCAGTTTCGTGATCTCGATGTGTCTCGCGTTCGGCGCCATCTTTGAGCTGCCGATCGTCATCGCGTTGCTGTCGGCGATGGGTATCGTGCAGCCGCAGTATCTCTCGAAGTTCCGGCGCCACGCGTTCCTGGGCTGCATCGTTGCGGCCGCGCTGATCACGCCGGGCTCTGACCCGACGTCGCTGATCGCGCTGACCATCCCGCTGTACCTGCTGTACGAGGTGTCGATCACGGTCTCGAAGTTCATCAGTCGTCGGCGCGAGCGTCGTATCGCTGCCGGGGACGAGTGAGCCGATCGGTGCCCGCGCGCGATCGGTGGCGTTCGGTCGCTCTCGCCGTCCTGAGCCTCGTGCTCAGCGTCGCCGCGATCGCTGCGCCGCTGGAGGCCCAGCGGCCCGTTCCGACCCGACCGACGCCCGCCGGAAAGGCGGCACCGGCGCCGGCGCAAGGCTCGGACAGCTTGGCGCCGCTCAGTAAGGATCGCGAGGTGTTCAACTGGACTCCCCCTGACTCGCTCATGCGCGCGCTGCTCGATCGCGAGGGCTATCGGAAGGTGCAGTACCAGGGGGATACGGTCTTCTTCAATGCGCTCTCACGCGCCTTGATTCTGAAGGGAAAGCCGTCGGCGGTGCAGCGCGACGAGACGATGATTGTCGGTGACTCGATCGTCTACAACGATTCGACGAAGCGCGTCGTCGCCATCGGTGATACCGTGCTCCTGCGTGATCCACAGCAGCAGGACGCCGACGATTTCATTGCGAAGGGCCGCATTGAGTATGACCTGCAATCGAAGCAGGGCGAAACCGGCGCCTTCTCCACCTCGGTGACGTCGGGCCAGCGGCTGTTTCTGAGCGCCGAGCGGGGCATGATCGTCTCCGACTCGCTGGTGAGCGGTCGCCATATCGTGTTTGCGAAGAACGGATCGTTCACGTACTGCGATCACGCCGAGCCACATTTTCACTTCACGTCGAAAGACATGAAGTTCGTGTCTGAAAACGTGATGGTGGCGCGACCGGGCGTATTGTACATTGGCGAAGTCCCGGTGTTCTGGATTCCCTTCTTCTTTCAGGATGTGCGGAGCGGACGGCGGAGCGGCATGCTCACGCCAAACTTCGGCATCGCCGAATTGTTCCGGAACAGCCCGTCGTATCGGCGCAGCATCACGAATATCGGGTACTTCCTGGCCATCAGTGATTACATGAACGCCGAAGCGTCATTCGATTGGCGTTCCGGCGCCCGGAGCACGGCGGAGGATCCGGGCTTTCTTCGCGGCAACGCGGAGCTGCGATACAAGTGGCTCGACCGGTTCATCAGCGGCGAAACCGCGGTGTCGTATCTGGCGCAGCGTAACGGCACGACCAACACGTCGGTTACCTGGAATCACAATCAGGAGTTCTCGCGGCAGACACGCCTGACGGCCCGATTGAATTGGGTGCAGAACACGCAGATCCAGCGGCAGACGACGGTCAATCCCACGGCGGCCAACGCGACCATCCGGTCGCAGCTGAACTACCAGACCAAGGTCGGTCCGGCGCAGATCAATGTGGGCGGAAGCCGCGTGCAATATCCCGGTCGGACACAGGTCGACATGGATTTTCCGTCGCTGAACGTCACGGCGGGCACGCTCGCTGGTGGGCCGTTCTCGTGGACGCCGTCGCTGCGCCTGGCCGTGACCGGGCAGAGCAAGCTCGATCAGGGGCTGCAGTTCCCGTACGTGTATAACATCCGTCCAGGTGGCGGTCTCGACAGCTCGCGCTTTGATGCGAGCCGCCGGAATATGCAGTTTGGCTTCGAAACGCCCATCAAAATCGGCGACTGGCAGTGGAACAACTCGTTCACGCTGTCCGATCAGTATCGCAATTTCCCGGAGCAGCGCGAGATCATCGGCGTACGTGACACGTCGATTCGATCCACGCGCATCTTCGCCAAGACGTACGACTCGAACTTCGACTGGAATACGTCGTTCGGTTTGCCACGCTTCTTCCAAGGCACGTGGAACCTGTCGCCGTCTATTTCGGTGAACAACGTCGACGGCGCCTCGGGGCTGTTCGTTCGAACCGAACGCAGCGGGGGCAAGTGGGTGCAGCAGTCGAAGCGGCTCAGCTATGCGCTGTCGGCCTCACCGACGCTCTACGCCACGGTGCCTGGTCTCGGATCGGTCGCCAAGATCCGTCACTCGATCACGCCCGGGCTCAGCTATAGCTACTCGCCAAACGCCAACGTCAGCGACGAGTATCTGCAAGCACTCGGACGGACGCGCGTGGGCTACCTCTCGTCGCTTGCGCAGAACCGGGTGTCGCTGAACCTGTCGACCAACCTCGAGGCGAAGCTCAAGTCGAATTCCGACTCGACGCCGGAATCTGGCAAGAAGATCAAGCTGTTGGCGTTGAACTTTTCGTCGTTGTCGTACGATTTTATCCGGGCCGACTCCACCGGTAACGGCTTCACCGACAAGATGTTCACGATTTCGGGGCGCACCGATCTGTTGCCCGGACTCGATTTCCGCACCTCGTACGATCTGTTTCAGGGCGACCCGGCCTCGGACACCGCCACGTTCAGTCCATTTCGCACCGACTTCGGAGTCACCTTCTCCCTTGACGGCAAGTCGGGACTGGTCGCGCTCTTCGGGCGCTTGCTTGGCATGTCGACCACGCTGGAAGCCATTGACAGCACGAACGCGCCGCGCAATGCGTCCGACCAGAACGTGGCGCAGCAGAGCCGCCAGATGAATGCCGCCGGTGGTGGCAGCATGCGCGGCATGCAGGCGTCGTTGCCGTCCGGTGGCGGATGGAACTTGAATCTGCAGTACAACGCGGCGCGACAGCGATTGCCGCGCGGTGGTACGCAGATCGTGAACGATCCGTCGCGGTTCTGCGAGCCACAGCGCGCGCTTGGTCTGTTTGTCTACGATCAGTGCCTCCTCAACGCGCAGAGCGCGCAGGCGACTGGCTTGACCTCGGGACAAAGCGCTATTGGTGCCCCCGTGTTCATCCAGCCGGCCACGCAGAACGTGTCCGCGACCATGTCGTTCAACATCACGCAGAATTGGTCGGCGCAGTGGAGCACGCAATACGACGTGGAGCGTGCCCGGTTCGCGAGTCAGCAGGTGGGACTGCAGCGTCAGTTGCATGACTGGAATGCCGTCTTCGCCTTCTCGCAGACGCCGAGTGGAAGCTTCGCCTTCAACTTCTATATCGCGTTGAAGGCGCAGCCGGAGCTCAAATTTGATTACGACCGTCAGACGTACCGGTCGTCCAGTGGGTTCTAAGCCGTCGGTTCGACCGGCGCGGAGGCAGGACACGATGTTGCTGCTTGACGGGCGTTCGTTGCAGATCGCTGACGTGATGGCGGTCGCGGATGGCGCGCTGATCGTCGGATTGGCCCCCGAAGCCCGGGCGCGGATGCAGGTCACACGCGACGTGGTCGATCGTGCGGTTGCTCGTGCCGAGCCGGTGTACGGCATCAATACGGGTTTCGGCAAGCTCTCCGAGGTCACCATCGCTGGTGATCAACTTGCGGCGCTGCAGCGAAATCTGGTGCGGAGTCATGCGGCGGGTGTTGGTGATCCACTGCCGGAACGCGAAGTGCGCGCGATGATGCTGCTCCGCGCCAACGTGCTCGCCACGGCCTATGCCGGTGCCCGCCCGATCGTGGTTGAGTCGCTGCTGGCGATGCTCAATGCCGGCGTGTGGCCCGTCGTGCCGGAGCAGGGCAGCGTGGGGGCCAGCGGCGATCTCGCGCCGCTCGCGCATCTGGCGCTTACCCTCATCGGTGAGGGCACCGCCCGTTTTCAGGGACGCGAAGCGCCATCACTGGAGTTGCTGTCGGCAGCGGGGCTCGCCGCGGTCACGCTCGAGGCGAAAGAGGGACTCGCGCTGATCAACGGCACGCAGGCCCACACAGCCGTCGCGTCGCTGGCGTGCGCCGAGCTGACTCGGCTCTGGCATACCGCGCATGTCGCGACCGCCATGAGTCTCGAAGCGTTACTCGGTACCCCCGATGCGTTCGACGCGCGCATTCAGGAGGCGCGCGGACAGTCTGGGCAGACGGAATCGGCGGCCATGC
>JBBARJ010000215.1:0-6263 GCA_040399825.1 Gemmatimonas sp.
GGGCGTACGGAGCAACCAATCCCGCGTTTGTTTTAACCTACACCGGTCTGGTAAATGGGGATACGGGCGCGGCGATCCTCGCGCCGACCGCGACGGCCCAAGCGAATGCAACGAGCGCGCCTGGCACGTATGCCGTCGCGCTGACGGGCGGCAGTGCTGCCAATTACACGCTGACGCGCACCGCCGGCGTGCTGACGGTGACGAAAGCGGAGCAGACGCTGACGTTCCCTGCGCCGGTGAATCAGGCGCTGGGTAATGAGCCGTTTACCCTCGGGGCGGTGGCGAGTTCAGGCTTGCCCCCGAGCTACACGATCGTGAGCGGACCGGCGACCGTGGCGGGCAACGTGGTGACCCTCACCGGTTCCGGTGTCGTGGTCGTGCGCGCGAACCAGGCCGGCGGCGCGAATTTCCAAGCCGCACCGGCGGTGGAGCAGAGTTTCACGGTGGCGAGCGCGATCGGGATCGTCGGTGTAACGGCCGACGTCGCGAACGGTGCTTACGGCGCCGGCGAGACCATCGCCATCCAGGTAAGCTTCTCGGGTTTGGTGAGCGTGACGGGCACGCCGGAACTGGCGTTGAACACCACGCCCCAGCGCAAGGCGCTGTACGTATCCGGTGCCGGCGGCAGCACCCTGATGTTTAATTATACGGTGCAGGCCGGGGACAATGCGGCGGCGCTGGACAGTGCGAGCGCAGATGCTCTGACGATCACGGGTGCCGCGATTCGCAATAGCGCGGGGACTGCGAGCGCGGTGCTGACGCTGCCCGTGCCTGGCGGGGTCGGATCCCTTTCGCAGACCAAGGCGCTGGCGGTGGACACCCGCCCACCGACCCTGGTGCGTTTCGGTTCACCGGCCGCAGATGGAAACTACAAAGCCGGCGCCGCGCTCGTGCTGCAAGCGACGATGTCCGAAGTCGTCCGCGCGGGCAGCACGCTGACGGCGACGCTCGACACGGGGGCCACGGTGACGCTGACGGCGGCGACGGCCGGTGCGGTATTGAGCGGGACTTACACGGTGACCGCGGGCCAAGGCAGTGCGGATCTGACGGTGACCGCCTACACCACGGGCACGGTGCGCGATCCCGCGGGCAACGCGCTGGCGACGACGACGCTCCCCGCCGGAGCGGACAATCTCGGCGGAGCGAAAGTCTTGGTGATTTCGACGCAGGCACCCGCCGCGCCGGGTGCGCCGACGGTGACACCGGTTGGCGGTACGGTAGTGGCGCGGACTCTTAACCGTACGAACACCAGTTTGACGGCGACGGCGACGATCGTCCCGGGCGCCGTGACGGGCGGCTCCGCGCGGTTGCTCCGCGGCTCGACCGTCCTCGCCACGGATATGGCGATCGGCGCCGCCGACACGAGTGTGACCTTTGATCTCGGCACACGCACTCCCCAGGCCCTGCAGGCTGCCGTCCCGGAAGGCGCCGAGCTCACCGTCGTGCTGCGCGATGTCGCGGGCAACGAGTCTGCGGCCAGCGCCCCGACCGCCCTCGTCACTGACTTCACCGTACCGCAGCTCCTGCTCGCGTCCGACCGGACGACGGTGCCCGTGGGCACGACGGCAACGATTACGTTTACCCTCGACAAGGCGGCGGCGAATTTTACGGCCAGCGATGTGACCGTGACGGGCGGGGCCCTCACCAATTTTGCCGGTAGCGGTCTGGCTTATATGGCGACGTTTACGCCGACTCCGGGTGCGGGCGGCACGGCTGCGCTGCTCGTCGCTGCGGCCACGTTTACGGATGTGGCGGGCAATCCGAACCGAGAGTCCCTGACTCTGCCGCTCGTTGTCGATCCGGCGGCGGCCGTCGTGGTTTCCTCGGTCGGCTCGACGATGGCCGATGGAGCGTATCGCGCCGGCGCGAACATTTCGATTCGGGTCGTGTTCTCCGGAGTGGTTAACGTCACGGGTACGCCGACGCTCGCCCTCAACACCGTGCCCGCGCGCTCAGCGGCCTACTCAGCGGGCTCGGGCACGACGACCCTGACCTTTAACTATGTCGTGCAGTCGCGGGATACCGCGTCCGATCTCGATTACGTCGCGACCACGGCCTTAAGCCTCAGTGGCGGTACGATGGTAAATCTCTCCGACCGCGCGGCGCTGCTGGCCTTGCCCGCGCCGGGTGCCAGCGGTTCGCTCTCGCGGCAGAAGGACCTGCGGGTTGACACCGAGGCACCCCGGCTCGCGATCACCAGCGATCGGATGAGCCTGAAGGCTGGGCAGACCGCGGTCATTACCTTCACGCTGGGCGAGAGCTCGACTGATTTCACGATGGCCGACGTGACGGTCACGAATGGGACCCTGAACGGATTTTCTGGTAGTGGCCGTACTTATACGGCGAACCTTGCCCCTGCGCTGAATGTTGCGGGTACGGCGTCGATTAAGGTCGCTGCCGCTCAGTTTACTGATGCCGCGGGCAATGGAAACGTGGCTGCCGACCTCTCGCTATCGAACGACGTGCGTCTGGAATGGGCGCGCGCGTGGGGCGGCAGCGGGCGGGACGAAGCGCTGGCGACGGCGGTGGATGCGGCGGGCAATGTGTACTCGGCCGGGGCGTTTAGCGGCACGGTCGACTTCGATCCCGGCGCAGGCGTGACGGCGCTGACGGCGGGAGGCGGAACCGAAATTTTCGTCTCCAAGCTCGACCGCCAAGGCAATCTGCTGTGGGCGCGGGCGCTCGGTGGGACCGGAGCCGATGAGGCCCGGGCGATCGCCGTCGATCCGGCAGGCAACGTCTTTCTCGTGGGTTCGTTCGCTGGCGCCGTGGATTTCGACACCGGTAGTTCCAGCGTTGAACTCGTGTCCGCCGGCTCCACGGATATTTTTATCCTGAAGCTCGACGCGGACGGCCGGTTTGTTTGGGCGAAAGGTATCGGCGGAACGGGTACGGATGAGGCGCGGGCCCTCACGCTCGATTCCACGGGGCAGATCTTTATGGCGGGATCCTTCAGCGGTCAGGTCGATTTCGATCCGGGTGCGGGCACACGCACGCTGGGTGCCGCCGGCTCCAACGACCTCTTCTTACTGAAACTCGACGGTGACGCCGGCTTGCAGTGGGTGACCGTGGTGGGCGGGGCCGAACACGAGCAGATCAATGCGATCGCGGTCGATGGGGCGGACGATGTTTACGTGGCCGGCGTTTTCCGGGGCGTGGTGGATTTCGACGGCACGGCGGAAATCCAAATCCTGGCCTCGGCTGGCGGCGCGGACGGTTTCGTCGCAAAGTTCGGTGCAGCGGGTGCCTTGGGCTGGGTGCGTGCGCTCGGCGGAGCAGGGGACGATGCCGCGACCGCACTCGCCGTGAGCGCGAGCGGGGACGTGACCGTGGCGGGCCGATTCCACGGCGCGGCGGACTTTGATCCCGGCGTGGGCACGGCGGCGCTGACCTCGGCCGGAGAGCACGATGGGTTTGTCGTGCGCCTGGATGCGAATGGTGGCTACGTGTGGAGTCGGCAGCTCGGGGGCTCGGGCTCGGACGAGGTGCAGGCAGTGGTGCTGGACGCGGCGGGTGCGGTGTACCTGCTGGGGGCGTTCCGCGGCACGGTGGATTTGGATCCGGGGGCGGGCACGGCGAACGCGACGGCTCCTGAGGGGAGCGAAGATACGTTTTTGCTGAAGCTGACTGCCACCGGCGACTATGGGTGGTCGAAGAGCTGGGGCGGATCTGCGGATGACCGCGGGCATGGGCTGGCGGTGGACGCCGCCGGAGAAATTTATGCGGTGGGCGCGTTTGGTGGGACGCTGGACTTTGATCCGGGCGCCGGGGTCGCGACGCGGGCCTCGGCCGGCGGGACGGATGCCTATGTCGTGAAGCTGACGGGCGCGGGTGAGATTGGACTGGATACGAACGTGCCGATGGTGGCGGCGGTGACGCGGCAGAGCCCGCTCGAGGCGGCGGTCGTGAACAGCAGTGTGGCTTATCAGGTGAGTTTCACGCGCAACGTGAGCGGCGTGGATGCGGCGGACTTCACGCTGACGACGAGCGGCGGCCTGACCGGCGCAATCGGCGAGGTGACGGCCGTCGACGCCGCTCAGTATGTGGTGACGGTGAAGAACCTCACGGGCAGCGGAACGCTGCGGCTGGATGTGAAAGGGACCGGCACGGGCATTGTGGACGGCTCGGCGAATGCGCTGGGGGCAGGCTACACGAGCGGGGAAAGCTACACGGCGAGGGCGGCGACGACGCAGCCGGTGATCAGCAGCGCGGTGAACGCAGCGGCCTTGTACGGGAGTGCCTTCAGCTATGCGGTCACGGCGAGCCGCACGCCCCTGAGTTTTACGGCGATCGGCCTGCCGGCCGGCTTGAGTGTGAACAGCACCTCGGGATTGATCAGCGGCACGCCGAGGGAAGCCGGGGTGTTTGCCGTGACCTTGGGTTCGCTGAACCTGAGCGGGCAGGGTGGCGGCGCGTTGGTGCTGACGATCGCGAAGGCTCCGTTGGCGGTGACGCCGGTGAGCGTGACCCGCGCTTACGGCCAGCCGAACCCGGTGTTTGCCGCGACGTATCAGGGATTTGCGGACGGGGACACGGCGGCGGTCCTCGGTACGGTGCCGGAGGTGACGACGACGGCGGGAGCGAGATCGGCCGCCGGCGTGTACGCTTTGCAAGCGGGCGGAGGCGCCTCCGACAAGTATGCCTTTAACTATCTGCCCGGCGTGCTGACGGTGACGAAAGTGCCGGTGGTGATTACGCTCGGTAATCTTGCGCAGAGCTACACTGGGCAGGGATTGGCGCCGGATCTCAAAACGAGCGTGCCCGACCTCGGGCTGACCCTGAGTTATGATGGCTCCGCGGTGAAGCCAGTGTTGCCGGGCAGTTACGCGGTGGTGGCGACGCCGAGTGACGCGAACTACTCGGGTAGTGCGACCGGCACCCTCGTCATTCAACGCGCTGAGCAACAGATTGTCTTTGCCCCGTTCCCGGTGACGCCTTTGCGGGAGCTGGCCTCCGGCTTGGTGATTGAGACATCGGCGACTTCGAATCTGCCCGTCGCGCTGGCGCTTTCCGCCGACAGTGCGGCGAGCCTCTCGGGTGCCAACAAGCTCGTGGGTTTCGGCTCCACTGGATTCGTGGTTTTGCGGGCCACGCAGACGGGGAATGCAAATTATCTCCCAGCGGAAGAAATCGTCCTGACCCTGGATGTGACGAAAAAGAACCAGAGCATCGATTTCCCGCCGCTCGGCACGGTTTCGGCGTCACAAGCCACGCTCGATTTGCGGGCGACGGCTTCGTCGGGGCTCGGTATCCGTTTTGTGGTGGTGAGCGGCCCTGGCACCGTCGAAGGCTCGGTCCTGACCTTCGGTAGCGTCGGCACGGTGGTCATCAAGGCGCTCCAAGTGGGTGACGACGCCTTCAATCCTGCGCTGCCGGTGGAACGTGCCGTGACGAGTGCTCTGAAGGAACAGAAGCTGACGTTCCCTGCCGTGTCGGCCCCGACCTACGGCGACGCTCCGATGGCATTGGCGGCGACCGCGGATTCCGGGCTGCCGGTGGAGTATGTGGTGTTGCGGGGTCCGGCGCGGATCGCCCAAAAGATGCTGATCCTGACGGGCGCGGGTGAAGTGGTCGTGCGGGCCAGCCAGCCGGGCGGGACGACGATCGCGGCGGCGCCAGTGGTGGATCAGAACATCGTCGTCGCGCCGCGCGAACTGAAGGTGACCGCGGTGTCGGCAGCTCGCTACTACGGAGCCGCGAACCCGCCGTTTACTTTGACGTATCAGGGATTCATCCCCGGCGACTCGGCGGTTTCATTGGAGGCTGCTCCGGTCGTGTCGACGCCCGCCACGGAGGCTTCGCCTGCTGGTAGTTACACGTTGACCCCCGGCGGTGGTCGTTCGGCCAACTATCGTTTCTCTTTTTCGACGGCAACGTTGACCATTGCTCCGGCGCCCCAGCTCTTGGACTTTCCGCTGCTGCCGGCACAGGCCTTCGGCAACGCTCCCTTCACTCTGGGCGCCGTCGCCAGTTCCGGACTTACGCCGGCTTATGCTGTCGTCCGAGGACCGGCGACGGTTGCTGGCAATGTGGTCACATTGACCGCCGCGGGCACGGTGGTGCTGCGGGTGAGTCAGCCGGGAAATGCAAATTTTCTGCCCGCTCTGGCGGTTGAGCAGACGTTTGAGGTATCGACTTCCATCCGGATTGTCGGGGTGAGCTCGACCACGCGAGATGGTGCTTTCCGGGCTGGGCAGAGTATTGCCATAGATGTGAGCTTTTCGGGAATTGTGGTGGTCACTGGAGTTCCCCGGCTCGGATTG
>JBBARJ010000216.1:0-6187 GCA_040399825.1 Gemmatimonas sp.
TGCGATCACCGCCCGTTCGCGTCTCGCCCGCTTCGGTACTCCGCGCACGCTCGTCGTCCGTGAACGGCAGGTCGAGCTTGTGCTGCAGATCGTCGAGCGTGTCGGCCCGGACCGATCCGCGCTGACCGCGCGGCACGACAAAGCGCACCGGACGGTCGAGCGACGGCACCTCCTCCTGCACCATCGTACGGGCCAACTTCTCCGGCACGCGCAGCCGGACCACCGGCACGAGACGGCCGTCGTGCTCCTCCACGTCGTAGTCCATCGGCACCGTGCGGTCTCGGATCTCCACCGCTCCCGGCATCGCGCGGGCTTCCGCCACCTGATCGTGACTGACAAAATCGCGCCGATCGATCAGCATCGGCGTGTTCCGGATCGTCTCCCAGTTCGTGGCCGCGCCCATCTGCGCTTCGTACCACGCGGTGAGCTCCGCCTGCCCGAGACGAGGCGTGACCCCGCCCAAGCGACGCCACACTTCGCGGATCTCCTCGACAACGGGCTGATTGCGACGCGCCGAGGCGTGCCGCAATTCATTGCGCGCCGCCGCTTCGGCCAGCAGATGCCGCGCCGCCTGCGCATGCTCCGCCGGAAACTCGTCGAGGCCTTCGCTCTCGCGAGCGAGCTCGAACCCGAAGTACGTGAGCCGTCGACGCAACAGCACCGGCGACTGCTTTCGATCGGAATCGAGGGCCAGCTCCGGCGGATGGCGCTGCGCATACTGCTTGATCAATTCGATCGACAGCTGGGTACCTTCGATGCTCGCCCGCGGGACACCAAATCGATCGGCGAAGTAGCGCAACGATCCCGCCACCGCGCCCCAGCTGCCGCACACGCTGGTCTTCGAGACGCGCGCTTCGTGACCCTCCGGCGTCTGCTCCTCGATGACGAGATCGAAGGGCATGAAGCGGGCAAGCAGATCGCAGAAGCGCTTGTGCAACTCATGGCGCACCAACGGGAGCGTGAGCGGCAATGGCATGCCCACCGAGCGATACACGCTCGCCATCGCGAGGGCGGCATCTTCGAGGGACTTCACCAGCACGCCGCGCTGCTCCGCCCAGTGCGCGATACGCTCGGCGTCGAACATATGCCGCGACAGCCCGTATACATCCCCGATGTAGCCGGCAGCACGGAAGCCATCGGCATACACGTTGTACGCGGTGAGATGATCGCTGCCGCGCACCACCAGCCCTTCCAGATCACGTCCTTCGCGCGTCATGCGATGTAGCGAATCGATGCCGCTCATCACCGCCAGCATCGGCAGCAGTTCGTCGTCGCCGTTCACGATGAGCTCACCCCACGCCCGCTCCACCGGCAACGCTTCCACGGCCTTACCATAGGTGGTCAGGCGGCCGTGCTCGATCAGTCCGCGCGATTCGAGATGCGCAATCGCCTTGCGATACGCCACGCGATCCAACGGCACCGGCAATTCGAGCGCATCGGCCTGCACGCCGAGGTCGGCGCAGGTGAGCGCCACGCGCTCGGAGTCGCCGGCCAACTGGAAGTCGGGCGCCGTCGGTTTCAGCGATTCGAAGCGGATGTCACGGTCGCTGAGAATGAACACCCGACCGTTCTCCACGCGCCCATGTACGCGCCCCGCCATCTGCAGAATTTCGTTCGAACCCAGGTGCACGCGCGTGAGCACGTTGCGCCCGCGGTCGATCACGTTCGTGAAGCGCGTGTCGTCGATGATGACCGTGTCGAGCCCCTGCACATTCAGCGCGCTCTGTCCGGCCGCCGTCATCGCGAGGAAGAACGGCTTCGGCACCACGCCCTCGAGGAACGGGCGGATTACGCGAATCGGCTCGCCACCATGATAGTGTGCCGCCGTGATGCGTGGATAGCGCAGCCGCACCCACTCGGCGGCTTCTTCAACCGACGCGCGCGTGGGCAGGAAAATCGCGACGCCGCGCTCCGAGCGCGACACCTTCTGCAGAAACTTGTCGTCGAGGAAATTGAGCGGCTGCTTGCGCTCTACCTCGACCTTGGCCGCCTTCGTGGCGTCGAACGCCGACACCTGTAGCACATCGGCGCTTTCGAGATACCGCGCATAGAACGTGGGATCGACCGTGGCCGACAACCAAATGAATCGGCACCCCACGCGCTTGCCGAGCGCGAGACACAATTCGAGTTCCGCACTCGTCTGGTGGATCTCGTCGACGACCAACGTGTCCGTGGCCTGAATGTCGCCATCCTGAAACCAGCGTCGCGCGATGCCGGTGGTGATGACCACGACATTCCACGACGGCGTCTCCGGCGTCGCTTCACGTTCACGGTTCACGACACCCGCCTTCAGCGCGGTCGTGCCGAGAATCGTTTCCGCGATCGGACGAATGGCCAGCGTCTTGCCGGTGCCCGTGCCGGCCACGATCCCGAAGCCCTGTCCACTCGACGCCAGACGTCGCAGATCCTCGCCGCGCGTTCGTTCGAGGAACGTGTCGATATGCAGCCCCACGGCGAGTTCGATCGTCTCGCAGGCCGCACGCGTCGGCGCAATGACGATGACGCGCCCGGTGGGCGGCTTGGCCGCGGCAAAAGCGGCGCGGTCGGGGGGTAGGTAACGATCTTGGGGAGTGCGCACCCGTCCAATCTAGTGCGCCCTGGGGCCGTACGGATTCCGCGTCGCGGGAGCTCGCGCGCTACCGCTGAATCAGCTTGACGCGCTGGCCGTTGTTGAAGATCTCGATCCGGTCGGCGCGTCCGTCGCGATTCCCATCGGTCCACACCTGCAGCAACGCGTTACTCTGGTCGAGAAAGATGGCGCGCCAGGGTACACCGCCACGCCCCTGATCGGGAACACGGACCGTGAACTCGTTGGTGCCGAGCCATTGCATGATGTCGGTACTTGGCCGCCCCTGCAGCACATCGAGGACCGCACGCATCGGCGGAAGCACCTGCGGGTAGGCGCGCGAGGCAAACTCCGGCAGATCATCGCAGCGACCATCCTTGTCGGTGTCGTTGCAGACCGGCGGACCATAGCGCTGGTCATCGCACCACCCGTCGCCATCGCGGTCGAGACAGGTCGCCGACCCGTAGCCCGGAGGCCGTACGCCCGGCGCCTGATTGAAGTAGCGCGGATCGTTCACCGCCCCCGGCACCACGACCCCGCCCGGCGTCACGTACCCGCCAGATGACCCGGCGGGCCCCTGCGGTGACACCGCCCCGCCCGGATACGACGAAGCCGGCGAGGAACTCGCCGGCTGATCGCCATGCAACTGCGCATCCGTGATCTTCTTGGCTTCCCAGGCGTCCCGGGCGCGCGGATCCGCCGGCGCGAGATCCGGCGGAATCAGCGGAGCGCCCTTCTTGTCCGTCGGCTTAGAAAAGCCCTTGATGGGTAACTCCGGCTTTTTGCCTTTCGCCGCATCGTCGCCGTAGATCACGCGGCCGTTCGCGGGCTTGTTGCGCACCGCGCTAGCGCAGTCGGTCGGGGCCGGCTGCTGCGCTGCCGGTACCCCGTCAACCCACACGCGGCACATGCCGGCGGGCGGACGATAGTCCTTCGGAACGTCGTTCTTATCGTTCTTCTCGCTACGACCCTGCGCGTAGGCGCGCCCCGCACTGAGCGACAGGCTCAGCACGGCGGTCGTTGCAAGGATTCGCCAATTCATCTGGAACATCCCTTCCTCCTGCAGGACTTCGCGCGCCGTCCACCATGGACAGCATACGGTCGTCCCGAGAGCTCTCTAGGGCAGAGTCCATGCCAAGACGGACCCGTCCGTCGGCTGGCGCACTGCTGCGGTGTAAGTATCGGCACCACGGTACCCTACGGACAGGGGGAGGGTTCACGGGGTAACAGACGGCGTCCGTAACAGAGGACAGTCCCTGTCTTAAAAACAGTAAGGGGTACGGGGTACGGGGTAGGGAGTGCGTGACCCCCTACCCCGTACCCCGTACTCCCTACTTCGCCCTTAATCCCCGAAGGAAATGCCCATCATCCGCGCCGCCTGCACCACGTCGTGCGCCGGATCGACACGCTTCGTTTCCTTGAGCACGTCGTCGATGGGAATGGTGACAAGATGCGGCGACTGCAGCGCCACCATGTGTCCCCAGCGCTTGTCGGCCACGGCCTGCACGGCCGCCGCACCGAAACGCGTGGCCAGGAGCCGATCGTAGCCGGTGGGTGATCCGCCGCGCTGTAAGTGCCCGAGCACCATGGAGCGGGTTTCCTTGCCGGTGATACGCTGAATGTCGTAGCCCATCCGTTCGGCGATACCACCCAGCCGACGATCCTGCCCGGGCAACGACGCGCCGATGATCGACTCCATCCCGCCCTTGGGCTTCGATCCTTCAGCCACCACGACGATGCTGAAGCGACGGCCAGCCGCATCGCGGTCCATGATCTTCTCACAGACCTTCTGCATGTCCCACTCGATTTCGGGAATCAGAATGACATCGGCCGTCCCGGCGACACCGGCATGCAGTGCAATGAATCCGGCATCGCGCCCCATCACCTCCAGCACCATGACCCGATCGTGCGACTCGGCCGTGGTGTGCAACTTGTCGATCGCTTCCATGGCCGTGTTGACCGCCGTGTCGAAGCCGAACGTCGTCACGGTGCCGGGAACGTCGTTATCAATCGTCTTGGGCACGCTGATCACGCGCATGCCTTTGGCGGCCAGCTGGGACGCAATCTTCAACGAACCGTCGCCGCCGATCGAGATGATCGCTTCGATGCCAAGATTACGGGCGTTCTCCACGAGCTCGTCAGAGCGATCGATGTTCTTCCACGTGCCATCGGGCTGCAGAATCGGATACGCGAACGGGCTGCCACGATTGGTCGTCTTGATGATCGTGCCGCCTTGATTGGCGATCCCCCGAACGCTGTCCTCGGTGAGCGGGACGATTTCGTCCTCACCCAGCAGCCCGGCAAAGCCGCGCTTGATGCCAAGCACGTCCCAGCCGCGGGTCCGGGCGGAGAGCACCGCAGCCCGGATAACGGCGTTGAGTCCTGGCGCGTCGCCGCCGCCGGTGGAAATCGCAATCCGCATGTCGGAGGAGATGGGTCGAGTGGTTGTGAGGGCTCACGATAATCTATCGCGTCGTCACGAATTCAAGGTGTCGGGAAGGCCGATGCGCACATCTGAACTCCGGTTGGCGGTGCGAGGATGATGGCGGCGACGTTCGGATGACACCGGTCGACGCCCTCGGACCGATCGTGTCATCCACCGCGGCGAGCGACCCGAGGTCGCACGAGAGAGTGACCGCGCCCCATCCACGCCCCCCTTCGCCATGCCACCGCTTCCCCGTTTGCAGTGCACCACGCGCCTGCGCCGTCGCCGACGTGGCGCGACCCTCATCGAGCAGTTGTGGCTGCTCGCGCTGATGGGCGGACTGACCGCGCTGGCGATGACGTCCGGCAGCGCGTTGTTCGCCGCCCTCGATGTCGCGATGGCGGCGCAATCCACCGTCGACCTGCTCGCGCTCGCGCGCGATCATGCGATCGCGACGGGTGACCGCACCGCCGTGCGCTTCGATGTGGCAGGCACACGCGTCGTGGTGCACGTGGGCCCCGACACGATCGCCGCGGGTGACTTCCACGGCAGCGGGCTCACCCTCGAGGCCACGCGCGACTCCCTCAGCTACGCGCCGTCGGGGCTCGGCGTCGGGGCGGCGAATCTGCGGCTCATTCTGAAACGAAGCGCCCGAGCCGACACCATTACGGTGTCGCGTCTCGGGCGCGTGCAACGACGATAGCGCGAATTTCCTGCGACGATCAGGTGCCGAAGTCGAACCCCGGCACGCTGACGCGCGGAATCTCCTGTCCGATCGTGCGCTCGATCGTGCGCACCATACCGATGTCTTCAGCCGCCATGAACGTGTACGCATCGCCCGTGCTCGCGGCGCGGCCCGTGCGGCCGATCCGGTGCACGTAGTCTTCCGGCTGCTGCGGCACATCGTAATTGATCACATGCGTGATCCCCGAGATGTCGAGACCGCGCTGCGCAATGTCCGTCGCCACCAGCACGCGCAGCTTTCCGGACTTGAAGTCTTCGAGCGCCGCCATGCGCTCGCGCTGCGACTTGTCAGCGTGCATGGCGCCCGCCTTCACACCGGCCTTCTCGAGATCTTGCACCACGCGATCGGCGCCGCTCTTCGTACGCGTGAACACGAGCACCGAGTCATGCGCTTTCTTTGTGAGCAGATGCACGAGCAGGTCGTTCTTCAGGTGACGCGGCACCGGATACAC
>JBBARJ010000217.1:0-6139 GCA_040399825.1 Gemmatimonas sp.
GCGTTCATCTTGCGCTTGCGCTCCTCCGAGGGCTTCTCATAGTGCAGATGCTTGCGCAGGTCGGACAGAATGCCGGCCTTCTCGCACTTCTTCTTGAAGCGCTTGAGCGCACGCTCAAAATTCTCGTCCTCGTGGATGATGACTTCGGACAAACGAAACCTCGTAAATGATGGCGTGACAGACACGTTGCGATAGAACGACAGCCTTAAATCCTACCCATACCGAGAAGGGAGGTCAAGGCGCAAACCACGATAATTCGAGACGGAGGCGACCAATTACCCCGGCGGCCAGTGCATCGCCCGCCCGCCTAGCACGTGTAGGTGAAGATGGTGGACCGTTTGCCCGCCGTCATTCCCGGTATTGGCCACCAGTCGATAGCCCGTTTCCGCCAAGCCGTCGGCTCGGGCGACCTCGGCCGCGAGGAGCATCAGTGCCCCAAGCTCGCCGGCATCCGTCGCCTCCGCCAGCGACGCCACGTGACGTCGTGGGATCACCAAGAGGTGCGACGGCGCCTGCGGATGCAGGTCGCGGAACGCCACACCGTACGTGTTACTGGCGACCAACGTGGCCGGAATGGTCCCGGCAACGATGCGACAGAAGATACAGGCGTCGGACATCAGGACTCCCGAAGCGGGGAACGAAAAGTGGAGATGGCGCCGAGCGCCGTCCGCGCAATCGCCAGCGCCGCCACGGCGGCGGTTTCGAAGCGAAGGATAGTCGGCCCCAGTCGAACCGGGCGGAATCCGGCCGCCACCAGCGCGTCGAGCTCATCCGCCTCGATTCCTCCCTCCGGACCGATCGCCAAAACAATCGGTTCCTGCAGGGCCGCGGCAGCCGAACCGACCATCGGCGCCCCCGCCGGGTCGAGCACCAGGCGGTCACCAGGCGGCGCGGCCAGCAACGCACGCTCCAGCGTGGCCTCAGGGAAGGGCTGCGGGAGCCATGCTCCTTCGGACTGCGCCAGGGCGCTCGTCATGCGTGCCATCACCTTTTGCTGAAAGGCCACACCCTCGCCGCGCGGCGATACGCTCCGGGATCGTCGCCAGAGCACCGGGCGCCAGCTCGTACAGCCCAGCTCACAGGCTTTCTCGGCCAGCCATAACATCCGGTCGCGATCGGCCACGGGCACGAGCAAATGCACCTCGGGGAGCGGCGCAATCACGTCAACGTCGCTGATTTCGATGTAGGCCTGCGTTTTCGTGAGCCGCACGAGCTGCCCGGCCCCGACGTGCCCCTGGCCGTCGCGGACTCCGACCACGGCCCCCGCGTCGAGCCGCAAGACGCGCATGTGACGCGCCGCGTGTTCGTCGAGCACGCACGTCGCCCCGACCGCGAACGATTCGGTCGTGACGAAATTCGGGCGCCCGGCGGCTACGCCCTCGCGATCGAGACCGACCACCAGATGTCCTCCGCATCCTCATCGAGCACACGCCAGCCGGTGGCCGCCAGAACGGCGAGCATCTCCGCGCGCTCCTCCTGCAGAATGCCACTCAGGATGGCGCCCCCGTCGGCGGTGAGCGAGGCGGCGATGATCGGCAACAACTCGACCAGCACGGATGAAATGATGTTCGCCAGCACGACGCGAACCGGCGCCAAGAGCGGCAGCAACGCCCCAGCGTCCGCTTCGAAGACATGCACGCGATCGGCGACGCCGTTGCGCTGCACATTCTGCTCGGCGTCAGGTATGGCTTCGCCGTCCAGCTCGACGGCATACACACGCGACGCCCCGAGTTTGGCCGCCGCGATCGCCAACACGGCACTGCCGGCCCCGAGATCCGCGACGGTATCGCCGTCACGAAGGACGGTGGGCAGCAGACGCACTACGCCGCGCGTCGTGGCGTGCTCGCCCGTCCCGAACGCCATGCCCGGCTCGATCACGATGGTACGCGCGGGATCGCGGCCCTCGGCCAGCCAGGGCGGCGTGACGGTGAGCGAGCCCAGATCGTGCGCATTGATGCGCGACTTCCAGGCTTCGCTCCAGTCAATATCGGGCACCGGCGCCGTCTCGATGGTCACGCCTTCGTCGGCCTCGGTGAGCGCGAGATGCACCACCTCGAGATCGGTCGACGGCGGAAAATGCGTCACGAGTGCGGTACCGTCTTCATGGACGCCCTGCGCGCCGACCGCGAACAAGGCGGCCATACAGGCGTCGCGACTTCCCTCGTCGGCCCCCGGGCTGACCCGCACACTGACCCAGCGCAACGACGCGTCAAGCACCGAGCGCCTCCTTCATTTTCGACCAGAATCCTTTCTCACGCTGCGCCGGCGCCTGCCCCTGCAGCGCCCCCAGCCGCTCGATCGCGGCCTTCTCTTCCCCCTCGACATCCTGCGGCGTCCACAGCTGCACTTTCACGTGCAGGTCGCCGGTGCCGGATGCATTCACCCGCGGTAATCCGCGGCCGCGCAAATGAAACACGCTCCCACTCTGCGTTCCCGCGGGTACCCTCACCGAGAGATCCGCGGTCAGGCCGGGCACGCGAATATCGGCGCCAAACACAAGCTGTGAGTACGTGAGCAGCGCTTCGCAGAACAGATCCTCGCCATCGCGATCAAAGCGTGCGTCATCTTCCACCTCGAACACCACGAGCACATCGCCCTTGGTGCCGCCTCGAGGCCCGACATTGCCCGCTCCACGGAGCGTCATATACTGTCCCGTCGCGACGCCCCCCGGCACCTGAATCTTGAGCGTGCGCTCAGCCCGCGCGCGTCCCTCTCCGCGGCACTTCTTGCACGGGGACGACACCACCGCGCCTTCGCCCGCACACGTCGGACAGGGGGCCACCGAAACGAACTGACCGAAGAAGGACCGCTGCGCACGGCGCACTTCGCCGGCGCCGCCGCAGGTGTTGCACGTCTGCGGCTTCGTGCCCGGCTCGGCGCCCGTCCCTTCGCACTTGTCGCACGCCTCGAGCACCTTGAGCACGACCGACTTCTCGACGCCGGTGGCAACCTCGGTGAGCGTGAGCGGCAGCGGCAGCTTCACATCGGCGCCCGCGCGCGCTCCGTTCCGACGGCCACCGCCCTGCCCCCCGAACAAGTCGCCGAAGCCGCCGAAGTCGCGCATGAAGATGTTCAGCGCCTCCGACAGGTCGACGTGCTCGTACTGCTGTTGCTGGGCACCACGAAGCCCGGCCTCGCCGTACCGATCGAACGCGGCGCGCTTCTGCGGATCACGAAGCACGTCATACGCCTCGGTGATCGTCTTGAACTTCTCCTCGGCCTCCTTCGCGCCCGCATTGCGGTCGGGGTGCCACTGCATCGCCAGGCGACGATACGCCTTCTTGATGTCGTCGTCAGATGCATCGCGCGGCACACCAAGTACCGCGTAGAAATCGGCCATGTCGAAACCCGGAAGAACGCACCGCCAGTGGGCGGCGCAAGCGAACGACGGGTGCCGGAAACCGGCCGCCCGTCGGTGAAGTCAAAGTCGGACTGAAAAACCTGGAGGAAATATCGACCGGTCTGCCCGCCCGAAGCGAGGGGAGGACGGTCAGCAGAGCAAATCAGACACGAGTCGGGAGGTGTGACCGACCAGCGCGATCACTTTGTCGTACGGCATCCGCGTCGGACCGATCACGCCGATGACGCCACTGAGCGACCCCGCCTGATACTCGGCGGTGACCACGGTGAACGGTTCGAGCCGCGGGTCGCCGTGCTCGTTGCCGATGGTGATCGAAATGCCATTCGCACCCGGCTTCGCTTCGAGTAACGAGGCAACCTGCTGCCGGGTTTCCGTCAGCTCGATCAACTGCCGTAGCCGCTCGCCACTGGCGAACTCGGGTTGATCCGCCAGCAGCGACGGTTGGCCCAGCACAACTGTCTCGAGCGGATCCGCCACACGCCCGAAGACCTGCTCGCCCTCCTGCACAAAAATGTGCAGGAGCTCGGCGGTCTCCGGCTTGAGCCGAATGTCACGTAGCCGGGAAGCGAGCGTCGTACGAACCTGCTCGAGGGTGAGACCCGCCAGCCGCTCGTTCAAGACGATCGTGACTTCGAGGAGCGCCTCGTCGGCAATCACGCCGGGCACCTCCACGAAGACCGTGCGTACCGCTCCACCGTGCAGCGTGAGCACCATCAGCAGGCGCTCCGACGAGATGCGAACCAACTCGATTTGACGCAGCGTGGCCCGTTCGAAGCGCGGCCCGAGCGCAACGCCAAGCTCCTGCGTCAGGATGCCCAGCGATTGTGCAGCCCGGCGCAGAATCGCCTCGATGGCCGATCCGCCGTTCGAGATGTCCGCATGCAACCGTCGCTGCGCATCGCCCGTGATTGTCTCCACCCGCATGAGCGAGTCGACATACACACGATACGCTTTGTCCGTGGGGATGCGTCCGGCCGACGTGTGCGGATGGAAAAGAAAGCCCTTCTCTTCCAGATCGCTCATCGTGTTCCGGATGGTCGCGGGCGAAATGCCCAAGCCAAAGCGACGCGACAACGTGCGCGAGCCCGCGGGCTCGGCCGTGGCCACGTAGCTGTGGATCACCGCTTCCAGTACCTGTCGCTCCCGCTCGGAGAGCTCCCCGCTAATAGCCATAAGTGTAACGCTACGAACGACTTCGAAGTGCTGTCAAGTCGGCGGCCAAGGCATCGAGCCGAAGCCACCCGGAGGCGGTGCACCGGATGCGTGATCCGGCGGTCTCATCCACAGACTCAATCCACCCCTGCCGACGCCACGTGGCGACGCGGGCTTCCTCACCCTCCCGAAGCTCCAGCCCGTCGATCGTGCGCAACCCAAGGTACACCATCTCGGCCTCACGGTTCGGGCTGGTGAGCGTTTCCGCGCCTTCCATCGGGTCAAGTCCATCGGACAACGCCGATTCCCACGCCGCGAGCGCCGCGTGGTTCCAGCGCCGCTCCGATCCGTCAAACCCGTGTGCCGACGGGCCGATGCCCAGGTACGGCACGTTCTGCCAGTACGCACTATTGTGCCGCGCGCGCCGACCCGGCCGCGCGAAATTCGACACCTCGTAATGCTCGAAGCCAGCGGCCCGCAACCGCTCGTGCGACTCGAGGAACTGCTGCTCGTACACCTCCTCCGGCGCCTCCTCCACCTCCCCACGCGCGCGCCATCGCCCCAACGGCGTGTGCGGCTCGATCGTGAGGCCGTACAGCGAGATGTGATCGGGGGCGAGCGCAAGCAGTCGCGTGATGTCGTCGCTCCAATCGCGCTCCAGCGTGTCCGGCGCGGCGAAGATGAGGTCGAGCGACATGGCGTCGATTCCGCCCGAACGCAGCGTGTCGACCGCTCTGAGGGCGGCGTCAGCGTCGTGCACACGATGCATCCACGACAGCACGCGGTCGTTGAAGCTCTGTACACCGAGGCTGACCCGATTCACCCCCGCCCGACGCCACGCCGCGACCGCCTCGGCCGAGACGTCTTCCGGGTTTGCCTCCAGCGTCACCTCGGCGTGCGCGTCCAACCGAATGTGCTGATGCAACGTCGCGAAGAGTCGCTCGATCCCCTCGCCACCCAAGCGCGACGGCGTGCCGCCGCCGAGATACAGGGTGGTGAGCACGTCACAGGACTGCGCCGCACCGCGTAGGCGAAGCTCAGCATCTACGGAATCGGCAAAAGCGCGCCACGGCACCTGCTTGCGGACGGCGATCGCAAAATCGCAGTAGCTGCAGCGCCGTGCACAGAACGGCACATGCAGATACAGGTGTCGATAGCCAACAGGCGTGGCCGCCGGAACGCTCACAACGCGCTGACCGACGGATACACTTGGCCGGATGGACCGAAGTGCACGAGCCCGTCGATTTCGAGCGCGCTCAAGACCGCCGCGGCTTCCCGGGGCCGTAAGCGCGCAGCGACTGCGACCTGCTCGAGGTCACGGGCTCCCTGTTGCAGGGCATCCCAGCACCGCGCGGCATCGCCATCGAGGGCGAGATGCGTGGACACGGAGCGATCGATGCGCAGCAACGCCAACACATCATCGACGGCGAGGATTGGCTCGGCGTGCATCTTGAGCAGCGCGTTGCTCCCCAGCGACGAGGCCTGATCGATGGCGTTCGGCACGCACGCCACTGTGCGGTTCAATTCGAGCGCATGATCGGCGGTTATCAGGGCGCCGCTTCCCTTCCCGGCTTCAACGACGACGGTGAGGTCGGCCAACGCCGCGATGAGGCGATTGCGACGGGG
>JBBARJ010000218.1:0-6122 GCA_040399825.1 Gemmatimonas sp.
CGATAGGGGTAGAGCGCATAAGGACGGCGAGTTGTGCCCGATCGGCAAGTATTCGCCAACGGCCGAGTTCCCCGAAGGCGCCTGCCGGCCCGCCTCCGGACACCAAGGAAACCGTTACGTCACAAACGCTTGGCTCCGATCGGAACTCCGTGGCCGGCGTGGGGTGGCTCTTGACAGTTGAGCTATGAAACGTAGATTCACGCTGCTTGAACCCCGTCGGCCTTCTGCCGGGGGGGCCGTGCGCTTTTTTGGGACGCACGGCGCAACCACCGCACCGTATGGAGTCCTACACTATGAAGCGCATCGCTCTCGTCGCTGCTGCACTCGTGCTCGCCGCCTGCTCCGCCAAGGAAGAGGCCCCGGCTGTTGATTCGGCCGTCGCTGCTCCGGCCGCTGCCGCCCCGGCGATGGATTCGGCTGCAATGGCCGCCCCGGCCCCGGATTCGGCCGCCATGGCTGCTCCGGCCGCCGACACGACCAAGAAGATGATGTAATCTTGACGTCCGAAGTTCTGGACGTCAGCAGTAACGGAAAGGCGGGCGACGAAAGTCGCCCGCCTTTTTCGTTGGGGTCAGCGATCCGTCTGGGGCGCCAACAATCAGGACCCAGCACGACCCATCAGCGCACTCCACGAAATCCGCTCGACACGGTGGACTGAAGTTGCTCGGCTCTGAACACCATAAAAAGTCTGACGCCAGAATTCTGAACACGGTACACTGGCGCTGTACCATCGGCTCAGTACCCAGTGTACAGAGCTCAGGCGTCTGACCGTGTATAGTGGTCAGAGTTCAGCACACTTCAGTACACAGTTCCGAGCTTCGTTTATTCGGCAAATGGGAGCTCACGGACTTCGGCGATGATCGGGCCATCGCTGCCTTCCACGCTCACCGTGTCGCCTTCCGACACCTCGCGTCGCAGCATCGCGATCGCGATCGGCCCCAGCCGCGGCGAGATCACCGTGCTACGCACGTCGCCCACCGCTTTGCCCGTCGCGTCCGTCACCTGCCCGTACTGCGGGAGCGCCGACACACCCAGGAGTCCGCGCAGCCGTCGATTCACATGGCCGCGGAAGTGGATGCGCGCCACGGTTTCCTGGCCCGTGTAGCAGCCCTTCGTGAACGAGATGGCGCCGAGGGTATCGAGATTCGCTTCCTGTGGAATCGTGTTGTCGTCCATATCGATGCCCCACGCCGGACGCCCAGCTTCCACTCGGGCGATGTTCCACACCGCGTGCGTGGCGTGGCGGTACACCGACTGCTCGAGACGCTCGCGCACGACGTCCGCGTCGGGCGTGTTGGCCATGATGATGACGCCCGGCATCGATCCCATCAGCGGTGCGCGAATGAGCCGGACGGTGGCCGGGCCGATGGTCGAGAGGCCTTGCTGCCACAGCGTCCATTCGGCGAGTTCCGGCATCATGACGTCGCCGAGCTCTGCGGCGGGATGATCGGCGCCACGGAGGGACGCCAGCGCCGCCGATGCCTGCGCGCCGTACAGCATCCACGTGGTCCACTTTTCCGATTCGTCTTCGACCTTCGCAAGCCGTGGATTCACGTATTTGCGAGCCGTCGCGAGCCACTGCGGAGCACAGGTGGGGGGCAATGCGAGCATGAGCGTCTCATCGTCCATGCGGAAGATCAGCATGTCGCACAGCACCTTGCCCTTGGGAGTCAGGGCCGCGGCATGCTGGCCTTCGCCGGGGCGAAGCTGCGTGACGTCGTTGGTGACGAGTCCATTCAGCGCGTCGGCGGCCTTGGGTCCACGGAACGTGCTCCACTGGATCGCCGACGCGAACCACGCCGACTCCCGTCGCAGGTCGACGTAGGCCGCGGTATCGTCGGCTGACAGCGGTTCGGGATACACGAGCGAGGGCGGCGCCGCGGATGGCGCCGCGGATGGCGCCGCGGCGCTTTCAGGGCTCGGGGAGTTCGCGTCAGCGTTGGACAACGGCATACCTCACAAAGACTTCGCCAATAGATCCGCCAGCAGAAGGTATCGGAAACCGGCCGATTCCAGCAACATGCGTGCGGCCGCACCGCCGGGTACCTCGACCGCGTCACGTTGTACCCAGGGGATTCGCAGTCGTTCGAGACGGGCCTCGATCGCGTCATAGCTCGCCTGCACGGACGTCACATTCGTCCGGCGCGGGAGGTCGTCGGCGCAGCGCAGCAACAGCATGCTGTCGTCCAGTCCGGACAGACGCAGCAGCGGCTCCACCTCTCGGCGCTGCGAGTCGCTGCGCACGACGAGGCGAACGCCACGCGCCGTCAGCGTGCGCAGGTGGTCGAGGACTCCGTCGCGCAGTGGAACGCCATGCGCCGCGGCCTTGGCCCAATCACGCTGCGCGCGCATCGCCATGATGTCGTGGGCGGTGAGATCGAGGCGAAGGCGTTCGTGTTGTAACGCCGGAATCTGGTCGACAGCGACCACCATGCACTCGGTGAACGTCCGCCCGGGCAACAACGGCATCAACGGTGGCAGCAAGGCCTGCGCGTGAACCGTGACGTCGACTGCTGCGCATTCCTGCGCGATCGCCTCGGCGAGAATTTGTGCCCGCCGTGATACGGTGTCGGCGATGATGCCGTCGAACGCCACGACGGTGACGTGTCCGGCACCACCGTGATTCACGCGCCGTGCTCGTAGCTCGCGTCGAGTAGTTCGATCGGATGCACGACCCGCGCGCGCGATCCACTGCGCAGCAACCCAGCCCCGATTTGCATCATGCACCCCGGGTTGCCGGTGGCCACCCAGTCGGCACCACTTTCGGCAATACGCGCCAGCTTGGGCGCCAGCACGGCGTCAGAGGTGTCGGGCTCCACGAGATTATAAATGCCAGCCGACCCGCAACACTGATCGGCGTCTTCCAACGGAATGAGGGAGAGCCCGGGAATCGCGCGCAACACTGCGAGCGGCGGTGACACGACGCGCTGCGCGTGCATCTGGTGACAGGGCGGATCATGCGTGACCCGCAACGCCACCGGGGCCGTGCCTGCCATCGGTCCCACGGTGGCCAGCAACTCCGAGATGTCACGCGTGCGTGCGCTGATGCGCTCGGCCCGGGCCGCCCACGCGGGATCATTGTGCAGCAGGTGGCCGTACTGCTTGAGCATGGCGCCGCAGCCGGCCGAATTGACGGCGATGACATCGGCGCCCGATTGCTCGAAGGCCGCCACGTTGATGCGGGCCAGCGCTCGTGCGCTCTCGAGATCCCCGGCGTGTGCGTGCAGCGCGCCGCAGCAGCCCTGGGCGCGGGTGGCGCGCAGGGCGAAACCGTTATGGGCCAGCACGCGCTCGGTGGCCTCGTTCACGTGCGAGAAGAGTCCCGACATCACGCAGCCGGTCAGGCAGCTCGCGGTCACGTCTGGCCCGGCTGGCGTCGACGCCGGCGTAATGTTCGACGTCGTGCGTGTGGCGCGTGCCCGCAGGTTGGACGGCGTGGTCGATGCGATCATCGCCATCGGAAAGGCGAGGCGCGCCGGCAGCAGCGGTGCGAGCAGATGCGGCAGCCGCGTGGCGCGGAACAGGCGTGCGCCAAGCAGTGCGGTGCGGAGCAATACCGGATGTTTGAATACGGCTAAGACGGCGCGGGCCACGAACGGCACGCCGCGCACCGGGGCCATGGTGGCGCGCGTCGCTTCGAGCAGATCGCCGTACGGCACGCCCGACGGACAGGCGGTCTCGCAGGCGCGACAACCCAGGCACCGGTCGATGTGCTGCGCCGTAGTGGGATCGTCGAGCGGGATATCGCCTTCGAGCATGCGACGCATGAGCACGAGCCGTCCACGCGGCGAATCGTTCTCGTCTTCGAGATTGACGTACGTGGGACACGCTTGCAGGCAGAAACCACAGTGCACGCAGGCATCGAGCCCCTTGCTGGCGAGTGCCAAGGGCGTGCCGGGTAGTGCGCACTTGGGCGTCGTGGACATACTTCTCGTGACGTCGCTCATACCGCTCCCATGACGCGTGCCGCCGGGCGCCGCCGGTTCAGGATGCCCCGAGGATCGAAGGCCCGCTTGACCGACTGGTCGAGGGCGCCGGTCGGCGTGATCGGCGACGCGCCTTGCTCCATCACGACCGAGAAGGGCGTCGACGGTGGGGCCGACGCCACCAAGGCCGCGATGCGGGCATCGGTGTGTTCGACGGGATCGGGGTTCACCGTGGTGATGCGAAGCGATCCGCGGGCTGGATTGAAGAGCAGGGTGGCTTCAGGAAACGCGACACGCGCTGCGTCGATGAGCAACGCGCCGTGATCGGGCGTGGTGCGCGCACGCAGCACAAGCGCCTGCTCGGGAACGTGTCGCAGCACGCCCACCGGCGACGCGGGGTCACCGGCGTTGCTGGTGTCCGACGTCCCGAGCGTGAACGCGTGGCGCGCGCCGAACGACTGCACGATGCCACGCAGCGCCGACGCGCGCGACTCGTTGCCGGTGCAGCGAGCAAAGAGTTGAGCCGGTTCGCCGGGAGCGAGTCGCACCAGCATCGGCAATGGCGCACGGTTCGCCGTGAGCGTCGGGACCCACGTCTGCGGCTCGTCGTCCAGCGTGCCGGTCACGACATGATCCATGATGGGCTTGGCGTGCAGGCGCACGCTGACTTCTGTGATGATCCCGAGCGTACCGAACGCACCGGTGTTGAGCCGCACGAGATCGAAGCCGGCGACATTCTTTACGACCTTGCCACCCACGCGCACCACATCGCCGGTCCCGGTCACGACCGTGAGTCCGAGCACGAGATCGCGAATGGTGAGGTCTTCGTACGCCAATGGGGCCGCGGATGCCGTCGCGACCACGGCGCCGATGGTGGACCGCGGGGCGCCATAGGGCGCGATGGCCAACATCTGGCCACTCGCGGCACAGAGCGCTGACAACTCTTCGAGTGTCGTGCCGGCATGGACGCTCATCACGAGGTCGCCGGGCGCGTACTCGATGACGCCGCCGGCTGGCTTCACCACGGTGGCCGCGGGATCGTTCTCCACGGGGCCACCGTACAGCCAGGTGCCGGAGCCGACCGCCCGGACTACGGTGTGGCTGGCGTCGGCGCGTTGGATAGCCGCTGCGATGTCGGAGGTGTTCATGACGCGAGCGGCTTCGTGCGCGTTGAGCCGTGCCATTCCTTGCAGCTGTGTACCGGCACGACCTTGCCGGGATTGGCGCGCCGCTCGGGGTCGAACACGTCGCGGATGCTACACATGGCCGAGAGCGATTCGGCGGTGAAGAGGCGCTCCATGTACGGCAGCTTGTCGAGTCCCACGCCATGTTCACCGGTGATGGTACCGCCGGCGGCGATGCAGGCGAGCATGATCTCCGACATGGCAGCATGCACACGCGCGGACGCGTCGGCGTCGCTGGCGTCGTAGGGGATATTAGGGTGCAGGTTGCCGTCGCCGGCATGGAATACGTTGCACACCTGCACCCGATGTCGCGTGGCGATCTCGTGGATCGTCTCGAGGATCTCGGGCAGGCGGGTGCGCGGCACGACGGCATCCTGTACCACCAAGGACGGCGCAATGCGGCCCATCGCACCGAACGCTTTCTTGCGACCCTGCCACAGGCGCGTGCGGTCGGCATCAGTGGTGGCTACCAGCACGTCGCGCGCGCCGGCGTCCATGCAGCACTGCTTGATGATGGCGACGTCTTCGTCTAGTCCAGCGGCAATGCCGTCCACTTCGCACAAGAGAATCGCGGCGGCATCGATGGGATATCCGGCGGCGTAGATCGATGCCTCGACGGCGCGGATGGTGGCGTTGTCCATCATCTCGAGCGCCGCGGGCACGATGCCGGTGGCAACGATGCGCGACACGGCGCGCGCGGCGGCGTTGACGCTTGGGAAATCGGCGAGCAGTGTGTGCACGGTTTCGGGCAAGGGCACGAGCCGTACGGTGATCTCAGTGGCCACACCGAAGCACCCTTCACTGCCCACGAACACGCCAAGCACATCGTACTCGTCCGATTCGCCGAATGCCTGGCCGAGCTGCATGCAGGTGCCGTCGGGCAGCACCACTTTGCACTCCACCACATGATTGAGCGTGACGCCGTACTTCAGGCAGTGCGGTCCGCCGGCGTTCTCGGCTACGTTGCCGCCGATCGTGCACACGCTCTGACTGGAGGGATCGGGGGCGTACT
>JBBARJ010000219.1:0-6096 GCA_040399825.1 Gemmatimonas sp.
AGAACCAACACGGATAAGAGGAACAGCGCATTGGGCTTATCTGTGTTTTTTCCGAGTAATCCGTGGTCTCCGTGTTCTGGCTGTTGCGGTGGCGGTGGCGGTGGCCGTTGTCGTGGCAGCCTGTCAGCGCACTCGCGCCACCGGGACGCCGACGTACACGCCACCGGCTTCGAGTTTCGCAAATTTCGGCACGACGCTGAGCGCACCGACCTGCACACCGTCACCAGATTCGACACCAATGCCAACCACACTGCCGATCCCGATCAGCGTGTTGCGGCCGAGTCGGACGGAGGACGTCTTCAGGATGCCGCGCTCGACCACGTGGCCCGAGACGTGAGCATCCGATCCGATCACAACGCCGTCGGCGAAGTCGAGCAAGTTGTGGTCCATCAGAGCAAGGCTGTTTACCCAGACGTTGCGGCCAAGGCGCGCGCCGTTGAGCCGCATGTACCAATTCCAGACGGTGGTCGAACGGAACGCGGGACCCGCCAAGACACGGACGACGTGGATGGTCATCAAGTAGCGTCCCCAGTTCAGCACCGGCCAACTGAAGTCCGCCAGTGGCAGTTCCACGTTGGCAGGGGTACGCCAGCCGAGTGCCTTCGTGGCGAGCGCGGAGTAGAGCATCAGTGAGCATGCGCACACCAGATACACCGGCGCGAAGCCCATCGCGGCCAGCGTCAGGCGAATCCACGTGGACAAGGGCCACGTGGACTGCCAATGTATGAACAGCACTGCAGGGGCGAGCGCGAGGCCGGTGATGATCGTTTCCACGAACACGACCGACACCGCGGCCCACAGGAGCCGAGCCGTACCACGCGATGTCGTAGTCATTCAGCCATTCCCAGAGCGTTGCGCATGAGAAGTCCGGAAAGGCAGCGGTGAGCGACCATGGGGACATTGTTCCCGGGTCGCATCACCCTGAACAGTGTCACGTTCAGGGTGATGGGCCACCCTTGATCTATATACCTGGTCTCGATGGCACAGGTCTGCTCTTTTACCGACAGGCACGCCTACTGTTGGGCCGTTTCCGCGTCATCACCTTCCGGCTGCGCGATGATGCGCTCAGCATGGACACCTTGGTGGCCGATATCGCCCGCCACCTGGACGACGCCGTGCCCGACGGCACGCCCGCTATCGTGGTCGGTGAATCGTTCGGGGGCGCACTGGCCATGAGCTTCGCACTCGCGCATCCGGAACGCATCCGGGCGCTGGTCATCCTGAATTCATTTTCGCGCATCACTCCGAAGATCAAACTATACGCCGCCATTGCCGCGGCGCGCATCGTGCCGTGGGGTACCATGCGGATTGCGCGGCGACTGACCGCGTCGCGGTTGCACTCCTCGCATACGCACCGCGACGAGATCAACCGCTTCCTCCTGCTCACCCGCGCCACCACGCGACTCGGCTACATCAATCGCCTACGCATCCTCACGCACTATGACGTGCGTCGGCGACTCAAAGACATCCACTTACCTACGCTGTTCCTCGCCGCCGATGAGGACCACCTGATTCCGTCGGTCGAGCAAGCCACGTACATGTCCGCGCGCGTTCCCCACGCCACCATGCGCGTACTGCACGGACACGGACACGGCTGCTTTCTCGCACCCGATCTCGATCTCGACGAGATCCTGAAGGATTGGGGAAACCGCGAGCTCGCAACGGCAACAGCAACAGCAACAGCAACAGCCAGAACACGGAGATCACGGATTACACCGTAACAACACGGATAAGCAAACAGCGCTTTTGGCTTATCTGTGTTTTTTCCGATTGATCCGTGATCTCCGTGTTCTGGCTTTTGTAGTTGCGGTTGTCGTTAGCGCTCGCCTCGCGCGCTACTCGTCTTCGCCGCGGTACACGCACCCCGACGTACACGTTTCCCGCACCACGATCTGACTGAGACCGGACAGCGTGGGCACGAGACGGCGCCAGATCCACCGCGCGATGACTTCGCTGGTCGGATTCTCGAGCCCGGCGATGTCATTCAGGTAGAAGTGATCGAGTTCCTGAATGATGGGCTTCACCGCTGCTTTCAGGTCGGCGAAGTCCATGACCCAGCCTTCGTGAGCCGACAACGGCCCCCGCACGTGGACGGTCACCTCGAACGAGTGCCCATGCAGCCGCGCGCACTTGTGCCCCGGCGGCACATTCGGCAACCGGTGCGCGGCCTCAAAGGTGAATTGCTTGTAGATCTCCATCAGCTCCTCCGCTGTCCGAATATGTGTCCGAACTTAGCGAAGTCGGCGATCATTGCGGCACCGCCGCCGGGCCGCCGCTTCCGCACGGCGCGCATATTCCTTGGGGTCCGCCCTCTCACCCTCTTGCCGGAGTCTCCCCCGATGCCCGCCCGTCCCCGACGCCTAGCCGCCGCCGCGCTCGCGCTGTGGAGCGCGATGTCACTCGCCGTCTGGTCGCACAGTGTCGGCGCGCAGAGTGCAAAGTCGGCCGTACTCCGCCGCACGCTCGACAGTCTATCTGCGGCACACCATGGGGTGGTCGGCTACAGCATCACCAACCTCGACACCGGTGAACATCTCGAACAACGGGGTAACGAGACCTTCTCTACCGCCTCGCTGATCAAGGTGCCGATTCTCGTCACCCTGTTCGACTTGGCCGAACAGAAGCAGCTCACCCTCGATGATCCGATCGTGCTCACCGACATCGATAAAGTCGGCGGCGCCGGCCAGCTACAGTATCTGCGCGCCCCGCTTACGCTACGGCTCTGGGATGTGGCCTATCTCATGAGTACGCTGAGCGACAACACGGCCACCAATCTCGTGCTCGACCGCATCAAGATCCGGCGGGTGTGGCAGAAGATGGAAGCGCTGGGCCTCGCGCATACGAAGGTGCACAGCGGTTCGATGACGCGCATCGCCAGTGTGGCCACCGACAGCTCAGCCAAATACGGACTGGGCGTCACTACACCGAATGAAATGGCACAGCTGTTCGTGCTGTTGGCCCAGGGGAAGGCCGTGAGCCCCGCCGCGGACTCCACCATGCTGAGCATCCTAGCCAACAACGAGGACAATTCGAAACTGGCCCGGTACGCGTACGGCACACGCCTGGCGCATAAGAGTGGCGATGTGGACGCGTCGCGCACCGACTGTGGTGTGTTTTCCCTGCCGGCGCGCGTGGTGGCCTGCGTGCTGACGAAGGAGAACACCGACACGCGCTATTGGGTGGACGCCGAGGGTAACGCGGTGATCGGCCGCATTGGCGAAGCAATCGTCAAGGCGTGGAAATAGCAGGCGGTCCGTGCGGTAGGACGATCTCACGAATGCACCAACGGCAACCATCGATGACGGTTGCCGTTGGTGCATTCGTGCTGCCGCCAGTGGATCAGTCAAGCAGCATCAGCGTCTGACCACCTTCATGCACAATGCGCATGACCTGATCCCGACCTTCCGCATTCGTGATGGTGTGCACCGACTCGCATCCCTGCAAGCGGTGACTGAGATGCTCACCCAACAGGCGTGAGGCACCAAACATCAGCGAGATGCTGCGATCATGCTTGTCATAGGTCGCACCGACCATCGGCATACCGTGCCCGAGTGACTGCGCTCCAAAATCATTTCTATCCATTTCAATACTGCACGTCCGTCCGGCGTTGCGGGTCGTAAACGCATTGAGCTCGTCGTCCAGGACGTCGAGCGCATAACTGCGGGTCTGCTGTTTCGCGGCAGCATTGGCACGGGCCGCCGCGATGGTGCGGGCACGGCCCGGCACACACAACACCGAGCAGGGCGCCGAACGGACCAGCTCCGTGGTCACACTGCCCAGCACCATGCGACGCAGGAAGCCATAGCCATGCGTGGCGGTCACCACCAGATCGGCGTTGATCGCATCGCAATAGTCGATGAGACGATCCGACGGATTACCATGCAGCGTCACGGTTTCCAGTGTGAAACCGTACGGAGCGAGATGCTCCGTCAACAGTGCGAACCCCTTTTCCGCTTCCTTCGTGTAGCCTGCAGCGTACTCCCCCAGCGTCGCATCGGCGTCGCTGAGCACCGGTCCCACATGCACGAGTCGGACGGTCGCACCCGGAGCGATCATGCTGCTCGCGACCTGCGCGGCGTAGAGACTGAAGGCGCTGAAGTCAGTGGCCATGACCACCTGCTTCGGCAGCGCTTCGACACCGGGCTCGACCGCCAGCACCGGCGTATCGCCGAGTTGCAGCAGCCGCAGTACCGACTCGCCACCGAGCGTCCGGCCGATGGTGGAGTGTCGGCCGCGACCCACCACGATCACGCGAGCGTCGATGCCGCGGGCATGATCGACAATTTCATGCAGCGGCTCGCCGACGCGCACGCGGACGGGCCATGGAGTAGCGGACGGCACGGTGCGCGCCATCTGCCGGTCGATCATCGACTGGCGCCCCTCCACGAGATGTGGCTCGGTCAGCATCGGGTACGGCACAGTGTCGAACGCATAGGTCGGCACCGTCGTCGGCTGCATCGCAGTCACCACTTCCACTGGCACGTTCAGCGCGGCCGCCAGCAGGCGCGCCATAGGAAACGCAGCATCGGAGGCCGGTGACGAATCGGTCGCCACGAGGATCGGTCCCGCAGGAGCGACCGTCGGCTCGAAGGTGCGCAGCAAATCGGTCAGGTTACGAACGTTTGGCGTTTGGGTCGGCATGCTCGACTCCGGCAGGGAATAGTTGAAGAGGCGCAGCGCGTGGTGGCGTTATGCGCTGACGATCAGATTGTCGATCACGGAGCGCACACCCTCCACGTTCCACGCGGCGCGCTGGGCCGCATCACGCTCAACGGGCGAGTGGACGACGCCATGCAGAATGACCGTGCCGCCGACCGCGTGGACGGCGATCTGGGTTGCTTCAGCGGCAGCCGTGCGAAGCAGCGCGTCAGCGATGCGCATCTGTACGTCGTGGGCCAACGCCGGCGGCTCGACCAGGATGTGATTCTCGACGGCGCGCACCCCGTCGAGAAATCGCACCGTGCACTCCGCCGCCGCCCGCTCGTAGTAGTACGAGGTGCGTCCATCGAGTACGACGATGCCATCGTGCACGCTCACGACAATGCCCTTCGGCACATGCAAGGCATCGCGGAGCGCGCGCACGGACGCCGCCAGTAACTCGCTATCGTCACACGGCACGCATTGTCGATCGGCGATCGCGCTGATCTCTGCCTCCACGCCGTTATCGAACACCGTGCGCTTCACCGACGACGGCGGTGACAGCGGCGGAAAGACATGTTCGCTGCGCGGTGGCGACATTGGACTGGGCATAATCAACTCCACTTGGTGTTGCGGGGAATTCCTCGGTGGTCGCAAAACATCGGTTCGATTCCTCGCGGCGTCTGTCAGTCGCTTTACCTACTAAATGTCGGGCAAACACCGCATACGGTGTCATCTGCTACGTGAGCCCTACGTGAGATCTCGGCGCAGCAGGTCATGGTCGATCGCGATCCGCACGTAGTCGCTGCGGTGATGGACACCAAGTTTTTCATGAATACGATGACGATAGGTATCCACGGTTTTGACCGTGATACCCAGCTGGTCAGCAACTTCCGGCCCACTGAAGCCACGCGCGATACGCTCGAGTACGGTTCGCTCACGCGCACTCAGCACATCGAGACATGAGCCGCTCTGTGCGGGGGCGGCCGGCGGGGGCGCACGCAGGCCGGTCGCCAACGCCTTTGCGGTCGTTGGCAGCACGTAGCTCATGCCGTCCGCCACCATCTCGATCGCTTCGATCAGATCGGTAACCGAGGCGCTCCACGGCAAATAGCCGAACGCGCCGGCGCGGAATGCTTCGAGCACCTCGTCGGGCCGCTGCTGGCCATTGAGCACAATGACATGCGGCCCGAGTGGCAGCGCTGCCAGCGCACTGACCTGTCGAATCACGGTTGCTACGTCCGGTTCGGCAGACAGCAACACGACCTGCGCCGCGCGCTGCGTGGCGTAGTTGAGGCACTGGTCGAGGTCGCAGGAGTCGCCGACGAGGTGGATTCGTGGATCACGAGCCAGCAACGCCGTCAGGGCCTGGCGCATGAGCGGATTGCGCTCGAGGACCGCAATACGAATCGGCTCACCGGTAATCCGGGCCCCTCGTCGTCGTGTAGCGTCATTGAG
>JBBARJ010000220.1:0-6089 GCA_040399825.1 Gemmatimonas sp.
GCGGTCACGCGCGATGGGTCGAGTAACGTGCTGACCGGCCGCACCATCACGTGGAGCAGCTCGAATACGGCGGTCGCCACCGTGAACAGCAGTGGCCTAGTCACCACGCTCACGGCCGGTACCACGACGATCACGGCGACCTCGGAAACCAAAACCGGTACGGCGGACCTCACCGTGAACGCGCCACCGGCCCCGGTCGCGAGCGTGACGGTCACGCTCACCCCCGCCTCGGTGACCGTCGGCGCGACATCGCAGGCCAGTGCGGTCACGCGCGATGGGTCGAGTAACGTGCTGACCGGCCGCACCATCACGTGGACCAGCTCGAACACGGCGGTCGCCACGGTGAACAGCAGCAGCGGGCTGGTGACCACGCTCACCGCCGGCACCACCACGATTACCGCGACCAGTGAAGGGCGGACCGGTACGGCGGATCTCACGGTGACGCCATGACCATCATGCATCGGCTCAGTCGTCCGCTCACACGGCTGTGCGTGGCCGGCGCCCTGATGCTGCTCGCCTGCGCGGAGCCGACCGCCGGTGATCCGACGATTGCAACTGTCGAGCTGACCCCTCAGTCGCCGACGCTACGGGCGGGTGCGACGGTGGCGCTCGGCGCGCGCGCCGAGGATGCCAATGGCAACACGGTTCCCGTTTCGCCGCTCTCGTGGTCGAGCAGTGACGCGTCGGTGGCCACCGTGTCCGCCAACGGTGTGGTCACGGCCACGGCGCCGGGGGCGGCACGCATTGCGGTGAGCGCTCGCGGCGTGAGTGCCACGACCACCGTGACGGTGACGGAGCGACCGGTCGCCTCGCTCGTCGTCACGCCGGCCATTGCGGCCGTCCGCGTCGGGGGGACGGTGCTCATTCGCGCGCAGCCACTCGACGCGGACAACCTGACGCTTGCGGGACGACGCATTACGTGGTCGAGCAGTGACCCCACCGTCGCGCGCGTCGACGCCGCGGGAGCCGTGACCGGTGTCGCCCCCGGTGCCGTTACCATTGTTGCATCCTGTGAGGGACGCACGGCACAAGCCGCCGTGACGATCACGCTACCGCCGATTCAGTCTGTCTCGCTCACTCCCGGTCTGGATACGTTGACCGTCGGCACCGATCGCCAGTTCCTTGCGACGCTGCGCGATGCCGCTGGCGGGGTGTTGCTGGGTCGCGTGGTGGTCTGGAGTTCGAGCAACGTCACTGCGGTGGCCGTGACGGCCACCGGTAACGTCATCGCCTTACAACCGGGATCCGCCACGATTTCCGCGTCGAGTGAGGGCCGTGTCGGCACGGCCACGGTCGTCGTGCGGGCACGGGCCGCTGGGGCGGTCTCGCTGACGCCCAGCGTCTCCACGCTCACGGTTGGTTCGGTGCTGACGTTGGAAACGCAAATCACGGACAACGACGGCAATGTGCTGACCAATCGCCCGGTTACCTTTGCGAGCGATGCGCCCGGCGTGGCGTCGGTGACGCCAGCCGGCGTGATTACCGCGCTCGCCCCGGGGAACGCGCGCGTCACCGCGACCAGCGAAGGCAAGACCGGTCTGGCCAGCGTGCAGGTGGTTCCTCTGCCGGTCGCCGCGTTGGAGATCACGCCATCGTCGGCGTCGCTGCTCGTTGGTGACGTCCGATCGTTTTCAGCCACGGCGCGGGCCGCCAATGGGACGCCGCTTACCGGACGCAGCATCGCGTGGCGAAGCGGTGCGACCAGCGTACTGACCGTGAGCCCAACGGGTGTCGTGACCGCCCTGGCACCCGGCGTGGCCTTGGTGGTCGCCGAGAGTGAAGGGATCTCGACCACGAGTACGGTGACGGTCAGTGTGCCAGCCGTTGCGTCGATCACGCTCGCACCGGACAACGCGTCGATCGGGATAAACAGCAGCGTCCAATTGGTGGCGTCACTTCGCGATGCGTCAGGGGCACCGCTGTCCGGCCGCACCATCACCTGGCGAAGCGCCAACGAAAATGTGGCGTTCGTGTCGAGCACCGGCCTGGTCGTGGGCGTCCGGAGCGGCACCGCCATCATCACCGCGACATCCGAGGGCATCAGTGCATCAGTCTCGATCACGGTTCGCTGAGTGGCACCCGCTGGCGCGCACTGCGCGTCGCATCGCCGCAACGCTCGTCGCCATTGCCGTGTGCGGTGCGCCGCTCCGAGCCCAGCGTGTCACGTCGAGCGGAGAGTCGAGCGTCACGGAGAGCGTCACGCCGAGCGGTGCGCCGAACCTGACCCCGAAGCGTACGCTGACCACAGGTGCGGCTCCCGGCTGTGCACTGCCCGTGCTCGGGCAGACCGCGGCCGCCCGGCGCGACAATGCCGAGGCGCGCCGTCTTGCCGCGGCAGGGCAGGAAGCCGCGCTGATCGGCGATCAGACGGCCGCCCGCGACGCGTTTGCACGCGCGGCGGTGCTCAATCCGGGCGACGAGCGCATCGCCTACGACCTGGGTCGCGCGCACGAGGAACTCGCCGACTCGGCGAAAGCGATCGCAGAGTTCTGTCGATACCTCTCGCTGTCGCCCGCAGGACGCGAAGCGGTCGATGTGCGCGATCGCCTGCAACGGATCGTGCCGACAGCGGCCCAACGTAGGGCGGACGATGTGCAGGTGGCCTTTCGTCTGGGACTCGCCCTCTTCGACGACGGGAGCTACGAGGCCGCCATCCGCGCATTCGATGATGTGGTGCGCGACGCGCCGACGGCGTCCGAGGGCTACTTCAATCGTGGTTTGGCCCGCGCCGCCAACGGATCGCGTGCCAACGCGCTGCAGGATCTTGAGCTCTATCGTGCCAATGCGCCGACGGTCGACGATCGTGTCGAAGTCGGGCGTGCGATCGAAGTGCTGCGTCGCCCCGTGTATCGGCCAGGCGTCGCGTTCATGCGCAGTCTGCTGCCGGGCTTCGGGCAGTTCTACACCGGCCATCCGGTGCGCGGCGTGCTCGTCCTCGCCGCGGTCGGCGGCGCGACCGGACTGGCGTTCACGCAACAGACCACGACGGCCACCATCGCGTATGTGGATCCGAACGGGGCCCCCGCTCCGTACACGCAGACTACACAGGAACGCACATTTTTCACGGTCGGCGCGGGCGCCGCGGCCGCCGTCACCGTCATCGGCCTGATTGACGCGGTCGTGTCAGCCAATCGCTCGCAGCGCGGCGCCACGATCGTGGCGCGCCGATCACGGAGCGCCGGTCTTGGCAGCGCCCCCTCCACCTTCGCCGTCGCGCCCTGGTTCGATCGCCGCGGACCGGCTGGGCTGACGGCGACGCTTCGCTTCTAACGCGTCTTGAAGGCGCCGATCGCGTTCCGCGTAAACGCGGACAACACGAGCGTGCCGCTCATCGCCGCACGCTCCGCGAGCAGAGTGTCCCACTGTTCGGTGCCCGTCCAGAACACGCGTTTGAGCATCGCCATCGCCTCCGGATTCGATGCGGCCAGCGTGGTGGCCAGTGCGGTGACGGCGTCATCCATGGCGGCCACGTCGTCAAAGAGCTTGGCGTACAGGCCATGCCGCTCGCCCCACGCCGCGTCGCGCCAATCCGCATCGACCGACATCGCACCGAATGCGGCGAGTCCGATCTTCTTTTCGATGACAGGACCCACCACGAACGGGCCGATGCCGACGGCCAATTCGCTGAGCTTGGCTGACGCCTTGGACACCGCCATGCTGAAGTCGGAGGCGGCGATCAGCCCCACCGCGCCGCCGGCGGCTTTCCCGTGCACGCGGCTGATCACGAATTTGGGTGCACGGATCATGGCGAGGATCACACGGGCAAACCCGCTGAAAAACTCCTGCCCCTGTTCCGGACTGGCAATCGCGGTGAGTTCGTCGAACGACGCGCCGGCGCAAAACGGTCCGGTGCCACCGCTCTGCAACACGATGACACGGGCCGATGGGTCGGCACCGACCGCGGTCACCGCGGCCGCGAGATCGCGCAGAATGGCACTCGGCAGCGCGTTGCTCTTCGGGTGAAAGAATTCGATACGGCCAATGCCGTCGGCGATCTCGGTACGAACGTAGCCGTCCGGACTGTTGGCGGGGTGGGGAGCGTCTGTCGTCATGCAGAGAAAATAGCGCGGCGCTCCGATTGTCGAACCCCGTTTGCGGTGGGTACATTCCGACATGGACAAGAACCCGACCGTCCCCACCGAGGATCCGGCCCTCCTGGCAGCCTTCGAAGCTCGCATCGCTGCTGGCGAAAGCATCGAGCCGAAGGACTGGATGCCGGAGCGCTATCGTAAGCAGTTGACGCGGATGATGTCGCAGCACGCGCACTCCGAAATCGTCGGCATGTTGCCGGAAGGCAACTGGATCACGCGCGCGCCGTCGTTACGTCGCAAGATGTCGCTCATCGCCAAGGTGCAGGACGAAGCCGGGCATGGGTTGTACATCTACTGCGGCACGGAAACACTCGGCGTCGATCGTCACGACCTCGTCGAAGCACTGCTCGATGGTCGTGCGAAGTACTCCAGTATTTTCAACTATCCCACGCTGTCGTGGGCAGACATGGGCGTGATCGGATGGCTGGTCGACGGCGCCGCGATCGTGAACCAGACGGTGCTGGCCAAGGCCTCGTACGGCCCGTATGCCCGCGCCATGGTGCGCATTTGCAAGGAAGAAAACTTCCATAAGCGCCAGGGGTACGAGATCTGTTCGGTGCTCGCCAATGGCACGCCGGCGCAGAAGGCGATGGTGCAGGAGGCGTTCAATCGCTTCTGGTGGCCATCGCTCATGATGTTCGGGCCAAGCGACACCGATTCGCCGAACAGCGCCGAGTTGCTCAAGTGGCGCGTCAAGCGGAAGACCAACGACGAACTGCGTCAGCGCTTTGTGAATCTCACGGTGCCGCAGGCCATCGCCATCGGCATCACGGTGCCCGATCCCGATCTGCACCTCGACGCGACCACCGGCAACTGGGAGTTCGGCGAGATCGAGTGGAGCGAGTTCTTCGAAGTGCTGAAGGGCAACGGTCCGTGCAATCGCGAACGGCTCGAGGCGCGTCGCAAGGCGCACGACGACGGTGCATGGGTGCGCGCCGCCGCGTCCGCCTATGCCGAAAAGCAGAAGGGGCGTTCCTCCACGGCTGCGGCCTGACCACAAGGATTCCGATCATGTCCGACAGTCAGTGGCCGCTCTGGGAAGTCTTCACGCAGCCCAACAAGGGTGAACCGTTCGAACACGCTGGCAGTGTGCACGCGCCCGATGGCGAGCTCGCGTTGCAGAACGCGCGCGACGTGTACGCGCGTCGAGGCGAAGCGGTGAATCTGTGGGTCGTGCCGAGCGCTGCGATCGTGGCCTCGGCGCCGTCGGATGCGGGTCCATTCTTCGACCCGGGTAACGACAAGCCGTATCGTCATCCGCAGTTCTATATCGCGCCGCGCGGCGTGCGCATCTTTTGAGCCGCTGATGACCGAACCGTCGTTCCAGGTTGCCGCCCCGCGCAGTACGCCGGTTGCCAATCCGCTGTTTGAGTACCTCCTGCGCCTGGGTGATGATCGCCTGGTCCTTGGGCATAGACTGTCGGAGTGGTGCGGTCACGGACCGATCCTCGAAGAGGACATCGCGCTCTCCAACATGGCGCTCGATCTGATCGGACACGCGAGCTCGTTGCTGGCGCTCGCTGGTGAGATCGAAGGGCAGGGACGCGATGCCGACGCGCTTGCGTACTTCCGCGAAGCCGTGGCGTATCGCAACGCGTTGCTGGTGGAGATCCCGAACGGCGACTTCGCCGTCACCATGGTGCGGCAGTTCCTGTTCGACGCCTACAGCGTGCTGCTGTGGGACGCGCTGTCGCGCTGCGAGCACGAAGGGCTCGCCGCCATCGCCGCCAAGTCGCTCAAGGAAGACAAGTACCACCTCCGCCACAGCAGCGAATGGGTGGTGCGCCTGGGAGACGGCACTGAAGAGAGTCACGCGCGTGCGCAGCAGGCGCTTGACGCGGTGTGGCGTTACACCGGCGAACTGTTTGACCACGACGCCGTCGATGACGCCGTCGCCGCTGAAGCGTTCATCGCCATCGATCACGACGCACTGCATTCGTTGTGGCTCACGATGGTGAAGGACGTGGGGCAGCGCGCTACTCTCACTTTTCCTACCTA
>JBBARJ010000221.1:0-6087 GCA_040399825.1 Gemmatimonas sp.
CGTCCATCGAGATCGTGGCACCGCCGTCGTTGCCGTTGATGAGCCGGTTCGGATCCTTCGGGTCCACCCACATGATGTGCGTGTCGCCGTGCGGCACGCGCACGGGCGAGAAGGTGCGGCCGCCATCGATCGAGCGATGCACCGTGAGGTTCATGACGTAGACGGTGTTCTCGTTCACCGGATCCGCCGTGATGCTCATGTAATAGAACGGCCGTACCACGAACTTCTGATCGCCGCTGGTGCGCGACCACGTGGCACCGGCGTCGTCAGAGCGGAACACACCGCCCAGCGAGTCCTGCGCCTCGATGTTCGCGTACACGCGCTGCGAATTGGCCGGAGAGACCGCCACGCCGATCTTGCCGATCAAGCCTTTCGGCATGCCGGGATTGAAGGTCAGTTCGGTCCACGTGTCGCCGCCGTCGGTGCTCTTCCACAGGCCGCTGCGCCCCGCGCCGGCATCCATGCCCCACGGTGTGCGCTGGAACTTCCACATCGACGCATACACGATGCGCGGATTGTTCACGTCGATCGACAAGTCGGCCGCGCCGGTGCTGTCATTCAGAAACAGCACCTTCTTCCAGGTGGCGCCACCGTCGGTGGTGCGGAAGACGCCGCGATCCGGCGACGGACCGAACGCATGGCCCAGCGACGTCACGAACGCCACGTCGGGATTCGTGGGGTGCACACGCAGCGACGTGATCTGCTGCGCGTTGGCCAGGCCGCGCGGCGTCCACGTCTGTCCGCCGTCGGTGGAGCGATACACGCCGGTGCCGTAGGTGATGTCTTCACGGGGCTTGCCCTCGCCCGTGCCCACCCAGATCACATTGGGATCGCTGGGGGCGACGGTGATCGCGCCCACCGACGAGATGTCCGTCTTGCCGTCGGTGAGGTTCTCCCACGACTGCCCGGCGTTGGTCGTCTTCCAGACGCCGCCGTTCACCGCACCGAAGTAGAACACCAGCGGCTTGGTGGGGTCGCCCGTGACCGCGGTGGCGCGGCCGCCGCGCGACGGCCCCACGTTGCGCCAGCGCAGCGACTTGAAGGCGCGACTGGTCTTCGCGCCGTCGCTGTACAGGGCTGGATCGTATGCAGGGCGGGGCGAGGCACCGCGCGGCGCGGACTTTTGCGCCGAGGCCGTGATGGCGCTGAGCACCATGAGCGCAGCGGTGGCCCCGCTGTAACGAATTAGGGAGAATGATCGCATCGGGGGACGTTGCCAGTCTGCGGCGCCGGGTGCAAGATCAGCCGGTTCCCGGCGTTTCCCATTTGTATCGAGGCTGCCCATGCGACCCGTGTCTGACCGATCGCCCGTTCCCGCTGCCGCCCGACTGGCTGTTGCCCAGATGGCGGTGGGCGGCACCTTGCTCATGTTGTCCGCCTCACCCCTGTGGGCGCAGGCGAAGCGACCGATGGCCTGGGTGGACGCGCAGCGTCTCCGCTCGGTCGCCGGCACCGCCATCTCCCCCGATGGCACTCAGATGTTGTACGCGCTCACGACGCCCGACTGGAAAGAGGCGACGACGCAGAGCGATATCTATGTGGTGCGCACCGACCGCGGGCTCGAGAGCACTCGGCAGCTGACCTACACCAAGGACAAGAACGAGTCGCAGCCGCGCTGGGCCCCCGCCGGCGGATGGTTCGTGTTCTCGTCGAACCGCGAAGGCACGGCAGGGGATGCCAAGCAGCAGCTGTTCCTCATGCGCGCCGATGGCGGCGAGGCGCGACGTATCACCAGTGCCAAGGAAGGCGTGAGCACGTTCGCGTTCAGCAAGGACGGGCAGTGGCTGGTGTATCGCAGCGGCAAGGCCAACGAGGAGCAGCTCTACGCCCTCGCGATGGCATCGCTCGATCGCGGCACGCCGGTCGATTCGCTCACGCCGACGCCGCTCACGACGCACCCCACCGGCGTGGGCAGCTGGGAGCTCGCCCCGGATTCCCGTCGTATCTACTTCATTACCGCCGACACGGTCGACACCGACGAGAAGACGCGGGTGGAGAAGAAGTTCACGGTGGCCGTGCGGAACGCCGAGACGTCGATCAATTCGCTCTGGATGGTCGACCTCACGTCGGCGTCGCGTCCGACCACGCGGGTCACGCGCGACACCTCGCTGGCCGTGACGGCCTTCGCGATCGCCCCCGACAGCAAGTGGGTGGGCTTCACCGCGGTGCCGAACGATCGCTACAAGCGCAACATCACCGAGCAGGGGATCTACGCCGATCAGTTCCTGCTCGACACGCGCGACGGCAGCATCGAGCGGCTCACGAAAAACGCGGAGTCGGCCGAGTCCGGGCTCTCGTTCTCGCCGGATTCCCGGACGATCGCCTTCTCGGCGTCGGACGAGATGGCGGCCTACAACATGAAGAACCGTCGCGTGTACGTGCGCGCCACCGATGCGAAGGGCGCCGCTTTCCGGAAGATCGGGGATCTCGATGGTGACGTGAGTGCCGACTGGTGGTCGGCCGACGGGAAGACCATCTACTTCAACGAGGGCTTCAAGGCCACGCAGCAGCTGTTCGCGCTCGATGTGGCAACGGGCAAGGTCAAGGCGGTCACCGACGTGAAGGGGGTGATCGCGGTGAATCAGGACGAGACCACGAAGCGCCTGATGGTCTCGTATCAGGATCCGACCACGACGCCGTCGATGTTCACCGTCGCGTCGCTCTCGGCGCTGGCTTCACGCAGCTCGTGGACGCAGCTCACCGACCCGAATCCGTGGGTGCGCGAGCAGCTCGCGCTCGGCGAAGAGACGGAAGTGACCTGGACCTCGAAGGACGGAAAGAAGGTGGGCGGCGTACTGCTCAAGCCGGTCGGCTATACGCCGGGCAAGAAGTATCCGCTCATCGTGGCCATCCACGGTGGGCCGGCGGCAGCGGATCTGCTGAGCTTCAACGGTGGTTACGGCGCGCAAGTGTATGCCGGGCAGGGGTGGGCGGTGCTGATGCCCAACTACCGGGGCTCCACGAACTACGGCGAAGCGCACAAGAACGGCATCGTCGGCAATTACTTCGAGCCGGGCTACAACGACATCATGACCGGCGTCGATGCGCTCATCGCGCAGGGCTTGGTCGACGAGAGCAAGATGGGCGTGCTCGGCTGGAGCGCCGGTGGTCACTGGAGCAACTGGATTCTCACGCACACCGATCGCTTCAAGGGCATCTCGAGCGGCGCGGGGACGTCGAACTGGATCTCGATGTACGCGCAGTCCGACGTGCAGCGGAACCGGCAGTACTATCTCGGCAACAAGCTCCCGTACGACGACTTCGACGCCTACTGGAAGCAGTCGCCGATCAAGTACATCCGGAACGCGAAGACGCCCACGATGATCCACGTGGTCGAAGGCGATCCGCGCGTGCCGAGCCCGCAGAGTGTCGAGCTGCACATGGGTCTCAAGCGCGTCGGCGTGCCGACCGAGCTGTTCATGTATCCGGGCGCCTCACACGGCATCCCCGATGCCCGCAACCGGCTGGTGAAAAGCACGGCCGAGATGGCGTGGATGAACTACTGGGTGCTCGGTAACGGCCAGAAGTTCTCGTGGCGCGAGGTGCTGGAGACGCTCGAGGATCCCAAGGTCGAGAAGAAGGTCGAGGTGAAGGGCATCAACTGATCGGCGACGGTTCAGAACCGATCACGCAGCGGTGCAGAGAACGCAGAGGCGCAGAGAAAATCCATCTTCTCTGCGCCTCTGCGTTCTCTGCGGCTCTGCGTTGTCTTTTCAAAGTGCCGACACTACGGACACCCCTTGGCGACGATCGGCGCCGGGCATTCGCTGCCGTCGGCGGCGCACAGGGCGGCGCGCATGACGAGGCGATCGGCGAAGCGGGTGATCGGGAAGCCGTCGTCGGGGAGCGCGTCGAGCGTCGGCCATGCCGTCACGAGGTTGCTCATGATGCGGGCGTGCTCACGGGGAGAGCGGATCCCCGCGCTCTTGGCGGTGAGTCGCAGCTGGGCGAGGTCGAATACGACCCAGGCATTCTCGTGCGTGATCTCGCCGACGGCATGCGCGCTGCGCTCCTTCACGTCTCCCTCGTGCAGCCGGACCGCGATGGCCAGGGCGGAGTTGAGCGTGGCCATTGCCGCCGATTCCTGCCCGCCGGCCAGTTCGACGGCGGCCATGCCCTGCAGGAAGGACACGCTCTCGCGGGTGATGGTGCTGCCCACCGATGGGACGTCGCCGTAGGCCTTCACAAGCACCGTGCGTGCCTCGGCGACCGCCTTCCGGGACGCCAGCAGGCGGACGAGCGCGTCGGCGCTGGACCGATCGCCGGGCGAGGCGGCGACGACGGCCTCCCGCAGGAGCCGGGTGGCGCTGTCGGCGCAGCCACGCAGGCTCCACAGATCGGCGCGGGCGCGCCGGGTCGCCTGCTCGGTGGCATAGTCACCAGCGGCCTGTGCAGCGGCGCCGGCACGCTCCATGGCGCGGAGGGCGGAGTCGACCTGCCCGCTGAGGGCGAAGGCGCGGCCGGCTCGCCACCGCATGACGGCGTCACCGGGCTGCGCGGCGATGTCGCGGGCGGAAGCGCTCGCGACGAGGACCGCGGCGGCGAGGAGGGCACGCCGCGGCGAGCGGGTCACCCGATCACCAGCCCGGGCAAGGGCGACGGGGCTGAGAGAGCGTCTTGCGCAGCCATGAGGACGGAGGGGGGCAGGGGAGCACTACCGGCCCGCTTGGCGGCTTCGACAACCATCGAGAGCGCGCGGGCCTGTGCCGCATACGCTGCAAGAAGGGCACCACCGGCTCCGGGAATGGCCACAATGTCCTGCGCGAGATCATCCAGATGACGTACCAGCGCGCTGCCGTTCGCTCCGCCCTGGCTGGCGCTGTGCGTCGCGCTGGCGCTCAGCGATACGTCGCGGTCCTGGCGCGATTCCGGGTGGGACGAGTTGCCCCAGAATCCCGGAAACGCCGACGCCGACAACGCTTCCTGCACCCGTCCATTGCTTGACGCCAGCGCGGCCAAACGGCGTCGCGCCACCTGCGATGACTCAAATCCCACGCGAAATCTCCGGAAAGTGCCGTCTGTCAGTGGTTTACGCGGGTTTCGCCCGAGTTTGCTCTTGACAGGAACGGACCTGTTACATAAATGCGACAGTGATGGCGATGCGGTGACGACGGGATAACCGCATGCTACGGCATTGTTTACTGCAGTTGCTTCGTGCGTCGGCGGTTTACGGGTGCCGATCGGGCGCCTCGGACGGCGTCGGCGCGGAGCAGAACGGTTGCGATCGGTCACCCGGTCGTCGCCGGCGTGTGCTTCGATCAGAGGTCTGAGGCCTGTTCCCACACCACGTCGGGTGTCGGTCAGGGTACGGTTCGAGCGCTCCCCTGGAGGAGGCTGGATGCACGTCCTCACCCGCGTAGCTGAACGTGATGTTGCGGCGAGGGATCTGGCGGAGCTTGCCAGAACCACCCTCGACGATCACTGGGCTGTCGCCGCGATTCCGAGCGAGCGGCGGGGCCTGCTGTTGGAGCGGGCTGACGCGGCTGCTCTTCGTCCCGGCGACGGACTTGGCGAACCAATCGCCGACGGACTGGCACTGCTTGGCACGGCCTACGAGCTGGCCGCACTCGGTCAGCTCGACGCCGCCCTGCAAGCCACGCCCAGTGCCGGTCGGGACCTCGCGCAGGCCGTCCTGTCGCTCGGGGCGGCTCGGGCCTTCCGCTGCTCGGCGGCACTCCGGCCCCCCACCGACGATGGGGAATCGGCCGTCAAGTGGGCGCTCAAGCTGGGTGCCCTCGCGCTGGTGTCGCGGCAGACCGACGCCTACCTCCGCTGGTGGGAGGTGCGCAATCACGTGACCGAGACCGTCCATCAGGCGGCCCTGCGTCTCGAGCACGAGCCGTGGGAGACCTACGCCCGCGGAACGCTCTGGATGGCCTGGCTGGGACTGCTGGGCGCTCCGGTGGCAGCGCACGCCGATAACGCCGCCGAGGAGCTGCCGATGCTGTCCGCCACGCGTAGTCGCTTGGCGGCGTTCCGTGAGCGTCGGGCCGACCACGAGGTCCCGGGCGAAGGACCGCTCCTCAATACAGCGGCCCTGCGCGCCCGGATGACCGAGTTCGCGATCCGGCATCTGGCCGATGCGAC
>JBBARJ010000222.1:0-6073 GCA_040399825.1 Gemmatimonas sp.
GATTGTGCGTGACCAGCACCAGCGTGGCCCCGTTGGCCTTGAGTGCGCCCAGCGCATCGGTCAGCGCTTGGGCGCCGGTTTCGTCGAGTCCGGTGTACGGCTCGTCAAGCAGCACCAGCTGCGGCCCATGCACCAGCGCCCGCGCGATCGACACGCGCTGCTGTAATCCGCGACTCAGGAAGCGCACCGCCGTGTCGGCGCGATCGAGCACCCGCAGCTGCGTGAGCACCCGCGTGGTGGCGTCGTCGGCGGCGATCACGCCCTGGCATTCGGCGGCGAAGCGCACGTTCTCGCGTACCGACAGCGCCGGGTACAGCATGGCGTGATGCGAGATCAATCCCACCAGTCGTCGCGTCTCAGCATCACCGGGAAGCGGCTGGCCGTGCAGGCGGGTGGTCCCGGTGGTGGGCTTGAGCAACCCGCCCAGCAGACGCAGCAAGGTGGTCTTGCCCGCGCCATTCGGCCCAAAGAGGGCCAGACAGGCGCCTTTGTGCAGCGTGAGCGACACCCCATTCACGGCGCGGCGGCCACCAAACGCGCGCACAAGCACCTCGGCCGTGAGCGCCGGGCCGGACGCAGAAGCGGACGCAGAAGCGGACGCAGAAGCGGACGCAGAAGCGGACGCGCCATCGGGCGCACCTGTTACGTGGGGTGACTGCATTGCTCTACATTAGCAGGACGCAGGATGGCTCGCGACACGCGAACCACCGCGATCTGCACACTCCCCGCCGGACACCCCACCGCGCCGGTACGTACCGGATACCTGGTCTCCATGAGCGACATCGACGTTCTCCTGCAGGAAATGCGCTCCTTTCCGTCGCCGAGCGACTTCCGCGCCACGGCCCGCGTCCACGATTCGCGTCTGCAGGACGACGCCGCGGTCGATCCGCTCAGCTTCTGGGCGCGCGAGGCCGGTGAGCTGACGTGGAGCAAGCCGTGGGACACGGTGCTGGAGTGGACGCCGCCGCACGCGAAGTGGTTCCAGGGTGGACAGCTCAACGCCTCGGTGAATTGTGTGGATCGCCACATTCATGGGCCGCGTCGCAACAAGGCCGCGATCATCTGGGAAGGGGAACCCGGCGACCGTCGTACCTACACGTATTGGGACCTGTACCGCGAGGTGAATCTCGCGGCGAACATGCTCAAGAAACTCGGCGTGGCGAAGGGCGATCGCGTGGCGATCTATCTGCCGATGATTCCCGAAGCGATCATCGCCATGCTGGCCTGCGCGCGTATCGGTGCCGTGCACACGGTGGTGTTCGGCGGGTTCTCGCCGGAGTCGCTGCGCGACCGCATCAACGACTGCGGCTGCAAGGTGCTGATCACCGCCGACGGCGGCTATCGTCGCGGACAGATTGTGCCGCTCAAGCGCAACGCCGACGAAGCGGTCAAGGAGTGCCCCACCATCGAGCACATGCTGGTGGTCATGCGCCGTCGGAGTGGCGTGGGCGACGAAACGTTCGCCGAGATGCAGGATGGTCGCGATCACTGGTGGCATCGCCTGAAGCGGCAGGTGCCGAAGTATTGCGAACCCGAAGCCATGGACGCCGAAGACGTGCTGTTCATTCTCTACACGTCGGGCACCACGGGTAAACCGAAGGGCATCGTACACACGACCGGCGGCTACATGACCGGCGTGGCCAGCACGACCAAGTACGTGTTCGACCTGAAGGAAGAAGACGTGTACTGGTGCACCGCCGATATCGGCTGGATCACCGGCCACTCGTATCTGGTGTATGGCCCGCTGGCGAATGGTGCCACGCAGGTGGTGTACGAAGGCGCACCGGATTGGCCGGACAAGGATCGCTTCTGGCAGATATGCGAGCGCTACGGGGTGTCGATCTTCTACACCGCACCGACGGCGATCCGCGCCTTCATGAAGTGGGGCACGCCGTACGTCGAGAAGCACGATCTGTCGCAGCTTCGCTTGCTCGGGTCGGTGGGTGAACCGATCAATCCCGAAGCGTGGATGTGGTACCACAAGCACGTCGGGCAGGAGCGCTGTCCGATCGTGGACACATGGTGGCAGACGGAAACGGGCGCGATCATGATCACACCGCTGCCGGGCGTGACCGAGACCAAGCCCGGCTCGGCCACCACGCCATTCCCCGGCATCAAGACGGCGCTGCTCGACACCGCCGGCAACGAGATCGGCGTGGGCGGTGGCCTGCTGGCGATCACGCATCCGTGGCCGAGCATGGCGCGCACCATTTGGGGCGACGACGCGCGGTATGTGGAGACCTACTTCTCGAAGTGGCCCGGGCGCCCCGATCTGTACTTCGCCGGCGACGGCGCCAAGCGCGATGCTGATGGCTACCTCTGGATTCTGGGGCGCGTCGATGACGTGCTCAACATCGCCGGGCACCGGATCGGGACGATGGAGGTCGAGAGCGCACTCGTGGATCACCCGGCGGTTGCCGAAGCGGCGGTGGTCGGCAAGGCCCACGAGCTCAAGGGTCAGGCGATCGCCGCGTTCGTGTCGCTGCGGGCCGGGTTCACGCCGAGTGGCAGCCTGCGCGACGAACTGCGCGACCATGTGGCGATGAAGATCGGCGCCATCGCCCGCCCCGACGACATCCTGTTCAGCGCTGACCTACCGAAAACACGCTCGGGCAAGATCATGCGTCGCCTGCTGCGTGACATCGCGGAAGGTCGCGCGCTTGGTGACACCACGACGCTGGCCGATCCTTCCGTGGTCGCGTCGCTGAAGGAGCAGTACGAGGCGCAGGAGTCGTAACTGCGCTTGTACTGCGCGTGAACTGCGCTTGAACTGCGCTGGTGTGCGGGAACGCCCGGGCTGCTCCGGGTCGATCCCGTTCGCCGCTTGCTGCGGGGGGACGGGCTTGGATTCGCCGCGCGGGTGAGGGGCGGCCCCCCGCAGAGATCGGCTCACGGGACGCCCGTCGCGCCCGTGCTCGCGCCCGTGCTCGCGCCGGTGGGACGCGCTGACGCCGTACGCTCCTGCGGGGGAGGAGCCGGCGCCGAAAGGCGCGCGGCCATCCCCCGGCAGAAAAGCCGCGAAGGGGAGACCTCGCGCCCGACCGGCATACCGCCCGTACCACGACCGCAGCCCAAAAGCATCAGGCACGAGATTCGCACGGGGAGTGATCGTGATCACACGGTTCGAAACACGCGCCCCCGCACATTCGTCGGTACCTCATATGTCCATTCTGAACAGACTGTTTCCCGAAACGCTGTTCCCGCGCAAACTGTCGGCCGACGCCGAGCAGCGGCTACGTCTTGTGCAGGCACGCGCGGAAGAGGCGCTGATTCGAACGCACGTGGAGAACGCTCTGTTGTTCGTCGACACGCTGTCCACCGATGTGGGGTACGAGCGCGCGCTCGACATTTACGTGCGGGAGATGAGCGTACCCGATCCGCTGGCTTCCGTCGTGGCCACACGGGCGCTGGTCACGCTGGGCGAAGCGCTGGTGCCGGCCGCGATGTTGCATGCCGCACACGACGAAGGCACCGCCGAAGCGGTGCCCATGCCCACAATGCGCCTTGATGAAGCGGCAGCGAGACGGCACGCGTAAGCCGTTCGCCGCCGTTCGCCGCCGTTCGACCGCTTACTTCTTCGCGGAATCCGTGGTCGCAGGAACGGCAGCCGCTGCTGCCGGCGCGGCCGGCAACGCCGCTCGCAAACTGTCGACCATCGCCTTGATCTGGTCGAAGGTCAAACCACCCGGGAACGAGCGATTGCCGATCACGAGCGTCGGCGTGCTGCTGACACCACGTTCCGTGCCCGCGGCCGCGTTCGCCTGAATCTTCGGCAGGTTCTTCTGCGTGTCGAAGCAGTCATTGTAGGCCGTCATATCCAGACCGAGCTGGCCGGCGTACGAGTCGAACACCTTCCGGGGGTTCGTCGTGGCCTGCGAGTTCCAGTCCATCTGCCCAGCGAACAGCGCGTCGTGCATTTCCCAGAACTTGCCCTGATCGGCCGCGCAGGATGCCGCGAGATGCGCGGCCATCGTGTTCTGGTGAATCGAGGTCAACGGAAAATCGTAAAAGCGGAAATTGGCGAGCCCCGCATCGATGATCCGCGTCTTGATATCCGGCCCTTGCAACGCGGCGAACTGGCCGCAGCCCGGGCACTCGAAGTCCGCGAACTCCATGATCGTGATCGGCGCGTTCGGATCGCCACGCAGCTGACCTTCCGCCGTCGGCAACGCGGTGCCGGGCGCGAGTTCGATCGGCTTCGGCTTGTTCTGCATCGCGTAATAGATGCCGGCGCCGCCCACGGCGAGCACGATCAGCACGATGGGCAGGAACGCGTTGTTGGACTTCTTATTGCTTGCCTTTACCACTCGATCTCCTCGTCGTCTTCCGGCGTCCAGCCGGTCGGTTCCCATCCGCTCTCGTCGGGACGACGGGCTTCGTCGACCAGACGGCGATGTTCAGCTACTTCCGGTGTGTCATAGGTGCAGCGCACTTCGTAGTGGAACAGCTCACTGCACACGTCACCGATCATCTTCATCAGCTCGCCGGCGTGCGGCAACATGCTGTCGTCAGCATCGAGCGCCCGGATGCGATCGGCGAGCGCCCGAAGCATGGCTTTCAGGATCTCGGTGCGTCCGTCATCGTACGTCTGATCTTCCGCCATCGCGCCTCCGGAACTTCTACCCTGTCATCCGGCTACGGATCACTGCACCCGTGGCGGTAAGCTATCTGTCGCACCGTGCTCGGCGCTATCCTGCGCTGGAGGTCCGACCGCCTCGCTGACTCTCGTAACCCCGGACCATGTACACGGAACATCTGCGAATCCCAGTGGGCGCCGGCTCGCTCCACGTGGAACGGGTGGGTCGGGCCGGTCCGGCGGTGGTGCTCCTGCATGGGTTCGGCAGCTGCAGCTTCTTGTGGCGGGCGGTGGCCCCTCGCCTGGCCGACGCCGGCTATACGGCCCTCTCCATCGACCTGATGGGACACGGAGAGTCGGACCGACCGCTCGACGTGTCCTTCGGACTGGGCGCACAGGCCGAGTACGTGGAACGCGCGCTCACGGCACTCCGCCTGTCTCAGGTGGCCCTCGTGGGGCAGGACATGGGTGCGCTGGTGGGGCTCTTGGTAGCGGGCCGGCGACCGCAACGCGCGTCCAAGCTGGCGCTCCTCGAGCCGCTGGATCCCGACGACTTGCCGGGGCCGGCCATCCGCTCGCTGCAACGCACCTCGGCGTTGTCGGCGCTCACCGCCAACGCGCTGTTCGGCGCGCGCCCGCTGCTGGAGCGGTTGCTGCGTCACGCCGTCGCCGAACCGGCCAACATGCCCGACTTGTTGGTGGCGCGGTACCTGGCGCCGTTCGTGGGAAGCGGAGGCGCGGCGCAGTTACTCCAGCGCGCCAGCGCGGTCACGTTGTGCGCGGAGGAACGCCAGTGCCTGGGCGAGGTGCGGGGCGATATTCTGCTCTGGACGGGTGCGCGTGACGCCGACGACGATGTCGCGGCACGCATCGAACGCTGGCGTGGCGTACTCCCCTTGGCATCGGTACGTCCGATCGCCGTACGCCCCTGTGGAACGCTGGTGGCGGAGGATGCACCGGCCGCGCTCGTCTCAACACTCGTCTCATGGAGTGCGTAATCGCCTTGGGGCGCCACTAGGAAGCCGGCGCCTCATCCGTTAGCATTATCCTGCTGTCCCGGAGTTCCCCGGCAGCGATGTTCGACGCACTACCCAGAGGAAATGGCCAAGCCCAAGCTTCGTCCGCGTCGTGACGCCATGGTGCCCTCTCCGTATCAGGAGGCCCGTGACGAGCTCTTCCAGCAGATCATGCAGTGTGGTGTGATCGGGTGTCACCCCGACGACCAGAAGGAGTGGTTCGACGGTACGATGGAGTATCTCACGGGTCGGTACCCGGAGATCAAGGCTCCTGAGATTGCCGAACTGCGCACGTTGGGCGAGCGGTTTGCCCAGCCGACCAGAAAGCAGACGCAGGAAGCGGCTGCCGTCTGATCGCTTCATCCGGCGCCGGACCCAACGGGACCCTGGCGTCCAGATCACACGGTCATATCTGTCCCAGCTTCAGCTGGCGCGATATACGAAATACATCGAACGCCTCCTCCGGGAGGCGTTCGTCGTT
>JBBARJ010000223.1:0-6052 GCA_040399825.1 Gemmatimonas sp.
AGAAGGCCGGCCGCGTGCGCTACGTGGGCATCACCACCACGTTCCCCAATCAGTATGCGCAGCTCATCGAGGTGATGCGCAACGAGCCGCTCGACTTCATCGGCGTGGACTACGCCGCCGACAATCGCGATGTGGAAGAGGTGATCCTGCCGCTCGCCATCGAGAAGAAGATCGCGGTGCTGGCCTACGCGCCGTTCGGCCGCACCAGCCTGTTCCGTCGCGCCGCGGGCAAGGAGTTGCCGGCGTTCGCCAAGGAGTTCGAGGCCACCACGTGGGCGCAGTTCTTCCTCAAGTTCACGCTCACGCATCCGGCCATCACGGCCGTCACGCCGGCCACGAGCCAGGCCAAGAACATGCTCGACAACATCGGCGGTGGCATGGGTCGACTGCCCACTGCGGCGCACCGCAAACAGATCATCGAGTTCGTAGACGCACTCCCTGCGCTGCCGGGGCGCTGATCTCATGATCTTCCAATCAGGCGTGCTGGCGCGTGTTCGCACCAGCGTTGGCGCGAAGCCCGGCGAAGGCGCCGTGCTCGTGTGGGCCACGGCGTACTACTTCCTCGTGCTGTGCGCGTACTATGTGATCCGCCCGATTCGCGATGACATGGGGGCCGCCAGTGGGGCCGAGAATCTGGCGTGGCTGTTCAGTGGCACCATGGTGGGCATGCTGCTGGTACATCCGCTGTATACGTCGCTCGTGTCAAAGCTGCGACGTCGCGCGTTCATTGCGTGGACGTACCGGTTCTTCATCGTCAACCTGATCGCATTCTATCTCGTGTTCCGTTCGGTGAACGCCGAGCAGGCGATCTGGGTCGGGCGCGTGTTCTTCATCTGGACGAGTATCTTCAACCTGTTTGTCGTGTCGGTGTTCTGGTCGCTCCTCACCGACGTGTTCCATCCGAGTCAGGGCAAACGCCTCTTCGGCGTGGTCGCCGTTGGCGGCACCATCGGCGCCATGCTCGGCGCATCGATCACGACCGGATTAGTGGGCGTGCTCGGTCCGCTCAATCTCATGCTCGTGTCCGCGGTGATTCTCGAACTCGCCGTGCGCGCGTCGCACGTGCTCGATCGCGCCGAAGCCGGCATGCGGACTGTCGAAGCAGAAACCGAGGCCGCGGTCTCACCGACCACGACGAACGTGACGGCCGCGGATTCGTCGCAGGACGTGATCGGTGGCGGCATGTTCGACGGCATCAAGCACATCATGTCGTCGCCCTATCTCATGGGCATCGCGTCGCTCATTCTGTTCTACACGATCTCGTCGACGTTTCTGTACTTCCAGCAAGTTGACGTCGTGGCCCGCGTGTTCGGCGACGACCGAGCGGCCCGCACGCGCGTGTTCGGCGCGATGGATATTGCCGTCAACGCACTGACGCTGCTGGCGCAGCTGTTCCTGACCGGCCGCTTCATCAAGTGGCTCGGCATCGGCGCGGCGTTGGCGTTTCTGCCGCTCATCACCATGATCGGCTTCGGCGTCATGGGCTTCGTGCCGGCGCTCGCGGTGCTGATCGGCTTTCAAACCATTCGACGGGCCGGCAACTTCGCGATTCAGCGTCCGGCGCGGGAAGCACTGTTCACCGTGCTCGGTCGCAGCGACAAGTACAAAGCCAAGAATTTCAGCGACACCTTCGTGTACCGGCTCGGCGATCAGGTCGGCGCGTGGTCGTACACTTGGATGGGAATGCTCGGCCTGAGTCTGTCGGGGCTGGCCCTGAGCATGGTGCCGCTGTCGATCGCCTGGCTGGCGCTGACCATTTGGCTGGGGCGCACATACAAGGCGCGGGAGCAGTCGCCGAGGTAGTCTCGCCGAGGTCGTCTCTCGGGCGTAGCTTCGGGCATGCTCACCTCATTCCGCCTGTCATCGCGCGTCCGCGCGGCCGCGCTCGTGGTCGCCACCGTGGCGGTGTCGGTCGCCGCCACGCGGACCCGCGCTCACGTCTCCGCCGACCCCGCCGCCGATTTCCTGGCGGCCCTCCGCGCTCACTGCGGCAAGGCGTACGCCGGTGAGATCATCAACCCGCAGCCAGCCGACAGCGACATGCGCGGGCAGGCGCTGGTGATGCACGTGCGCGGCTGTGGCGACACGGTGCGCGTGCCGTTTCATGTGGGCACCGATCGGTCGCGCACGTGGGTGTTTACGAAGACCGCCGCGAGCGTGCGCCTCAAGCATGACCATCGCCACGAAGACGGCAGTGAGGACCGGGTGACGCAGTACGGCGGCGACGCCGGCCCGGGTGGCACCGCGCAGTCGATGGCCTTTGCCGCCGACAGCTTCACGGCGGCGTTGCTCCCGGCGTCGCGCACCAACGTGTGGACGGTGGAGGTGACGGCCACCCAGTTCGTGTATCAGCTCACCCGAACGGGAAGCGACCGTCGGTTCCGGGTGGAGTTTGACCTCACCAAGCCGGTCGCGGTTCCGCCGGCGCCGTGGGGAAGTCGGTAAGACGAAGTTTTCGAGCAGGTGAGCTGTTGGTGTTGCTTTACTGATTTTAAACTGCTGCGAAAAATGGCACAGGTCGTTGAAATCACTCGCGGCCCACCGAGACGAACAAGTGCGCCTGTGACACGCCTTGAGGTGTGCAGGGCGACGAGCGTCACGCCAATGCACACGCTACCACGCTGTGCCGAGGGCTCAGCCGCACACTTCGTTTTACGGCGGGTTGACGGCGGGGGCATATGGTGTTGGTGCGCCGCGATTCTGGCGCGGATCGTTCACTACGCAACCACGAGCCCTGCCATGCGTTCAAGAATTTCGTTCCTCGCCGCGGCCCTGTGTGCCGTTGCCCTCGGTACGCCCCGCACGACCGCCGCCCAAACCGTATCGTACGCGAACGCGAATTACGGACTGATTGCTGGCGAGGTGCAGTACCTGCGGGTGAACAATCCCATTCCGACATTGGCCTACCAGTTCCTGTACGACATCAGCGCGCCATTCGATCTGGTGACGCCGACGCTCAAGGCGAACTTCGCGTACAACGTGCAGATCTCGGGGCGCCACGGGGTCGGACCGCTGGACCGCGGCGTAGCCATGGGCGATGCGGCGTATTACCCTGCGTTCAATGACATCGACGTCGTGCACTACCCCTTTTCGGCTGGTAATCCTGGCTCCGAGACATGGGTGACCGGCTGGGATGGCGTAGCGAACCGCCGACCATCCGTTGATGGATATCAGCCAACGCACATCTACGACTATTTCATTCAGGGCCGTGGCGCGGGACTGACGTTCACCTTCCGCGACTCCCCGTATGGCGACAACGTGGGCGGCGAGACGGTCTCGATCTACGAGCTCGGTGAGCTTGTCTCGCCGACCACCGTCCCCGAACCGTCCACTGTCGTGCTGCTCGCCGCCGGTCTCCTCGGCATCGGCGTGGTCGCGGGCAAGCGCCGTCGGTCGGTGTAGCGCTCCACCGCGCCGGAGCGCACGCGACCGCTGTCAGACCATCGACGCATCGTTGACGCATCTTTCACGCGTCCCCGTCCCGCACCTCCGCCGAACGGTACCCACCCCACTATGAAAATCGGATTCCGGATACCGTCGTTCAAAAAGCGCCTCGTTGCACGCACGTCGTGGAAGCGCGTAGTGCGCCATTCGCTCGGACTCAAGGCCCCGCGCGGGTGGGGGTGGCTCACCAACCCGCGGAAGGCGGCGTACAATCGCGTCTACAACCGAACGACAGTGGGGTGCGGACTGGTGGTGATGGTGCTGCCGGGAATGGCGGGGGCCGTGTGGTGGGTGGTGGCGCGCGCCGCGTAGTACGGTGACGCGGTGCGCGGCAGCGCTACGGCATCGCGGGGTCGAGATTCGTCAGCGGAGCTCCGTTTCCACCAGACCAATTCTCGGCATCGTGCGACGCGCTCGCATACCGTCGTGCTGAACGACGTCCGCCAACGCGCTGTCATCAGGCCAGGCGGCGCGGTGATTCCGATCTACAATGACCATTCGCACTGCACATTTAAACCAGAGATTCGATTATGAGATTCAAATTTTGGAGACGATCGCTGTTGCGTGTTGTATTGCTTGCAACTGGACTATCGGTGGCGCGCCCCGTCGATGCACAGTGGCGTACACGTGAGGTCACCGCCTGCACGGATGCGCATCCATCCGTGTCCAGCTGCGCGAAGGCCGCCATCTCCGTACAAGCGAGGCCGTCGTCGACGGGCACGGACGTGAAGGTATGGATCGCCAATCTACAAGGCGCGCCGTCGGTATCTGCGATCGACAACGCGGTGTTCTCTTCGCTGTTCTTCGTGACCTTCGAATTTCGAAGCTCATATGGCAACTCCTACGACAGCACCACTACAACCGCACTGACACCGGAGGGAGGCGCTCGTGTGCTCGGGCCGTCGCGCACGTGGGCTCGCCTGTTACCAGGTGCCTTCACCCTCTACACACTCGGCAGCACGGTCGGCACCGATGCCGGTATCGGTGGCTGCGAAGCGGGGGAAAACTCTATCGGTTACCCACTGTTCACGAATGCCTACAGCACCTGCGGCGATGGCGCGTGGATAACGTACTCGTTCTCCACCAGCGCCCTGTGGAGCGTAGATGGCAGCGCGATGATGGACTTCGCGTTTGGCAGCGTCTACGATGACGGCGCAACGACAAGTGGCGGTCAGTTGTGCTACAGCGACCGATTCAACATGGTGCCGCCCGATAGTTGCAATATCAGGAGCGACGCGACGTACGACGGACTTCCAGACGTTGCGATCATCGTGCCGGAACCTGCTACTGGTTTGCTGGTGACAGCGGGAATAGCCGGGCTCTGGATAGTGATGCGTCGGCGTACACGGCGGAAATAGTCGCAGAGACGTTGACCTCACGCGCGGGGGGAAGCAAACAGACACACCGCCTTGGCATCGTCGCTGAGCTGCACCATCCCCTCCTGCCTCATCCCCAGCGTCTCCAGCACCCGGATCGACGGCGCGTTCTCCGGCGACACGATCGCCACGATCCGGTCCAACCCCAGCGTGTCACGGGCATACGCCAGCGTGGCCCGCGCCGTCTCCACGGCGAACCCCTGCCCGCGATACGCCGGCAGGAACGCGAAGCCGATATCCACATCGGGCAGCGTCGCGCGTCGCAGCAGTCCGCAGATCCCGATCGGCACGCCGGTATCCCGCCGCGCCACGCGAAACAGTCCGAACCCGTGCGCAGCGTACGAGGCCATCGGCCCCGTCTCGAGATAGCGACGCGCATCGTCCGTCGTCCGCACCCCACGGTCGCCGATATATCGCAGCCAGTCGGGGTCAGTGAGCAGCGCCACGATAAAGGCGTCATCGGCCAGCGTGAGCGGCTCGATCACGAGGCGGTCGGTGGTGAACAGCGGAGGGGGCGCATCCGGCAATGACGTCATGTCGCGATTCTGGCATGAGCCGGGGGGCACGGCAAGGCCGGTTGGAATTGAGCGCGTCGCCACGCCCTCTGGCCGTGCGCCCGCTCCGACCGTACAACTGTGCATCATGACTGACCACCGACCTGACTCCCTGTCCCGCCGCGACCTGATCGCGCGCAGCGCCTTCGGTGCCCTGCCCCTGCTCGGCCTGCCTACGGCCGACCCCACGGCCGACCCCACGCCGCAGCCGCCCCGCAACGCTCGCCCGCCGCGCACCCGCGACTACGTCGTCGAAGCCTCCGCCGCGCTCGTGTACCGCAACGGGGCGCCGCAGCTCATCGAGAACGCCTCCGTCCGCGTGCGCGACAACGAGATCGTCGAGGTCCGCGAAGGACGCATAGCGGGCACGATGGCCCGCATCAACGCCACCGGCCAGCTGCTGCTGCCGGGACTCATCTCGGGGCACACCCACGCCGCCTCGGGGAGTCCCACGCGCGGACTCATCGAGGGCGGACGTTCGTATCAGCGCCCCATCGAACTCCTCGAAGCGCTCCCCGACGACCTCCTCGACGACATCACCGCCTACAACGTGGCCGAGCTGCTGCGCTCGGGGTGCACCACCCACGTGGAGATGAGCCTCAGCCTCAAGCAGGCGCAGAGCTACGTGCGCGTGGCGCGCCGCTGGCATGTGCGCGGCTTTCCCGGCGGCATGGTGCC
>JBBARJ010000224.1:0-6030 GCA_040399825.1 Gemmatimonas sp.
TCTGCCGTCCACGATCAGCCTGAAACGGGCGTCCACGATCGCTGAAATACGCATCCTGGCGTTCAAAGACACCCGCGGCCAGCAGCAGCTCGAGCACGGTCTCGGGGGCTTTCGGGATGCCGGGCAACTGGTCGGCTTCCAGCAGGGCCTGCACGTCGCCGGCGGACTGGGGCCACAGCAGGAACAGGCCTTCGCGGCCAAACCAGACACGGGATTTCTCGCGGTTGGGCACCCAACCCGAGTGGCTGATGGCCAGCCGCCGCAATGCGTCGACCAGGTAGCGTTCCAGGTGCGATCCGAACTGCGGCGCGCCGTAGCGGTCGGCGTTCGCCTGCAGGTTGCGGTCGATGACCAGCGCCAGCGAGCGCCGCACCAGGCTGTCGAGCACGTTGTGATCCCGGTACACCGGCGTGCCGCCGATGCTGGCCAGCAGGTGCGGCACGATGACCGCGTTGTCGTCGTTCAGGAACTGCAGCGTGGCCGTCGGCACCACATGCGGCAGGGCGAAGACGCCCAGACCGCGGGACTCGATGGCGTTCGGACGCCACCGCACGAAGTAGCGACCGGCGCCACGCCTCGCGAGCCAGTCGGCCAGGGGGGTCAGGTATGCCGGCCATTCGTCGCCCCCGGCGTCGGTCACGATGACGTGGCTGAGCACCCGGTGCAGCTCGCAGCACAGGCCGCCGATGAACGTCGCCTGGCGCCAGCGCGGCTCAAGCTGTCGGCGCGCCGAGATCGTCGAGCGCCCCGAAAAGATGTGGGCGTCCGTGCCCTGCAGGCTGAAGAAGGCGACCTCGAGGCCCAGCCTTAGCAACCCGCCGGGTGCGCTGAAGTAGTTGTCGGCGGTGGCGGGCAGCAGGTGCACGTAGGCGGCGTAGCGGTGCAGCAAGGGCTGAACGTCGCTGTCGAAACTGGCGCGGTCGATGCCGAAGCACAGGCGGACTCGCGCGATGAGGTCCTCTGCCGATGCGAGCAGTTCGGCGACCGGCAGGGCGGCGAACCCGGGGTCGGCGGCGGGGAACGAACTTCCAGCCGGAACTTGGGGGGACATCGCATCGACCCATCCAACAGGGGCTTCATTCTTGAGGGCACGCTCCTGGGTGTCCCGGCGAAACGGCAAGCGCAGAGGGCGTATTTCGAGACCAGTTGACCCGCGTCCGGAATTGACCGGTCACGGCGACGAGGGTGATGCGTACTTCAGATCCTCTGATCAGGCAGTCCGGCGCTCTGGGCAGCTGCTTTACGACACGCACCTGTCATTCGACCGGGCGGGCGCTGCGCCAACAATGCAGCGGTTGCTGTCCGTGGGCAGCGGCGGCCGTTCTCACGGTCCCTGCCACCTTGCAGTCATTCGACCCGGCAAGGTGCGCTGGCGCGGACGGCCGCTTCACGAAGTAGTCCCGACGTAAGACCCGCACGAGGAAGTTTGTGCGCCCCGTGCTGCCGCTTTTCTATCGCTGGGACTCGCAGACTCGAACCACAGCCGCTGTACGAAGTACACGATGGAGCGCGCCCAAAGGTGGTCGTAAGGCAGCGGGCTTCACCAGCCATGGTTCCCTCAGCCGTATCTACGTCTCGCCTTCCACCTCGACTTCAGCCTCGGCTTCGACTTCAAGCTCAGCCTCGATCTGCGTTTGCAGTTCGAGGACTGCCGTGCGCAGTGGGTCGTGGATGCTGATCTCTTGGCCGACGATCTCGAACGTGACCGCCAGCGCGTAGCGGGCGGTCGTGTCAGGATCGTTGCTCCAGCCTTGATGACCGCGCACCGCAATGCAGAAGTGATCCGGCAAGGTGTTTGACTTCACGATGGCCCAATCCTTCTGCACCGTGCCGCTGTTGCGGCGCCTGCCCCGGACGGAGCCCGAGGTGTCGCTTTCATGCAGCGTCCAGGGCAGAACCGACCCGCGCAGCGCCTCGCCTGCGGTCTCCTCGTCTTTTATCGCGCGATCGTGGAAGGTGTTGAGCCCCTCCCCGAGCTTGCTGCTTATCCAGTCAACCCACGTCGATAGGTAGCGCTTCAGATTGCGGCGGGTCCGTCGCGGCTGCGCCACGTAGGACAGCGTCACGTCAATGCGGATGTCAAACTCGTCAGCGGGCCGTCGCAGTTCCGCCGGAATGGGCACCTGATAAATGTGGCACTCCAGCGCGTGGATCAGCGTTTCGGAACTGGTGATGTAGGTCGTTCGGTGATCGGTGTTCGTGGTCGCCCGCGTGAGGTCGGGGACGCCAAAGCCTAGGCTACGCATGATGTTCGGCGCTTGGTCGAGCAGTTGCTGCCGTCGCGCCTTGGTTTGCCCAGGTGGCGGAGTGCGAATTTGTGTCAGCACGCCTTCGGCCCAGCCCGGCCACTGCGCCGACTGGACGATGAGGGCGCGGTATAGCAAGGTGGTTTCCGCCGGCAGCACGCGTTGTAGTTCGGCCGCGATGCGCGCCACCTTGGGCGCCGCGAAGGAGGTGCCTGTTGCATCACGATCGACGGCGGGGCCTGGCGTCGCCAGGGTCGCGCGGACCAATTCAGGGCAGGCTGCCGGGATGCCTCCGCCACCCTGCACATCGGGAGGCTGGTTGTTGGTCCGGATGAAGTCACCGCCATACTCGACAACCTCGGGCTTGATCACGTCCCAAATGCCAGGACCGGAGCGCGAGAAGGCCGAAGGCCAGGCGGGGGCGGTGGCAAAGCTGCGCCAGGCGCCCTGCTCGAAGGCGTCATAGGCTACGGACCCAACGGTGAGCGCCTGCAGGCTCTGGCCAGGATTGGCGACGCGTGCGGCACGTTCGACGAGGTAGTCCGGATAGGTGCGACCGGCCACGAGGTGATCTTTAACGCCGGGGTATGGCACCGGCCCCGTGGGCAGAATGTTGCCAGCGCTTTGGATGACCAGCACGTCATGCTCGTCCGCCAGCGCGTCGATCTCAGCGGCCCACGATGACATGTAGCGCACGCGGCAATAACCGTGGGCGTTGATCGAGTGATTGAAGATCCGGGTCGTGCGTGGGCCGAAGTGGTAGTGCTCGACGATCGTGCGCATCGCTTCGGCCGGGAAGACTGCTTCAGGCATGCGATTGTTGTCGTCGAGCACCCGCGCGTTCTGAATCCAGAACGGCAGCTTGGGGGCGCCGGCCTTCGCCACTTCCTCGCCATACAAGACCGCGCCCGCCACCCGCGTACCGTGCCCACCGCCTGCCACATAGTCACCTACGTCGGTGGCCGTCTTGCCGGGCAGGAAGCAATGCGAGGCGGCTTGATCGACCGCCGGCTGCAGCAGAAGGTGCCCCTCCTGGATGCCGCTGTCGATGACGCAGACTGCAGGCGCGTCCGCGTCCGGGGCAACCGGTGCAACGGCTAGCTGCGGCTGCGCCGCGGCCTGGCCAGGATTCTGCGGAAGCGCGATATCCTCAGGTTCAACGACTTCGAACACATATGGGTAGTTGAGGACGATGTCCTTCAACCCCTTCCCCGAGATCCGCACGCGCGCCGTGAAGCTGTCAGGCAGGACCCCCGCTTCGAAGTCCGCCCCATCGCGCAAGTGCAGGATTTCGCCTTGATAGAACGTGACGAATCGCCTGATGGCGGTCTCGCGCTCGTACTGCAGGTCTTCCCACTCGCCATAGGCTGCGGCGCGTCTTTCGGACCAGGTGTATTCCTTTTCAGCCCACTCAGCGTCCTTGGTGCGCTTGCCGCGCTTGGGGCGTTCCGGGATGGCGAGCGTCCCCGTGCAGGCGATGCCGATATCGACGATGTAGGGGTCGTCATCGCCGATGTGCCCCCATATGTCCAGCAGGTGTTCGGAAAGGATGCGGGCGAGCCGATCAGCGTCATTCGTATGTAGCCGATGCACTTCGGCAACTGTTGCTGAACCACGGATCTGCACCGCGAAGCCCTGCAGCTTGTCCCGAAAGGTCGCTATGTCGATGTCTTCCGACGCGACGATCACGAAGCCGTCTTCTTGTTCGGCGACGATCTCGAACGCGAAATATTGGCGCAGCGCATCGAGGTCCAGGCTCGGATCGACCTCCAGCAAGATCGGCACGCCAGCCGGGACTTCCGGTAGTGTCGGGTCGGCAGCCTGCCGCTGCGCTTTGCGCTGGCGCCAGTCGGCACTGAAGGCTTGTGCCGCCGCGTCGAGGGTTGCGCTGTGGATGTGCCGGGTGGTTCGATTGGCGACTGTCTGGGGCGACGGGTTGCCGCCTCCACGCAGCCGAGCTCGACCCTTGTAGGTACGGAGGAGCGGGAGGTACTCGAAATTGTGCTGGCCCGGCATGGGCTACGCCTCGCTTGCTGCCGCGTCGGTACGCCGTTGTTCGGTAATGGCCTGCAGCAGATTCGCTTGCGTGACCAGTTGCTTGCCGCTGAGCACTGCCGCCTTCGCTGCATCTTGGGCCGCCTTGACTACCATCGCTGCAGAGGCTCCCGTCAAGTGCTCAACGAGTGCGGCCCAGTTGATGGGTTCGGCAAGCTTCACCGTCGCCAGCGTCATGCGAAGCAGCCTTTCGACTTCGACCGGACCTGGCAGCGGCACCATGAAGACATCGTCGAAGCGCCGGAACAATGCTGGGTCGAGCGACGACTCCACATTGGTCGTCGCCACCAACAGGCCTGGCGCGTCGTACTCCTCCATCAATTGCAGCAGCGAGTTGACGATCCGCGAAGCTTCGCCGATGTCCTTCGAGTTGATGCGCGACCGCGCAATGAAATCGCATTCGTCGAGCAGCAGTACGCAGGGGCGTTCCTTTGCCGCAATAAAAATCGCGCGCAGGTTGGTAGCTGACTCGCCGAAGTACGACGAGATCAGCACGTCAAAACGGACCTTCATCAGCGGCAGGCCGGTGTTCCACGCCAGGCGCTTCGCACCTAGTGATTTGCCGCAGCCCGGCGGGCCGTAAAGCAGGATCGTCTTTCGGGGCTTCAGGCCAAAGGTCCGCAGGCGATCGCGGGCGGCGTATTCGGACTCAATCCGCGCGAAGCGCTCTTCAACGGCCGGCGGCAGCACCATGTGATGCTCAAGGGCGTCTGTCGTCAGCAGCGTGGCCAGGGATTCCCCATGCCGACGGCTGAGCGGCAGCTCCTTCAACGTGCGCTCGATGTCGGCGATCCGCGGTATCGGCGGCGCCGGCAACCGCTTCGGGCGCGGCTGCTTGAGGATCGCGTCCAATTGATCGGCTAGCCGGACATGGCCGGTCTTGCGTTCGGACTCAACGATCTTTACCGCAAGCCGATCGAGATCGGTTTGGGCGCCTTCAGAAATGGCACGGACTACGCGCTTAAGAATGTCGGCATTCATGCGCATTCCCCTTGCTTCAATTTGGTTCTACGGTTCGGTCGTAGCACGCGTTGAATCGCGGTGCCACAAAGATTGTTTGCTGCAATTGGCTCATGAGCAAATCGTCGCCTCATGCCGTCGCCGTTTGACGACTGTCGTGCTTCTTCTTGTGCATTTGCAGCGTCGGGAGGCTCCTGATGTCGGCGCCGGATTTCTGCTCAGCAAGGCGCAGCTCGTAGGTCGCTTGCAAGTTGAGCCAGTACTCAGCGCTCGTGCCGAAGAAGTGCCCCAGCCGCAGCGCCGTGTCGCCGGTGATGGCGCGTTGCTTATTCAGGATTTCGGTGATGCGATTGGCCGGCACCTTGAGCTGGCGGCCGAGTTCTGCCGCACTCATTCCGAGATCAAACAGGTGCTTGGCGAGCTGCTCGCCCGGATGGATTGCTGTGCGTGTCATGGCGCGCCTTGTCGAGGATCGTCATCGAACGGTAGGCGATCATATGCGATACGTAAAGCATATTTTCCCTAGCCTGTAGCCATGGTAGAGGCGCGGCCAGGGTGAGGTTGTCTCTCACCTCGTGAGGGCAAGAAGCCGGCCGCACAGGCGTGCGGCGCCCACATGCCCGGTACGACAGAATCGATGTGGAGAGCCTCCTCGCCGGGGTCTCGTGAGGCACATGCCTACTTCCACGGTTCTCACTCTGACTCGCGTGTTCGGGTGCCCCGGTGGTCGCTGCCCCGCAGCAGGGTCAACATACCCAACTGGATCGGC